>DASSRK010000085.1:0-29211 GCA_035701825.1 Steroidobacteraceae bacterium
CGCGTCGTCCTGGAGAACGATCGCTGGACGAGTTCGGTGCGGGATCGGCCCGCCACTGGTTCAGAATGCAGGGAGCGCCTTCGCCGTTGTTGATCGGGTCAGGGTTTGCGGGACTTTTGCGTAGTCAGCTCTGCTCAGTCGAGCTCAATGTCGATGTTCGGCAACGGACGCCCGCGGCATGTGGTTGATTAATCTCCTCTCAATGACTTACCTCAAAATGCCGGGGTCGAGGGTTCGATTCCCTGCATTTCCACCAATTCCAACCCATCAGCCCGAATGGGCAAGAGCCGACGGATTGAAGCGGGCCGATGCTCACGTTTAAAACCCGCGCACGCCGGTGGCTCGGAGTAACGCTCGCCGCGGCGCTGTTCGCAAGCCTGGCCGCGGTGATGCTGAAACCCATGCTGGAGCGCGCAGTCCGGGAGCGGATCGAATCCGCAGCCCGGCGCCACGGCATGGTTGCCCGCATGGGTTCGGTTCACGTCGGCGTCTGGCCGTTCGTGCGACTCGACGGCTTCGATCTCGATCTCGGACATGGAACGAAACTGCATGCCGACAGGATCGCAGCCACGTATCCGGGCCGGCTGCGACTCGAAATCGGGGCCGCGAATCTCGCGGGACCGGCGGGCCTCGAGCTCAATTTGCCAGTCACTGCCTGGCATGTGGCAGGCATTCGCGGCGGGGATCTACAGCTCAGTTTGTTAGAGCCACAGGCAGGCCTTGCCATTCGCCAGCAGGCGAACGTGGCGGGCAGCGGGTGGAACATCGAGGCACGCCGGCTCGACATCGGCCACCTGCTCGAAGTACAGCGCGAGGATCACCCGCTGCTCGAGGGTGGTATCGCGGACGGCAGCGTCAATCTTCAGTCGAGCACGGATGCGCTGCGTTTCCACGTCGACGTTGGCGCGCGCGGTGCGCGTTTCGCAGCGCTGGCGGATGACGCCGGCGATGAACCACGGCTCGGCGCCGCGACGGATGTCACCCTGCGGTTCGACGGCGTCGTGCGGCGTGCCGAGGGCACGATCGAAATCCCCGACCTCCAGGGGACGTTTGCCGGAGCGGAACTGTCGGGCTCGATTGCGCTGCGCGACCTGGAAACTGATCCGAGTGTCGATCTCACTTTCGGCGTGCGGCAACTGGAGTTCGGACGAATGCTGGGCGCAGCGGGCCTCGCGGTGCCCGAAAGCCTGGGGATGGCGCCGGGCGGCAATGATCTTGGAACCGCAACGATTGAAGTCAGTGCACGCGGACGTGCCTCGGATCCCGGCGCCCTGGCGGTGAGCCAGAAGGTCAACTTCACTCCGCCACGCCAGCTGCCGCCGGGGATCTCGCGACTGCGTGGCGACTTCGTCTATCGCTCCGGTGACGGGCCTGTCCCGCATCAGCCCATCGATGTCTCGCCCTCATCCCCCGACTTCATCGCCCTGCAGGATGTTCCACCACTTTTCGTGCGCACACTGCTGCTTTCCGAAGACGCGGGCTTCTACGGGCATCGCGGCATCGACCTTCGCGAACTGCCGTCCGCGCTGCTGACCAACTACTCACGCGGGGGCGCGGCGCGCGGCGCGTCGACGATCACCCAGCAGCTGGCCAAGAACCTGTTCCTGTCGCGAGACAAGGAAGTCGGGCGCAAGCTGCAGGAACTGGCGATCACGTTCCTGCTCGAGTCGGCACTCGGCAAGGACCGCATCCTGGAGATCTACCTGAACATCATCGAATGGGGGCCGGACCTGCGTGGCCTGCGGCCCGCGGCCCGCCACTACTTCGGTTGCGAACCCCAGGCGCTGACGCCGGCCCAGATGGCTTTCCTGGTTGCGATCATCCCGGGGCCGATCAAGTACCAGCGTTCGTTCGCGCATGGCACGCCCGGGCCTGGCCTGCGCTTGCTGATCGACAACCTGCTGGCGAAGCTGCGGTCGGTGGATGCGATCAGCGAAGAGGACTATCAACGAGCGCTCGGCGAAGACATCGTCGTTGCCGGCGTGAGTCGCCCTGAATGATGCCTCGATGGCCGTTGCAATCCCGATCGGGCACGCGCCATGCTGTCGGCCTCCGAATCCCGCCAGTGGGGGCCGACATGCGCGCCAGAACCAGTTCGATTCCGTTCGACCAGTCGCTGCCGATGTCGTTCGCGCTGTTGCTGGTGGCCTGCGCCACGCAGCAAGCGCTGCAGGCCGTCGTGCAGCGCTCCGGCGATGTCGCGATGAGTGTCGTCGAATCGTCCGACGGACAAAGCTACGCAAACGCGGGCGACGCGCAGTGGGATCTTCCGTACCCGTTCGAGGAGAACGGAACGCCGGCCTATCCACCGGAACTGCTGTCTGCGGACCTGGCGCCGATCACGGTGCGCGTGCGCATCATCGTCGACGAGCACGGTTCTGTGGTCGACTCCCTGGCGCTGGCGGTGCCGCCTGGCTACCCGCAGTTCTTCGCGGCCGTGCAGGCCGCGGTGCACGACTGGAAGTTCTGGCCGCTGGTGAAATGGCAGGCCGTCGAAGGCAAACGGACCGACATCGAGTTCAACGGTTGGGTGCGCAGCTATGAAGGCACCGCGACCGCGTTGCCGTTCCACCAGGACTACGACATCACGTTTACTCAGCAGGATGGCAAGGGGATGGTCACCTCGTCTTCTCCGTCTTCGAGCTCGACAGCACATTGAACGCCACTGCCCACGATATAGCCGGCGCAATCGACCTCTTGCGCCGGGGCGATGCCGAAGGCGCGCGCAGGCAACTGCTGCTGCTGACGGGCAGTCCCGCCGGTTCCGGCTCCGCATCCGCGTGGTTCTCACTCGCCCTCGCGCAGCGCGCGCTAAGCGATCACGACGCCATGCATGCCGCGCTGGACAAGTCGCTGGAGCTCGAACCTCGCGACCTGCGCGCCTTGCTGCTCAAGGCCGATACGCTGGCGGCGCAGGGCAATCGCCGCGCGGCACTCACGTTCTACGGCTACATCGTGAAGCTCTTCCCCGAGGCCGATCAATTCCCGGCGCCGGTCGCCGCCGAGATCCGGCGCGCCCACGAGACCCGCGCGCGCCTCGACCGCGAAGTGTTCGAGCGCATGCAGGCCGCCGTCGCCGCCGCGGGCTTCCGCGAAGGCTCGAGCCCGCGCTTCGCGCACTCGCTCGCGCTGCTGCAGGGCAAGGCACGGCGCTACGAGCAGGCGCCGCGCTCGTACTTCTTCCCCGAATTGCCCACGATCACGTTCTACGACCGCAAGCTTTTCCCCTGGATGGATGCGATCGAGGCCGCCACGAACGACATCCGCACCGAGCTGCAGGGTCTGCTCGATGGGCCCAACGTGTTCGCGCCTTACATCGAGTCCGAGGCGAACGTGCCGGTGGATCGCACGCATCCGTCGCTCGACAGCGAGGAGTGGACGGCGAGCTACCTGTGCCGCGACGGCAAGATCGTGACGGAACTCGCCGAGCGTTGCCCGCGGACCATGGCCGCGGTTTCACAGGCCCCGTTGGAAAGGATCCAGGGCCGCGCGCCCTTCATCCTTTTCTCGAAGCTCACTCCGGGTGCGTGGATCCGTCCGCACACCGGCTTCCTCAACACGCGGCTGGTCTGCCATCTGCCTCTCATCGTGACGGAGAAGTGCTGGTTCCGAGTCGGCGCGGACCTGCGCGGATGGGAGGAGGGCAAGTGCTTCGCGTTCAACGACACGATCGAGCACGAGGCCCGCAATGAAGGCCAGGGCACCCGCACCGTACTCATCTTCAATATCTGGCGGCCCGAGCTGACGGAAGAGGAGCGGCGCCTGGTGACGGCGCTGATGGAATCCATCAACACGATCTAGCGCGGCGCGCACCCGGGTGGCGTTGCCAGCTCGACGCCCGGATCCGGTCGGAAGTCATAGTGCCAGGGCTCATTCGGATTCTTCAGCGGCCCTGCGAAGCCCGCGTTTGCTTCGTCCACGGCAGCCTGCAGCTTCGCCTTCCAGCCCGTCGTCTCCCAGTTTTCGACGACAGACGACACCTCGGTACCCGCGACGAGGCGATTGCCCGCCATGACCTGGAAGTCGACGGCCTGCATCCGCCCGTGCAACGACAGGCCGGGCGCAGCGAGGGACGGTGTGGGAACGGGCGTGAACGACACCAGCAATTTTCGAAACGCGGACACTCCCTCCGGGGATCTCGCGCGGGGAAATGACCGCGAGGCGACCTCGGCACGGATCGCCGCGAGCATGTGGTCGGCGGCGCGCTGGATCGTCTCGCTACGATTCCACCTGTCGATCTGCCGATCGAGGCTGCGGATGTTTTCGTTCACGAACAGCGTGTGCCCGGGATTGGCGCGCTCGAAACTGCAGCGCACGCGCGCGATCGCGATGTCGAGGCGCTGCTTCTCCGGGGATTCCGCATACGACGCGATCTGCGCCTCGTTCCAGCTCCAGCGCTGTTCGAGTTGCGCCTCGTTGCGCAGGTAAGCACGCGCGGCCAGCAACTGCCGGCCGGTGCCCCTGATCGCGCCGAGCGCTTCGACGACGCGCGGGTCGAGCCCGGCACTCAGCGCTCCAAGGTATTGCTCGACGGGATCGCCGGCGTGGCTTTGCGGCGCGAACAGCAGGCACAGGACGCATGCCGGGAGGTAGCGAGTCAGTCGTCGCCGTGCAGTCCTGTCCACCCGCTAGTTTCCCGGTCGATCGAGGACAGGGTCTTTTGACGGCGGTCGAGTCAGCGGACTTTCCGCGCGCCCGACTCCCGCCGCCATGCGGCGGTGCAGTTTCCACTCACCGTTCACGCGCCTCCAGATCTCGAGCGCCTGGCCGCCCGCGTGCACGTCGCCGTTTTCCTGGCGCTGTGCAAGCGCGACGACATGCCAGGCGAGGTCGTCGGTTATCGAGACCTCCACGGTGTTCGCGATCAGTTGCCCGTGCCTCGCGACTTCTCGCAGCGCGCGGATGGCGGCTTCGCGGCCTTTCACGGTCGCGCCCGCGTCGAGGAGCTCCACGTCCCCGGTCATCGTCGACGTCAGCCCGGCCACGTCCTGTGCATTCACGGCCGCCACCCAGCGATGGATCGCGGCTTCGAGCGTTTGGCGCTCGCCATCCGCGGCGGTCGCCGTGCACGCCCACAGGCTGGTGGCGAGCAGACCTGCCACGAGGATCAGGCGCCAGGGTCCCTTTTCCATAAGCCTAGTAACGCACGAGTCGCGCGCGCGGTCTCGCGAAAATGGCCGGGCCCGCGCCATTGCTGGCGCGGGCCTCCCTGACATCGCCTTCTCAGTGCCGCTTCTTCTGCACGGACCGCACCGCCGCTTCCGCGTTGATGAAGCCATAGCCGTCGAGCTGGCTGTAGCCATATCCGATCAGGTTGTTGAACTCGCCCCTGAACTGGCCGCCACCCTCGAACGTGCCGAAGAAGCGCGCACCGCCCGGCACGAACCTGCCCGACGGGATCAGCACGCCGCCGCCGAGGAGGTCGGCGGAATTGCCGCTCGCGGCGCCGCCCGGGCCGAACACATCCGACTCGTCGCGATCGACGCCGAACGACAGCGAGTCGCCGCTGCCGAACGATCCCGGCAGGAATCGCAGGTCGAGCTGCTTCCACTGGCCCGGAAGGCCCGGTGGATCGGCGGGCAGCGAGAACGAGGCCTGGATGTCGAGCGCGCTCAGGCCTTCGGTGCGACCCACGACGAACGGCTGTCCGGGCGCGGGCTCCGGCGTCGTGCGCTCGTCGAACACGATGGCGCCCGAGTTGGTGGGATTGCCGCCGGTCCCATTGATCGACAGGTTCGCGAGCGCGCGCGCGCCGAAATGCGTCACCGTGAACACGTTGTGATCGAACTGGCTGATCGCGTTGCCATCGGCGGTCGCGTCGATCGCGAGGAAGTTGCCGCGTGACAGCGCGAAGCCCCAGGAGAAGTACGGATCGAGATCGTGCGCGAATGCGCTGTGCTGCAGGATCTGCCGCATCCTCTTCGGCTTGACCGATCCCGGACCGCCCGCGGCATCGAGCACCAGTGCGGCGATCGCGGCGGCGTGCGGCGCCGCCGCGCTGGTCCCGAAGAAGTTCGGGAAATCGTCGTCGTCGTTCGCCGTGTCCTCCACGAAGAACGTGGTGTTGGCGCCGTCCATCGCGGCCAGGTCGGGCTTCTGGCGGATCTCGGTGTGCCGCAGGCGCCTGCTGTCCTTGTCGAAGTAGATAGTCGACGGTCCCGGCGAGGTGAATGCCTCGGGCACGAACGGCGGGTAGAACGGATAGGCCGCGACGCTGATCGCGCCCGCCGCCGAGTTGTGGCCGAAGGTGACCGGATCGAGGTAGCTGATGTATTCCTGCGGGCTGGTGTTGCCGAAGCCCACCCAGCGGATCCGATCCGCGACATTGCGGCCCGGCGCCGGCGTGTTCGCGCGTGCGATCACGATCTGGACGCCGACGGTGGCGTTGATGCCGCCGAGCTCGAGCGGGCGGTTGGTGAGCGTGTTCGCCTCCGCCAGCGCACCGATGAACCGGCCGTCGGACAGGAAGAACAGCAGGTTGTAATCCGACAGCACCGGCTCCGGCAGCTCGGCGTTCGAGACTTCATAGCGGAAGTCGCCACCCTGCGTCTCGTCGAAGCTGGTGACGACGACCGTGTACGTCCCGGTCGCGGGCAGCTGCAGCGCGATGAACTCGGGGTTGGTCCCCGTGTCCTTGGTCGCGATGAGCGCGCCGTCCGGGCCGTGCAGCTCGAGCACGATGTCCGGGATCGACGTGCCCGTGGTCGACGTATCGCCGTCCACGAAGGCCATGACCGCCTGGCCCGCCGTGCCGCTGAACGTGAACTCCGCCGACCCGCCCGTCGGAACGGTGCCGGTACCCGACGCGAACGGCGCGCCGATCGCGGTCGGCGGCCTGGAGTCGAAGGGCTCGTTCCACTGCAGCACGATGTTGTTGCTGCTGCCGGGATTCACCGTGAACTGCACGTCCTGCGCGATGTCGAGCGCGCCGTTGCCGGCGAAGTTGTGGAAGCCGCCGGCGTACAGCTCGGCGGGCACGTTCGAGAAGTCGAGGTTGGTGTTCGCCCAGGAAGCCGCGGTGCCGGGCACGATGCGGATCTTCGAGTCATACGCCTGCGTGGCCGGGCGGTTGCCGGCCGAGGAGAAGTACGACACCCCTTTGCCGACCACTTCGTCGACGGTCTGCGCGATAGGGCCATCCTGGAAGAACGGCTCGTCGAGGTAGACGATGTCGTCGACGATCACGTCGGCCTTGAAGCCCTCGCGGAAATTGGCCGCGCTGGGGTCACCCGCGAGCGCGCGGATGTTGTCCGCGAAGCCCAGCTGCCCGGTGTTCGCCGTCGCGAAGCCGAGCTTCGCCTTGGGCGCGATGTCGTGCACGATCTGCAGCATCGCGCGGCCTTCGTCGGTGCGTCCCGGGAAGTCCTCGAGCACCACCACCGGCTGGGTGTTGCCCAGCGGATTGCCCGGACCCGGCAGATCCCCGGTCGAGACGTCGAGTGCCGCGCTGTTGGGCGCGGCGTTGGTGTCGTAGCTGTCGGACATTACGCCCACCGTGATCCCCGAGCCATCGACGCCCGCGGGTAGTTTGTTCACGCGATGCTGCACGAAGCCCTGGCTGTCGGTGGCGCCGACATTGGTCTCCATCGGCGCCGAGGGCACGACCGCCGATACGCCGCGCGTGTTGGCCACGTTCAGGAGTTGCTCGACGGGGACATAGGCTTCGACGAGACCCGGACCGTAGGACAGGTCCGACGCCACGACTTCGACCCCGGCGATTTTTCGCAGCGAGCCGAGCGTCGCGGCGTTTTTCGGCGTGCCATCGAGCGAAATGCGCACCAGTGCGCGATTGGCAGCGTCGAACTGGACCGGCGTGCTCACCTGTATCTGCGCGCCGGCGGCGGCGCTGCGCGCGAGCGCGCGCGTGGCCGGAGGCGCGACGAGTTGCTTGAGGCCTTCTCCGAGCCTGGCCGTCGCATCGCGGGCGACTGCCGGTACTTCGAGCGCGAGCGAGACGACGATCAAAAGTGCGATCCACGGGAAATGTGCCCCGCGGATGCGCCATCCCTGGCTTTTCATGTTGGTAGCTCCGTGCTTGTTTTGGACCAGGCACTCGAGTTCGCAATTCGAACGCGGCGCCAGGAGGGAGCCGAAGCTACGCCCGCGCCTGCGACGGATCAATAGCGGAACGCGGCGTCAGTCGCGAGCGGCAACGACACGACGCGGACCCGCTCGACTGAACGCGGATTCTGCTCGGGCCGTCGCGCATCTCTCGTGCGAAGACGATCCGGGCGTAAGACGGCGCCGCGACCGGCGACCACGGATCCGGCGGGGGCACGGGTTGTGGTATGGAGTCGTGCATGGCGCGACGCAGGCGAGTGTGTTTCGCGGCGATGTTCGGATTCCTCGCCAGCACGCTCGCTGCCGAGGATGCCCGGCGCACTTACGCGAATCCGCTCGACATCGACTACCGCTACAACTTCGAGCAGGTCAATCGAGGCATTTCCTACCGCACGGGCGCCGACCCGGTGATCGTGCGGCACCAGGACGCCTATTACCTGTTCCTGACACTGGCCGACGGCTACTGGCGCTCGACCGATCTGCGCGACTGGACATTCGTCACTCCGAATCGCTGGCCGTTCGAGAGCATCGTCGCGCCGGCGGTCATTTCGGATGGCGAGAAGCTGGTGCTGATGCCGTCGACCACGCGTCCCGAAGCCCTGCTGGAATCGCGCGATCCGGCGCATGGGCAGTGGGAGTTCCTCACTCGGCGCATGCCGGAGCTGCCCGTGCCCATCTCCGAGAACGACACCGGCCGCTGGCACCGCGGCGATGCGCAACCCGCGACCGTTCCGCCGGGGCCGTGGGATCCGGCGCTGTTCAAGGACGACGATGGGCGCTGGTACCTCTACTGGGGTTCCTCCAACCGCTACCCGCTGTTCGGCATCGAGCTGGACCTGCGCGACGCCGACGCGCGGCAGGTAGTTAGATACCTGGGCAAGCCGCGCGCGCTGGTGCAGCTCGAGCCCGATCGGCATGGCTGGGAGCGGTTCGGCCAGGACCACACCGCCGTCGACCGGCCGGTCTACATCGAAGGCGCCTGGATGACGAAGGTGAAGGGCCGCTACTACCTGCAATACGGCGCGCCCGGCACCGAGTTCAACGTTTACGCGACGGGTACCTACGTGTCCGACCATCCGTTGGGGCCGTTCGAGTACGCCGACTACAACCCGGTGGGCTACAAGCCCGGCGGCTTCGTGCACGGCGCGGGTCATGGCAACACCTTCCAGGACGAGCATGGCAACTGGTGGAACACCGGCACGCCGTGGATCGGTTACAACTGGACGTTCGAGCGGCGCGTCGCGCTGTTTCCGGCCGCCTTCAGCGACGACGGGCAGATGAGCGTCGACACGCGCTTCGGCGACTTTCCGCATTACGTGCCGACGGCGCGCGTTGCGGACCCTGAGAGCCTGTTCACGGGCTGGATGCTGTTGTCCTATCGCAAGCGGGCCACGGCGTCTTCGGTGTTGCGCGCCGACGCGGGCGACGACTTCGGCGCCGACAACGTCACCGACGAGGATCCGCGCACTTTCTGGGTCGCGGCCTCGAGCGAAGCGGGGCAGGCACTGACCGTGGATCTCGGCGCCCGCAAGACGCTGCGTGCGGTGCAGGTCGACTTCGCCGACTATCTATCCGGCCGGTTCCGCGACGCGCCCGACATCTACACGGAGTTCACGCTCGAGTCTTCGCTCGATGGCAAGCGCTGGCAGCCGCTGGCGCGCACCGGGCCCGAGCGGCGCGATCGGCCCAATGCCTATTTCCAGTTGCCCGCGCCCGTGGCCGCGCGCTACGTGCGTTACGTGCACGGGCACGTCGGCGCGGCGCACCTGGCGATCAGCGACCTGCGCGTGTTTGGCGACGCCGGCGGGTCCGCGCCGCGCGCGCCGGGCGACGTCAGGGCAGAGCGCACGGATTCCCGGGCCATGACGGTCAGCTGGGGCAAGGTGCCGGGAGTCGTGGGGTACAACGTGTGCTGGGGCATCCAGCCTGATCGGCTGAATCTCTGTTACCAGGTGTTCGCGGATCGCGGTACGCGGCTCGAGGTGCGCGCGCTCAATGCCGGCGTGAGCTACGACGTCGCGGTGGAGGCGTTCAACGAGAACGGTGCCTCGAGGCTGAGCAGGATCGTCGCCGTGAAGTGATCGTGGACCCGCCGTCAGGCGGGCACCTTGGCATGCACCTCGACACCGCGCTGGATGCGCCAAAGCAATACGGACGCGAGCAGCGACGTGGTCACCACGACATAGCCGGCGATCTCGTAGTGATGGATCTTCCCGTCCACGCCCGACTCGACGATGTGCCCGGCCACCAGCGAGGCGACGCCGCCCGCGAGTTGCGAGATCGACGCATTGATCGCGTTGAACGAGCCACGCTGGGTCGGCGCGGGCACCTGCGACATCAGCGCCTGGAACGGGATCATGCGCGAGAAGATGCCGACGAACATCGCGACGTTGACCAGGGTCACGACCCAGAGCGCCGTCGGGCCCATGTGCGTATACGTCACCACCATGACGATCATCACCGCGGTGCCGAAGAAGAACACGCGCAGCTTGCCCAGCGAATCCGCGGCCTTGCCCACCAGCGGCCCGATGAAGATCGTGGCGATACCGGTCACCAGGTAGATGAACGGCAGGTCGTCGAGCGAGATCCCGAGATTGTTCACCGTGAACGCGCTGCTGAACGGCATCAGCATGAAGCCGCCGGTGGCGAGGAACAGCACCGCGATGAACGACAGCAGGTAGGTGGGCTCGGTGAGCGTGTGGAGCAGGTGGGCCAACGCGCCGCGTTCCTGCCGCAGCTTCAGGTGCTCGGCGACCGGCTGCATGCGCGCCGCGATCAGCAGGCCGCCGAACACGGCCATCGCCGCGAGCGCCAGGTAGGGCACGTGCCAGTTCCATTCCTTGGATAGATAGATGCCGAGCGGCAGGCCGAGGATCTGGCTGGCGGCGAACGCGGTCTGGATGAAACCCATGACGCGGCCGCGCATCTGCGGCGCGAACAGGTCGGTGGCGATGGCCAGCACGATGGAGCCGATGACGCCGCCGAACAGGCCCGTGACGATGCGCGCCAGCAGCAGCGACGCGAAGCTCTGCGCGAGGCCGCACCACAGGGTGCCGAGCACGAAGCCCGCATAGAAGAAGAGCAGCAGCCTCTTGCGGTCGAAACGATCGGCGAAGCCGGCGGTCAGGATCCCGGAGATCCCGGCCGCGAAGGCGTACGCCGACACCACGCTGCCGAACTGCGCCGGCGTGATCGACAGCGCGGGCATGATCAGCGCACCGAGCGGCGCCATCAGCATGAAGTCGAGGATCAAGGTGAACTGCAGGAATGCCAGCATGCCGACCACCCATTTCTGGTAGCCGGAAAATTTCGCGGAGACGGCCGGGTTCGAGGTATTCATGGGCGCGCACCCTACCGTGGCTCGTGCAGGGTGTCCTCCACCGAAATGGGAAGTTCAATCTGGCGCGACAGGCGCTAGAATCTGGGTGCCTGCCGAGAATGTGTCGCCGATCGCGGCGCGCCTACATCCCCCGGAAACGATACTGGAACGCGCTGCTCACCGGCAGTATTTCGGCGTGCCCGCGCAGATTGAGGCGCAGCCTGCCGTCCGCATCCTTCTCCAGCGCGCGGATGGCGCCGACGCGCACGATGACGCTCCGATGCACCTGCCAGAAGGACTCCGAATCCAGCGAGGCGAGCAATTCCTTGAGCGGCGTGCGGATCTGGCCCTCGGCGTCGGCGGTCACCACGCGCGTGTACTTGTCCTGCGCCTGGAAGAACAGCACTTCGTCGATGGAGAACACCTTCATCGAATTGCCGATGCTCGCGGTGATCCACTTGATGCCGCGCTGGCCGCCCGGTGCCAGGCGCGCCTGCAGCAGGTCGATCAGTGCCGCCACGTCGACCGGCGTGCCGTTTTCCAGCCTTGCACGCGTGCGTCCCACGGCGCGCTCCAGGCGCTCGCGCATCACCGGCTTCTGTAGATAGTCCACCGCGCCCTCGTCGAAGGCGCGCAGCGCGTATTCCTCGTAGGCGGTGATGAAAATCACCTGGCAGCGATCGCCGGCCGCGCGCGCCACCTCCAGCCCGCTCACGCCGGGCATGCGGATGTCGAGGAACGCCACCTGCGGACGATGCAGCTCGAGGGCCTTGAGCGCCGCCAGGCCGTCTTCGCATTCGGCGACGACGTCGAGCTCGGGCCAAACCTCGCGCAACAGGGTGCGCAGTTCCTGCCGCTGCGGCAGTTCGTCTTCTGCGATCAAGGCCGTCGGGCGTTTCACGACTGCACCTCGAGCGGGAGCGTGAGACATGCCAGCACGCCACCCGCGGCGCGCTCCGACAACTCGAGGCTGGCGGCCGGGCCGAAGCGAGTCATGAGTTGCGCGCGGATGTTGGCAAGGCCGGTGCCTTCTCCCAGGCCGGGCTTGAGCCCCGCACCGTCATCTTCCACGCGCACCTCGAGCTGCGGCGCATCCCTGCTGTCGGTGGCCCGCGCGCTCAGCACCACCTGCGCCGGGCCGGGCTTCGGCTCGACGCCGTGCTTGATGGCGTTCTCGACCAGCGAGATGAGCAGCAGCGGCGGGAAGGGCGCCGCGCGCAGATCCGGTGGCAGGCGCAATTCGTAGCGCAAGCGATCACCGAGCCGTACCTTCATGAGATCGAGATAACTGCCGCAGATCGCGAACTGTTCGCCCAGCGTCGAGGAGGCTCCGGACTCGGCGCGCAGCTTGGGCAGCGTGGCGCGCAGGTGCTGCGCCAGCGCGTCGATGGTCTGCGCGGCGCGCTGCGGATCGGTGCTGACCAGCGACCGCACCGACGCCAGCGTGTTGAACAGGAAGTGTGGCTCGACCTGTGCCTGCAACAGCGCGAGTCGCATGTCCGCCTCCGTGCGCTGCAGGCTGAGCCGTTCCACTTCGACCCGCCGCCGATGTTCGGCCCAGCGCTTCTGTTCCGAGAAGTAGGCGGGCAACGCCATTGCACCATTGGCCACCAGCAGGATGATCACGCTCCAACCCACGTCGATGGCGCGCCGCACGATCGCGTGCAAGTCGTCCGCAGGTTTCATGCCGCTGCCTGCGGAATGAAATCCGTGCGAGGCCATCTGCGTGTCGTGGTAGTGGTTGGACCAGTCGCTGGCTTGCGCCGCGAACACTGCGCCGCCAACGACCGCCAACACGACGAGTGTCGCCTCGAATTGTCGCGGCCATGCCCGGTGCCGCACGAAGGCCGCGGCCATCGGGCCGGAGCCGACCAGCGCAATGTTCGCCGCCGCACTTGCCAGCGAGACCGTGATCGCTTGCCAGACATCCTTGACCAGCAACCCATGCGAAACACCGAAGGTGACGCTGGCAAGCAGGCCGATGGATCCGAATATGGCCGTGCGCCGCCACGCCCACGGCCAGCTGAACACCGCGTACTTCTGGTAGAACTGGATGAAGGCGGATTCGCCCGTGGCCACGTCGTGCGGCAGCGGGCGACTCAGTGGATGGGCGGCTTCCTTCATCGGGCGCGATGTTACCGCCTTAGCGGATGTCGTGGTCCCGCAGCGCGCGTTCGAGGTTCTCCTTCGGGATCAGTGCGCGAACCGCCGGGTAGAATTGGGCGAAGGTGCCGTCGAACGCGCCGTGCGCGACGTGGCAGCGCACGCAGGCATTGCCCGGCGGCACCGCCGCACCCTCGGTGGCGTTCGCGCCGAACACGTAGAACACGTGGCCTTGCTGTTCCTTGCCCCTCGCGGGATCCACCAGGTGGATCTCGAAGTTCGTGAGCTCGGCCTGCGTGAAGCCGTTCTGGTTGATCGAGCGCGGCTGCGCGTCGGCATTGAAGAAGGAGAGCAGGAACATCGAGCCCGGCGCGTAGCTGCCATGCTCGAGGAAGTAGCGATACGCGTTCGGCTCCATCATCGCCACCTGGAACTGGCCCGGGTTCGCGGCGTTGAACGATCCGGGGTTGTAACCCATGCCGAGCGAGGCGCCGAGGAACACCCAGTTGGCGAGATCGGCGGGTTTCTCCAGCTTGCCGTCGGCGGTGAAACGCGCGACATCGATCGCGGGGGTCGGGTTCGAGGCTGCCTGCGGAGAATCGGCGGCCAAAGCCGGCGCGACGGCAGCCAGCGCCGCGCACGCGACCATCGACAAGGAAATCTTCATGGGGCCTCCCTGGAAATGGAGGCCCAAACTAGTCCGCGTGGCGCGGGACTTCAGGGCATTGCGACGAAGCCCGCCTTTGGGCGGATGGACGGGGTCGAAACGCCGATGGCCGCGCGCGGCGGCGCGCGCTTCAGGCCGATCCCGACTGCGCCTCGTGCCACCAATGCGGCCGCAGCAACTCGCCGTGCCGCGCCTCGAAGGACTCCTTCAATTCCGGCGGTATGCCGAGGAACGGCAGCCACTGCTCGGGAAACACGTCGTTGGTGCCGACGAAGAACCACGGCTCGGCGCTGAACTCGTCCTCGTGCGTGGAAGGGGCGGGCAGCTCGCGGAAGTTGCATTCGCGCAGCGAGGTCACCTCGTCGTAGTCGTAGAACACGACCTTGCCCTGGCTGGTGACGCCGAAGTTCTTGAGCAGCAGGTCGCCGGGAAACACGTCGATGCGCGCGAGCTCGCGCAGGGCATCGCCGTAGTCGAGCAGCGCCCGCTCGGCGGCGGTCGAGTCCGCGTCGCGCAGGAACAGGTCCAGCGGCTTCAGCCGCCGCTCGATGTAGCAGTGGCCGACGATCAGGTCCTCGCCGTCGAGCCGGCACACGCTGCCCGCTTCGGTCAGCAGTTCCTGCAGCAGCGCCGGCATGAAGCGCGCCTTCGGCAAGCGCAGCTGCCTGTACTCCTGGGCGTCGACCAGCCGCCCGATGCGGTCGTGCCCGAACACCCACTTGTACTTCTCCATGACCTCGGTGCGCGTGGTGTTCTTGGGCGGGCCGAAGCGGTCGCGGATCACCTTGAAGACCAGGTCATGCGACGGCAGCGTGAACACGATCATGACCAGGCCGCGCTGTCCCGGCGCGTGCACGAACACGTCGAAGGACTGCGCCAGGTGGCGGCGAAGAGCGTAGTAGCGCTCGGTCTTGCCCTGCTTGGCGCGGCCCAGGATGGTGTACAGCTCGTCGACCGGCTTGCCCGGCATGAAGGTGCGCAGCAACGAGACCGCGGCGCTCACCACGGGCAGGTCGACGTGGAAATAGGAGCGCGTGAAGCCGAACAGCGAGCTGATGTCGCTGCGCGCCAGCAGGACGGACTCTATCTTCAGGCCGTCGGCGCCATGCACGAACACGATGACGAACGGCGTGATGCTGCCGTCGCCGATCAACCGCCCGACGATGCTGGCCGTGGGACCGCGGTAGAAAGGCGCGTCGATCACTTCCACCAGTTGCGGCGCGGCGCTCTGCCGGCGGCTGTCGAAGTGCGGCGTCAGCTCGCGGCAGATCTGGCGCGCGAACGCCTCGGTCTCGCCGATGAGGCTCGCGAACGGCAGGTCGGCGAGCAGCTCGCACACCGCGCGCTCCAGCGAATCGCCGACCGGGTGCACGCGGATGGGCACGCTGCCGGAGGCGCGTCCCGAGGCGGTGACCGTGAACTCGATTTCCTCGTCGACACCGACCGTGGCGAACAGGTCGCGCGTGATCGAGTTCAGGAAGGTGCGATAGAAGTCGCTGTCCGGGAGATGGGCGATCTCGAGCGCGAAGTGCCGCTTGATGCCGATCCACAATTCACGGTCGTCGATGGCGCTGCCCAGCTCGCGCAGGCTGTCGAGCGCGCGGCCCACGTGCTCTTCGTACAGGTCGATGCGCTGCACCGCATCCGCGCGCGCGGCCGGCCAGTCGCGCGCCATGAAATGCCGCGCGGCCCGCCGCGTGATGCGCGCGAATTCGGCGTTGTAATGCTCGAAGCGCAGCCGCAAGCCCGCGGCCAGCTCGGCCGGATCCACCAGCGCGCGCGGCGCCAGCTGGGGCTGCGCGCCCACCACGCGCTCAAGAAGCGCGGCTGACATGGAACTGCGCCTGCTCGGTGCTGCCGTGCATGGCGCCGGTGGAGAATTGCCCCGCGGTGATCACGGTCTGCACCGCGTCGAAGTAGCCGGTGCCGACGAAGGCCTGGTGGCGCGTGGCGCGGTAGCCGTCCGCTTCGCTGGCGAATTCGCGCTGCTGCAGGCGGGAATAGCCCAGCATGCCGTCGGCGCGATAGGCCGAGGCGAGCTCGAACATCGAGTGGTTGAGCGCGTGCCAGCCCGCGAGCGTGATGAACTGGAAGCGATAGCCGAGCGCCGCCAGGCACTCGCGCCAGCCCTGCATCTCGGTGGCGCTGAGTTTCGCGCCCCAGTTGAACGAGGGCGAGCAGTTGTAGGCGAGTAGTTTGCCGGGATGGCGGGCATGGATGCCGCGGGCGAAGCGGCGTGCCTCGTCGATGTCGGGCTTCGCGGTCTCGCACCAGATGAGGTCGGCGTACGGCGCATAGGCGAGGCCGCGCGCGATCGCCTGCTCGATGCCGTTGCGCACGTGGAAGAAGCCCTCGGTGCTGCGCTTGCCCGTCAGGAATGGCTGGTCGCGCGGGTCGTGGTCGGAGGTCAGCAGGTTCGCCGCCTCGGCGTCGGTGCGCGCGATCACCAGGGTGGGCACGCCCGACACGTCGGCCGCCAGGCGCGCGGCGACCAGCTTGTTGATGGCCTCGTCGGTGGGCACCAGCACCTTGCCGCCCATGTGGCCGCACTTCTTCGCCGAGGACAGCTGGTCCTCGAAGTGCACCCCGGCCGCGCCGGCGCGGATCATGGCCTTGGTGAGCTCGAAGGCGTTGAGGTTGCCGCCGAAGCCGGCCTCGGCATCGGCGATGATCGGCACGAGCCAGTCGATGTCGCCGTCGTCGGGGTCGCCTTCGAGCGCGTGGATCTGGTCGGTGCGCAGCAACGCATTGTTGATGCGCTCGATCATCCTCGGCACCGAGTCGACCGGGTACAGGCTCTGGTCGGGGTACATCTCGCCCGCGCTGTTGCCGTCGCCCGCCACCTGCCAGCCCGAGCAGTAGATAGCCTTGAGCCCGGCCTGCACGGCCTGCACGGCCTGGTTGCCGGTGACGCAGCCGAGCGCACCGACCACCGGCTCTGCGTGCAGCAGCTTCCAGAATTTCTCCGCGCCGAGGCGCGCCAGCGTGTGCTCGATCCGCACCGTGCCGCGCAGTTTCACCACGTCGGCGGCGGAGTAGGGACGCTGGATGCCGCGCCAGCGGGGCTGCGAGCCCCATTCGGTGTCGAGGCGGTACTGCTGCGCGACTCTGTCGGACATGGGTGGCTCTCCGTGGCGTCGATTCGTTCTTGAAGCGTCGAGGGGCCAGAGAGTAGAGTGATTCGCGTCAAGATTTTCACATCAGAAACTTCACAATGTGAATTTCACAGCATGGGTGCATTAGTCCGACAGGGCCATTTCCTCGGCGCCAAGCTGCGCTCGCTGCGCAAGCGCAATGGTCTGACGCTGGAAGAGCTGTCGGCCCGCTGTGTGCAGATCGACGCCACCGTCGCCCCGTCGGTGTCCTACCTCAGCATGATCGAGAACGGCCAGCGCATGCCCTCGGACGACATGCTCGGGCTGCTGGCGGGCATCTTCGCCAAGTCGCCGCAATGGTTCCTCGACCAGAACACCGAGCTCGCCGCCGAGCCCAAGCCGGTGGCGCGCGGCGGGCTCGCGGCGATGCCGCTCGAGCCCGGCTTCCTGTTCTCGCACGACCTGCTGCGCATCGCGCTGCCGGAACTGCTGAGCCAGACGGCGACCACCGGGCGGCAATTCGCCCAGCTGCTGATCCGCGTGTGGCAGGAGACCCGCCACAACGACTTCCCGGACATCGAGCGCGCGGCGGAGAAGATAGGCGACCGCCGCATGCCGCTGTCACCGCAGGAGCTGCTGGCGATCTGCAAGCGCCTGGGATTGCAGATCCGCTGGTTCGAGGACCAGGCCGTGCCGTCGCGCGCCATGGTGCGCTCGCGCTTCGAGGCGCCGAACACGGTGTGGATCAACAAGCGGCTGAAGTCGCAGGAGCCGCGTCTCAAGTACGAGCTCGCGTTCTTCGCCGGCCATCGCATCATGCACAACGGTGACGGCCTCATCTCGCCGCACGAGGCCACGTGGAACGAAGTCGCCGAGGCCGCCGAGGGCGGCGCCGGCATGGGCCCGCAGGACGTGCTGTACGCGTGGCGCGATTTCGAGTGCAGCTGCTTCGCGGCCGCGCTGCTGTGCCCGCGCGCGCCGTTCCGGCGTTTCCTGATCCGCGAGGCGCACTCGGTCGAGGCCGGCGCGCGCCTCGGCGTGACCTCGGCGGTGATGATGCGCCGCATGACCTCGGTCTCGCCGTACCGCCACTGGCACTTCTTCGACGCCTATCCACCGGGGTTCCTGCGCGCGGTGTACCGCGCCAACGGCATCCCGCTGCCCTGGGGCAACATGAGCGTGGTGCCCGACCCGTGCCCGCGCTGGGCGGTGTTCCGCATGCTGAAGAATCCCGGCACCGCGGCCACCAGGTCGTTCGGCAAGCCGCGCTCGCAGATCTCGATCATGCCGGACGGCGAACGGTCGAGGCTCTATTGCTGCCATTCGATGCTGACGCGCGACGCCGCGGCGGTCACGCACGTGCTGTCGGTGGGCGTCGACCTGTCGCCCGCGCTGACCGCGCAGGGTTACGACTCGGCCGCGCTGCTGCAGGGCGTGGGCGAGGCCTGTCGCAAGGGCGGCGGCGATGCGCCGATTCCGGTCGAGACGAAGCAGGCACTGCAGTCGGTCTCGAAGGTGCTCAACATCGGCTGGATCGGCGAGGCGTTGTCGCACCAGGCCACCACGATCTGTTCGCGCAGCAATCATTGCCCACGATCACCCAACGCCTGCCACAGGCCGGAGTCCGCCGATGACTGACTACCAGGAACGCGGCGGACTGCGCGTGGCGGCGCCGCTCGCCCGGCTGGTCGACGAGGAAGTCGCGCCGCGCATCGGGCTCGACACCGCGCGTTTCTGGCACGGCTTCGCCGCGCTGCTCGACCGGCTGGTGCCGGTGAACCAGGCGCTGCTGGCGCGGCGCGACGCGTTGCAGTCGGAAATCGATGCGTGGCACCGGTTCCGCCGCGGCCAGCCGTTCGACGTCGCGGCGCACGAGCAGCACCTGCTCGAGATCGGCTACCGGGTGCCGGAAGGCCCGGATTTCACCATCGAAACGCAGAATGTCGACGCCGAGATCGCGCGGCTCGCGGGCCCGCAGCTGGTGGTGCCGCTCGACAATGCGCGCTATGCATTGAATGCGGCCAACGCGCGCTGGGGCAGCCTGTACGACGCGCTGTACGGCACCGATGCGATCGAAGACACCGGCGCGCTCGCGCGTGGCCAGGGATACAACGCGACGCGCGGCCGCGAAGTGATCGGGCGCGTGCGGTCCATGCTGGACAACGCCGTGCCGCTCGCCTCGGGCAGTCACCGCGACGCGACCGGCTACTCGGTGGCGGACGGAGTGCTGCAGGTCATGCTGACTCATGGCGGCCCGGTCGCGCTCGCAAGGCCGGCGCAGTTCAAGGGGTTCACGGGCACGGCCTCCGCTCCACAGTCGCTGTTGCTCGAACATCACGGGCTGCACATCGAGTTGCGCATCGATCGCAGGCACCCGATCGGCCGCGACGATCCGGCGGGCATCGCCGACGTGCAGCTCGAATCGGCGCTCACCACCATCATGGACCTCGAGGATTCGGTCGCGGCCGTGGACAGTACCGACAAGGTGGCGGTGTACCGCAACTGGCTCGGCCTGATGACCGGCGAGCTCAGCGCGCGCTTCGTGAAAGGCAACGGGCACGTCGATCGCAGCCTCAACGCGGATCGCAGCTATCAGTCACCGGCGGGGGGTGAGCTGACCCTGCCGGGCCGCAGCCTGATGCTGGTCCGCAATGTCGGGCACCTGATGACCACCGATCTCGTGCTGCACCGGGAGCGGGAAGCGCCGGAGGGCATCGTCGATGCCGCGGTGACCGCGATGATCGCGCGCATCGATCTCGAGGGCCTGGGTCGGTTCAGGAATTCGCGCGCCGGCTCGGTCTACATCGTGAAGCCGAAGATGCACGGTCCCGACGAGGTGGAGTTCGCCAACACGCTGTTCGATGGCGTCGAAGACCTGCTCGGGCTCGCGCGCCACACCGTGAAGATCGGCGTGATGGACGAGGAGCGGCGCACGACCGTCAACCTCAAGGAGTGCATCCGCGCCGTCAGGGGCCGCGTCATCTTCATCAACACCGGCTTCCTCGATCGCACCGGCGACGAAATCCACACCGCCATGCAGGCGGGGCCGGTGCTGCGCAAGAGCGCGATCCGCGGCGCGGGCTGGCTCGCCGCCTACGAGGACCAGAACGTCGACGTCGGGCTGGCTTGCGGCTTCGCGGGCCGCGCGCAGATCGGCAAGGGCATGTGGGCCATGCCGGACCGCATGGCGGAGATGCTGCAGGCGAAGGTCGCGCATCCGAAATCCGGCGCGAACACCGCGTGGGTGCCGAGCCCGACCGCCGCGACCCTGCATGCCTTGCACTACCTGCAGGTGGACGTCGGCGCGCGGCAGCGCGAGCTGGCGACCCGCCCGCGCGCGGCCCTGCGCGCCATCCTGGCGCCGCCGCTCGCGACGCAGACGAACTGGAGCGTCGCGGAAAAACGCGAAGAGCTCGACAACAACGCGCAGGGCATCCTCGGTTACGTGGTGCGCTGGATCGACCAGGGAGTGGGCTGCTCCAAGGTGCCCGACATCCACGACGTCGGCCTGATGGAAGACCGCGCGACGCTGCGCATCTCGAGCCAGCACATCGCCAATTGGCTGCTGCACGGCATCGTCACCCGCGAGGAAGTGCGAGCCGCGCTCGAGCGCATGGCGCGGGTCGTCGACCAGCAGAACGCCGCGGATCCGGCCTACCGGCCGATGTCGCCGGCATTCGAGCGGTCCATCGCGTTCCAGGCCGCGTGCGACCTGGTGTTCAAGGGAGTGGAGCAGCCGAACGGCTACACCGAACCGCTGCTGCATGCGCGCCGGCGCGAACGCAAGGGCCAGGCGCGATAGCGACGCGCGCGCCGCATTCTGTCAGCCACGCGGTCGGGGAGTTGGACGACATCTTTTCGCCGCGGGAACGCGCATATGCTCCGGTTCATTTAGAGTGCTCCAACCAGGAGTGACACGATGGCGCAGGCTTCCGAGCTCAAGGGTCCCGATCTCGCCGCGGGCATCGAGTTGCACCGGCTGCAGGAAGGCGTGCCCCTGCTGGGCCATGCGAACGGCGAGGCGGTCATGATGGTGCGCAGGGGCGCCACCGTTCACGCGCTTGGCGCGACCTGCACTCACTACTCGGGACCGCTGGCGGAAGGTCTGGTGGTGGGCGAGACCGTTCGCTGCCCGTGGCATCACGCCTGTTTCAGCCTGCGCACCGGCGAGGCGCTGGGGGCGCCGGCGCTGAATCCGGTCGATTGCTACGAAGTAGTCAGGCGTGGCGACCGTGTGCAGGTGGGAGCGAAGCAGGCCCGCACGCCCGCGCCCCCGCCGCCGCAGATTCCCGCGAACGTCGTGATCGTCGGTGCCGGTGCGGCCGGAGCCGCGGCCGCCGAAAAGCTGCGCCGCCTGGGCTACCGGGGACCGGTCACGCTCATCGGCAACGAACCTCCGGGCCCGGTGGACCGGCCAAACCTCAGCAAGGATTTCCTGGCCGGCAACGCGCCGATGGAGTGGATCACGCTGCGCGACGACGATTTCTACAAGTCGAACGACATCCAGCTGGTCCGTGAAGAAGTCACCGCGCTCGATCCCCGGGGCAAAACGCTCACGCTCGCGGGCGGCCGCAAGCTCGACTACGACAAGCTGCTGCTGGCCACGGGCTCCGAGCCGGTGCGGCTGGCCATCGAGGGCGCCACGCTGCCGCACGTGAAGACACTGCGCACGCTGGCCGATTCGCAAGCCATCATCGACGCCGCCGGCCAGGCGAAGCGGGTGGTGGTCATCGGCTCGAGCTTCATCGGACTCGAAGTCGCCGCATCGCTGCGCGCGCGCAACCTGGAAGTCGACGTGGTCGGCCGCGACCGGGTGCCGCTCGAACGCGTCATGGGCACGCAGGTCGGTCGCTTCGTGCAGCAATTGCACGAGGCCAAGGGGGTTCGGTTCCACCTGGACGCCAAACTGCTCGCGATCACCGCGCAGGAAGTCGTGCTGGAGGGCAGCCGCCTGCCGGCAGATCTCGTCGTGCTGGGCGTCGGCGTCAAGCCGCGCGTGGCGCTGGCCCAGGAGGCCGGGCTCGAGGTCGACAACGGCGTCGTGGTCGATTCGCGGCTGCGCACCGGCACGCCCGACATCTGGGCGGCGGGCGACATCGCGCGCTATCCCGAGCCGCGGCTCGGCACGCCGGTGCGCGTCGAGCACTGGCAGGCCGCCGAGCGCCAGGGCCAGTTCGCGGCGGCCGACATGTTAGGGCTGGCGCGCAGCTTCGACGACGTGCCGTTCTTCTGGAGCCAGCACTACGACGTGACCCTGTCATACGTCGGCCATGCCGGCGGCGATGCCGACATCGTCGTGCTCGGCAGCCTCGAGCAGCGGGATGCCACGGTGGTCTACCGGACCGCCGGCAAGGTGGCCGCGGTGCTCACGGTGGGCCGCGACCGCCAGAGCCTGGAAGTCGAGGCCGCGCTCGAACGTGGCGACCAGGCGGCAGTCGAGTCGCTGCTGCGGGGGCCAGCCGCCGCATAAGAATTTTCGCTTCCCTGCAACCCGGCGTGGGTCCCGGCCGTCTACAAGGACTGGATCGGGAGCGGGATCGAATGAGAAAGTCACTGCCATGATCGAAATGCATGGCATCCACAAGTCCTACCAGACCGGCGATCAGTCCCTGCACGTCCTCAAGGGCGTCGACATGCAGGTTCGCGAAGGCGAACTGGTGTCCATCATGGGTTCGTCGGGATCCGGCAAGTCCACGCTGCTGAACATCCTCGGCATCCTCGATTCCTATGACTCGGGCAGCTACCTGCTGGCCGGCCAGCAGGTGGGCAAGCTGGGCGAGACCGAAGCCGCGCGGCTGCGCAACAAATTGCTGGGCTTCGTGTTCCAGTCCTTCAACCTGCTGCCGTTCAAGAACGCCACCGAGAACGTGGCGCTGCCGCTCTACTACCAGGGCGTCGGCCGCAAGGAGCGTAACTACCGCGCCGAGCAGTATCTCGACCTGGTCGGGCTCGCGGATCGCAAGTCCTTCATGCCTAACCAGTTGTCCGGCGGCCAGAAGCAGCGCGTCGCCATCGCGCGCGCCCTGGTTCACAAGCCCAAGGTGATCCTGGCCGATGAACCCACGGGCGCGCTCGACAGCGTGACCACCCACGAGATCATGGCGCTCATCAAGGACATCCACCGGCGCGGCAACACCATCATCGTGGTCACGCACGAGCAGGACGTGGCCAACATGACGCAGCGGCAGATCCTGCTCAAGGACGGCCAGGTGACTTCCGGGGCCGTTTCCGCGCCGGGCGCAATCGAGGCGGTCGGCTAGCCATGCTCGACGGCCTGCAGGAGATCCTCTTCACGCTGCGGCAGAACAAGCTGCGCACGCTGCTCACGGCCTTCGGCGTGTTCTGGGGAATCTTCATGCTGGTGCTATTGCTGGGTGCCGGCCGCGGCATGCAGAACGGCGTGTACGAGGACTTCGGCTCCGACGTGCTGGATTTCATCATCGTCTGGACCGGCACGACGACGACTGCGTATCACGGCATGCCCCCGGGACGCGCGATACGCCTGACGCTCGATGACATCGAAGCCGTGCGGCAGCAGGTCTCCGGCATCCGTTTGCTGTCGGCCGAGCGATTCGTGCCGGACGGCGGCACCATGAGCTATCACGGCAAGAACAGCAATGCGCAGGTTCTCGGTGTCCCCGACGACTACTTCAAGGTGAAGGAGGACGTGCCATTCAATTTCGGCCGCAAGCCCAATCCGCTCGACCAGGACGAGATCCGCAAGGTCGTGGTCATCGGTACGACCGTCGCCGAGCGGTTGTTCGCCAAGGACGAAGATCCGGTGGGCAAGTACATCCGCGTCAAGGACGTGGAGATGAAGGTCGTGGGCATCTTCTACGACAAGGGCGGCCGCGGCCGGAACTCGGAGCGGGTGCTGATGCCGCTGACCACCATGCAGAAGATGTACGGTGACTCCACGTTCACCGACAACATCTGGGTGCGCCCGGCCAAGGGCGTGGATGGTTTCGAGCTCGAGAAAAAAGTGCTCGCGCTGCTGAAGCGCCGGCACGACGTGGCGCCCGAGGACATCCGCGGCATCGCCTCCTTCAACATGGCCGAGCCCATGCAACGGGTCACCGGCCTGTTCATCGGCATCGACGTGTTCATCTGGTTCGTCGGTCTCGGAACGCTGACCGCGGGCATCGTCGGCATCAGCAACATCATGATCATCACGGTGAAGGAGCGCACGCGGGAGATCGGCATCCGCAAGGCGCTGGGCGCCACGCCGTTCAACATCGTCAGCACCTTGCTGCTGGAATCGACGCTGGTCACCGCCTTCGCGGGGTATGTCGGGCTGGTCGTGGGCGTGGCGCTGCTCGAGCTCGTGGCCTTCGGGTTGCGCAGCGCGGGGGCCAAGCTGCCGTACTTCGTCAACCCGAGCGTCGACTTCAAGCTCGCATTGACCGCGCTGCTGCTGCTGGTCGGTGTCGGCGTGCTGGCCGGCCTCATGCCGGCGCTGAGGGCCGCAAAAATCACGCCCACCGAAGCGATGAAGGCGGGATAGGGAGCCAGCCATGATCGACGTCGAGAAGTGGCAGGAGATCTTCAGCACCCTGGGCCGGCACAAGCTGCGCACCGCGCTCACCGCGTTCGGTGTCTTCTGGGGAATATTCATGCTCACGGCGCTGCTGGGCGCCGGCAAGGGACTGGAGAACGGCGTCGCCGAAGGATTTCCCAAGACCACCAACACGGTGTGGGTCTGGTCCCAGGGCCCGACGCAGATTCCCTGGCAGGGCATGCCGGTGGGCCGCCAGATCCGCCTCAGGCCGGAAGACGTCGCGGACATCGCCCGGAACGTCCCGAGCGTCGGGTTCATCACGGGCCAGAACTCGGTGGGCGTGTGGGACAACGCACCGCCCACCACCGTGCGCAATTCGCGCAACGGCGCGTTCAGCATCCAGGGCGGCTTCGCCGGGATGGAGAACATCAACTCCCTGCGCATCATCCAGGGGCGATCCTTCAATCAGCGGGACGAGCCGCAGAAGCGCAAGGTGGCGGTCATCGGGCAGCGTGTCCGGGACCAATTGTTCGCCAAGGACGAGAATCCGCTGGGTGAGGACATCACCATCAACGGCATCATCTTCCAGGTAGTCGGGGTGTTCCGTTCCACGCAGAACGGCAACCAGCAGCAGGAAGAGGAGCGCATCTACCTGCCGAACGAGACGCTGCGCTACGCGTTCAACCAGACGGGAAGGATCGGCAGCTTCGTGATCGTGCCCAAGCCGGGCATCCATGCGCGCGTGGCCGAGAACGACGTCAAGTTGTACCTCGCCCAGATCAACAAGGTCAGCCCCGAGGACAAGGGCGTGTTCGGCAGCTTCAACCTGCAGGACGAGCACGACAAGGTGGATGGCCTGTTCACCGGCATCAAGGTGTTCAGCTGGATGGTGGCCATCGGCACCATCTTCGCGGGCGCGGTCGGCGTCGGGAACATCATGCTGATCGTGGTGAAGGAACGCACGCGCGAGATCGGCCTGCGCAAGGCGCTCGGCGCCACGCCCGCGTCCATCGTCGCCATGATCATGCAGGAGTCGGTGTTGATCACCGCGGTGGCGGGTTACAGCGGCCTGGTGGTCGCGACGCTGCTGCTCGAATCGATCGCGCGCGCGCTCAATGCGGCCGGCGGCAAGGCCGGCTTCATGGGCCCGCCGGAAGTCGAGTTCAAGACCGCGATAGTGGCGCTGACGGTGCTGGTCGTCTCGGGAGTGCTGGCATCGCTGATGCCGGCCGCCAAGGCCGCCGCCGTCAATCCCATCGTCGCCCTGCAGGACGAGTAGTTAGTCTCACCGGAAGAAAAATGAAAAGCATCATCAAGTACCTGGTCCTCGGCGTGATCGCGGTGGTATTCGTCGGAACGCTGGTGTTCCTGTACCGCAAGTCGCAACAGGACCCGGTCGTGTACCAGACCGACGTGCCGGAGCGCATGACCATCGTCAAGAAGGCCGTGGCCACCGGCAAGGTGATCCCGCGCCGGGAGATCGAGGTCAAGGCGCAGGTCTCGGGCGTGGTCGAGAAGCTGTACGTCGAGCCCGGCCAGGTGGTGAGGAAGGGGCAGGTGCTGGCGCGCATCGCGCTGCGGCCGAGCATGCTCAACGTGTCGCAGGCGGAGTCGCAGCTGCAGTCGGCCAAGCTCAGCCTGCAGAACCAGGCCTCCGACCTCGAGCGCTACCGCGCGCTCGCCGCGCAGGGCGTGATCTCGAAGTCACAGTTCAACACCTATTCGACCAACTACGACCTGCAGAAGGAGGCGGTGGCTTCGGCGGAGAACACGCTGGCGCTGCTGCGCACCGGCGCTTCGAAGGGCATGGTGTCCAACATGATCCCGGCCACCATCGACGGCACGGTGCTCGACGTGCCCAACAAGGAAGGCGCCTTCATCGTGGAGACCAGCACCTTCCAGTCGGGCACGACGGTGGCGACGCTGGCCGACATGAACGACATGATCTTCGAGGGCCTGGTCGACGAGTCCGAGGTCGGCAAGCTCAAGGAAGGCATGGAGCTGGTGCTGAACGTCGGCGCGCTGCCCGGCAAGCCCTTCGCGGCCAGGCTCGAGTACATCGCGCCGAAGGGCGTGACCGACCAGGGGACCATCAAGTTCACCATCCGCGCCGCCGTGTCGCTCGACAAGGACCTGTTCCTGCGCTCCAACTACAGCGCCAACGCGGACATCGTGCTCGACAAGCGCGAGGACGCGCTGGCCATCAACGAGGGCGATCTTATCGTCGAGGGCGACAAGACCTACGTCGAGGTGGAGACCGCTCCCCAGGTGTTCCGCAAGCACGAGATCAAGACCGGCCTGTCGGATGGCATCCACATCGAAGTGGTGTCGGGCCTGAGCGCCGACGAGAAGATCAAGCACCGCTAGGGCGCTATGGAAGGAGAGCGCCCTCGATCCGCAGGCACAGCGGGCCCTCGAAGGGCAGCTCGCCGTCGCGCAACGCGGGCAGCGTGATGGCCACGTCCGCGCCGCGTTGCCGCCACGCGAGGGCGTCGTGCGTGCTGCCCAACAGGGAAACATGCGCTGCGCGCCCGAGCCGCAGGTCGCGGATGACGAGCGGCCCCGGCGGGCGCAACGGCAGCATCGCGTACAACACGTTGCCCTTGCGCGTGAACAGGATTTCCTTGCGCGCGTCGCCCGGCGCCGGCGAGAGCGTGAGCTTTTCGACGTCGTATTGCGCGCGGTAGTTGGTGGAGGTATCCAGCGCCTGCTGGCGCCCGGCGCTCCACTGCGCGCCGTCACGGAACGTGCGCGTGCCATAGACAGCCTCGCCGTTGTGCGCCAGCCATTGGCCCAGGTAGGCGAGGCGCTCCTGCATGATCACGGGAATACGGCCGTCGGCCGTGGGACCGATGTTGATGAGCAGGTTGCCGCCGCGGCTCACCGTGTCGAGCAGCGTCAGCAGCAGGCGTTGGCCGGTCGCGTAGTCACCGAGCGCTTCGTTGCGGTTGTAGCCGTACGAAAAGCCCATGCCGCGATTTTCTTCCCAGGGGTGATCAGCACCTGGCAGTCCCGCGCCGTATTCCGTGGTGTAGTAGCCGCCGTGCACGTGGCGCGTCTCCTTGCCCCAGCGGTCGTTGACCACCACCTTGTCGCGCACCGGGCTCTCGTTGAACAGCCAGGCCAGCAACTCCGGCGCGCGCCATTGCTCCGACGGCAGGCTCCACTCGCCGTCGGCGAAGATCACCGACGGCTGGTAGCGGGTCACGAGGTCCTTGAACTGCGGGAAGAGGTGTCGCTCCACGTAGGCGTTGCGATCGCCGGACAGCCACAGCGGGTTGAACCACTCGTACAGCGAGTAATAGAAGCCCATCTCGAGGCCGCGGCGGCGCACGGCGCTGCTCAACTCCCCGACGAGGTCGCGTTTCGGGCCCAGCTCCACGGAGTTCCATGGGCGTCCCCAGCTCTGGTCGGCCTCGCGCGATGGCCACAGCGCGAAACCGTCGTGGTGCTTGGAGACGAGCACCACGTACTTCGCGCCGGAGCGCTGCAGGATGCCGGCCCACTGGTCCGCGTCGAACATCTCGGCGCGGAATTGCGGCGCGAAATCCGGGTAGGCGAAGTCCTTGCCGTAGACACGCTCGTGGAACGCACGGGTTTCCCGGCGGATCGCCTGGTCGCGCGCCGCGGCCGCGTCGCCGGGCGCGCGCAGGCGCTCCCAGTACCACTCGGCATACTCGCCCTTGGGCGCGAAGGCCGGCACCGAGTAGACGCCCCAGTGGATGAAGATGCCGAACTTGGCGTCGCTCCACCAGGCGGGCGTCGGGCGGCTATCTACCGAGTCCCAGCGCGGCTCGACGCGCTGCGCCTGCGCGGCGGCCGCCAGGCACAGGCACAGGCCGAGCAGGGACAGGGCGCGCGCGGCTCTCATGCGCTCAATCACAGTGGAACACTTCGGTCATGGTCGACCACCACTCGTCGTTCGACGCCGAGGGCCATTTCTGCTGCATCGGTTCCATGAGCGCCCACCAGCGCCGGGTCTCCGGGTCCGCCGCCATCGCGCGCATGTCCGCCGCGAAATCGCCGCCGACGTATTCGAAATAAGCGAACAGGATGCCGTCCCGCAGGTAGATCGAGTAGTTGCGGATGTTCGAGCGACGGATCTGCGCGAGCACGCCGGGCCAGACTTCGGCGTGATGACGCACGTAGTCGTCGCGAAACTCGGGTCGCAGCTTCAATACCTGGCCGAATCGCCGCATGGGCGCCATCCCCTGGTTGCCGGGAACCGCGCGATGGTCACACGTCTGCCTGCCGGCAGACAATCGTGCGCCCAACGACTGCGTGGTGCCCACGACTCGGTCCGGTGGACCGCGCAAGGCCAACTTTCATTCCATAAATGCTAGGCTCCGGCGTGCTTTCACTTTCGTCCGTCCTGTGTTGCCCGCGTTGCCGGCAGGGGTCCCTGGATCCGCAGAGCGCCGGCTGGATATGCGCGGCCTGCAGTTGCGGCTATCCGGTCATCGGCGGC
>DASSRK010000086.1:0-36175 GCA_035701825.1 Steroidobacteraceae bacterium
CGGACAGGTGGCCGAGCGGTCGAAGGCGCTTGATTGGAAGTCAAGTAACATCGCAAGGTGTTCGTGGGTTCGAATCCCACCCTGTCCGCCACTTCTTTACCATGGCAGTCCGTATCGGCTCCTTCGCGACGACTAGTTGTAAACCCCGTCAGGCCCGGAAGGGAGCAGCGGTAGCTTCGATGTCGGGCGCCGAAGTCCGGCTGGTGCGGGCTGCCTCCAAAGCCTTCTGCGAAAGGGAAGGGCAGGCTCCATGACTTACCTGGCGCTGGCGCGCAAATGGCGTCCCACCACCTTCGCCGACCTGGTCGGCCAGGAACACGTGCGCGTTGCGCTCGGCAACGCGCTCACGCAGGGCCGCGTGCACCACGCCTTCCTGTTCACCGGGACGCGCGGCGTGGGCAAGACCACCATCGCGCGCATCCTCGCCAAGTGCCTCAATTGCGAAACCGGCGTGACCGCGACGCCCTGCGGCAAGTGCGCCGCCTGCCGCGAAATCGACGAAGGCCGCTTCGTCGACCTCATCGAGGTCGACGCCGCCTCGCGCACCAAGGTCGACGACACGCGCGAGCTGCTGGAGAACGTGCAGTACGCGCCGACCCGTGGCCGCTACAAGGTGTACCTCATCGACGAGGTCCACATGCTGTCGACGCACTCGTTCAACGCGCTGCTGAAGACGCTCGAGGAGCCGCCGCCGCACGTGAAGTTCCTGCTGGCGACCACCGATCCGCAGAAGTTGCCGGCCACCGTGCTGTCGCGCTGCCTGCAGTTCAATCTCAAGCGCCTGTCGATCTCGCTGATCAGCGACCACCTGGCGCGCGTGCTCGCGGCGGAGAAGATAGCCTCCGAGCCCGCGGCCATCCGCCTGGTGGCACAGGCCGCCGACGGCAGCATGCGCGATGCGCTGTCGCTCACCGACCAGCTCATCGCCTTCGGCGGCGGCAAGGTGGACGAGTCCGGCGCGCGCGGCATGCTCGGTACCATCGACCGCGACCACGTGGTGCGGCTGATCCGCGCGCTCGCCACCGGCGAGGCGCGCGCGCTGCTCGAGACCGCGCGCTCGCTCGAGGAATTTTCGCCCGACTACGGGCAGGTGCTCGACGATCTGGCGTCGCTGCTCACGCGGGTGGCGCTGCGCCAGCTCGAGCCGGGGTACGAGGGCGATGAACTGTTCGATCCCGCGCTGGTCGGTGAGCTCGCGACCACTTTCAGCCCGGAAGACGTGCAGCTCTACTACCAGACCGCCATCCTCGGCCGCCGCGACCTGCACTACGCGCCCGATCCGCGCACCGGTTTCGAGATGACCCTGGTGCGCATGCTGGCATTCCGTCCGGCCGGTGGCGCGGCGGCCTCCGCCGGCGGCGCCGCGCGCAGTGCCGGCCCCGCGCCCGGTGCCGGCGCGTCCACCGCGGGTGCGACCATCGTGCGGCCCGCGGGCGCAGGTCCCATGGACCCGGTGCAGTGGGCACGCATCGTCGGCGACCTCGATGTGAGCGGCGCCGCGCGCCAGCTCGCGAGCAACTGCGCGCTGGTGGCGCACAGCGGCAATGTCGTGCGGCTCGGCCTCGATCCGAAGGGCGCCACGCTCAACACACCGGCCAACAAGGACCGGCTGGTCCAGGCGCTCGGCAAGTATCTCGGCGCGCCGGTCAAGATCGAATTCGTGGAAGGCGTCTTGCCGGTGGAGACGCCAAGCCAGAACGGCGAGCGCCGTTCGGCCGAGGCGCTCGATGCGGCGCGGCGCGCGCTCGAGGAAGATCCCACGGTCCGTGAAATGAAGACGCGCTTCGGCGCGACGTTGCACCCGGAATCGGTGCGACCCACTGAATGACGAGGAGATGACGATGCGCGGCGGCGGAAACATGATGAAGCAGGCGATGGCGCTGCAGGCCAACATGAAGAAGGCCCAGGAAGAGATCGCCGCCATGGAAGTCACCGGCGAGTCCGGCGGCGGCATGGTCAAGGTGACGATGAACGGCAAGCACGAGGTCAAGCGCGTGCAGATCGAGCCGCAGGTCGTGTCCGAAGACCGCGAGATGCTCGAGGACCTGATCGCCGCGGCGATCAACGATGCCGTCAACAAGGTCGACCAGCAGACGCAGGCACGCATGTCGAGCGTGATGTCGGGCATGCAGCTGCCTCCCGGGTTCAAGCTGCCGTTCTGACCATGCAACATGCCGCCCCGCTGGCCCGGCTCATCGACGCGCTGCGTGCGTTGCCGGGTGTCGGCCCCAAGACCGCGCAACGCATGGCCTTCCACCTGTTGCAGGGCGGGCGTGACGGCGCGCGCACGCTGGCGCAGTCGCTGACCGAGGGACTCGCGGCCATCCATCGCTGCCGGCGCTGCCGCATGTTGACCGACGCGGAACTGTGCACGATCTGCGCGGCGCCGGGACGCGATGCCGCGCTGCTGTGCGTGGTGGAATCGCCGGCCGACGTGGTGGCCATCGAGCAGTCGGGTGGCTATCGAGGCCGCTACTTCGTGCTGCACGGACACCTCTCGCCGCTCGACGGCATCGGCCCGGAACAGATCGGCGCGCGCGAATTCGAGGCGTTGCTCGATTCGGGCGAGGTGCGCGAGGTCATCCTCGCCACCAACCCGACGGTGGAAGGCGAGGCCACGGCGCATTTCCTCGGCGAGCGTGCCGGCGAGCGCAAGATCCAGGCGAGCCGCATCGCGCACGGAGTGCCGATTGGCGGCGAGCTCGAGTACGTCGACGGTGGAACCCTGGCCCACGCACTCGCGGGCCGCCACAACGTCTGAGTCAGGAACGGCGCCGCGATCCCGGCCCGCGCGCTTCGACGAGATCGGAATAGCGGCGGCGTAAACGTCGATAACTTTCGTAGCGGCGCGCGCTCAGTTCACCCGAGTCTTTCGCCGCGATCACCGCGCAACCCGGTTCCTGCATGTGGCGGCAATCCTGGAAGCGGCACCCGGATGACAGGCGCTCGACTTCGGGAAATCCGAGCGTACGTGGCTCCAGCTGGTCGATGGCCGGCGCGAAGTCGCGCACGCCCGGTGAGTCGATCAGCGTGCCGCCGCTCTGCAGCCCGTACGCGCGCGACGCGGTGGTGGTGTGGCGCCCTTCCTCTTCGCGCATGAGTTCGCCGGTCTCCACGTCGGCCGCGGGCAGCAGCGCCGCGACCAGCGAGGACTTGCCGACACCCGACTGGCCGACCAGGACGCTGACCGCGCCCGCAAGCGCGCCACGCAGGGCGTCCAACCCGGCGCCGTCGCGCGCCGAGCATGCGAGGTGCCGATAGCCGGCCTGCGCGAGCGCCGCGAGCTCCTCCGGGTCGGTGTTGTTAGTCCCGAGGTCCGACTTGTTGACCGCGATCGTGCCGGCGAGGCCGGCGGCGGTGGCCGCGCACAGGTAGCGATCGACGATGAAGAAGTCGGGCGCCGGCAACGGGGCGATGACCACCACGAGCTGCGTGATGTTGGCCACCACCGGTTCGCTCTCGCCGCGCAGGTTGGCGCGCGCCAGCAGCGTGCGACGCGGCAGGACCTCGACGACCAGCGTCTCGCCGTGCGCGCGGTCCACTTCGCAGCGCACGCGGTCGCCGCAGACGATGGTCAGCTTGCGGCCGGACGGGCGGGCGCGATGCTCGCAACCCTGCGCATCGCGCACCCGCAGGTGGCGCCCGAATGCCGCGATCACATCGGCGTCGAAGACCGTATCGGTGGCGCTGCGATCCGAATTCATTCCCGGTAGTATCGCGTCATTCCTATGCCGAGCAGCGACTATCTGATCTGGATCGATCTCGAGATGACCGGGCTCAAGCCCGACACCGACGTGATCATCGAGATGGCCACCATCGTCACCGACGCCCAGCTCAACATCGTGTCGGAAGGCCCGGTCATCGCGATTCACCAGCCGGACCCGGTGCTGGACGGCATGGACGACTGGAACAAGCGCACCCATGGGGCATCCGGGCTCATCCAGCGCGTGCGCGACAGCAAGTGGACGCTGGACATGGCCGAGAAGCGCACGCTGGAATTCCTCAATGCGCTGGTGGAACCGAACTCCTCGCCCATGTGCGGCAACAGCATCTGCCAGGACCGGCGTTTCCTCGCGCGCCACATGCCGACGCTCGAGAAGTTTTTCCACTACCGCAATCTGGACGTCAGCACGCTCAAGGAGCTGGCGCGGCGCTGGGCGCCGGGGATCATGGGCGGTTTCTCCAAGCAGGGCGAACACAAGGCCATGGCCGACATCCGCGAGTCGATCCGCGAGTTGGCGTTTTACCGCCAGCACCTGTTCGCGCAGGCCTACCAGCGTTCCTGAGTCGTCGTGACGCTGCGCATCCCGGACTTCTCCGACGTGGTCGCGGCGGCGGCACGCATCGGCCCGCACGTGTCACGTACCCCGGTCATGCGCTCGGCCGCCTTCGAGGCGCGCGTCGGCTGCGAGGTGTACTTCAAGTGCGAGAACCTGCAGGCCGGCGGGTCGTTCAAGTTCCGCGGCGCGATGAACGTGCTGTTGCAGCTGGACGCGGCGCGCACGCCGCTGGTCATCACGCACTCGTCGGGCAATCACGGCACCGCGCTGGCGCTGGCCGCGCGGGCCCGCGGCATGCGCGCGATCGTGGTCATCCCGCGGGATTCGGCGCGTTCGAAGATCGCGGCGATCGAGGCGGCGGGCGCGCGCATCGAGCTGTGCGAACCCGGGCTGCCGGCGCGCGAGCGGCGCGTCGCGGAAATCCTGGCGCGTGAACCCGCCGAGCTGGTGCATCCCTTCGACGACGAACGGATCATCGCGGGGCAGGGCAGCGCGATGCTCGAACTACTGGCCGAGCATCCCGGGCTCGACACCGTCAGCACGCCGGTGGGCGGCGGCGGCCTCATCGGCGGCAGCGCGCTCGCGGCCAAGGCCATGCAGCCCGGCATCCGCGTCGTCGGCGCGGAACCCGAGCAGGCCGACGATGCGTACCGGTCGTTCCGCAGCGGCCAGCGCCAGTCGGTCAATGCACCGACGACGATCGCCGACGGCCTGCGCGGTTCGATCGGGGTGCGCAATTTCGAGCTGCTGCGCAGCCACGTCGACGACGTGGTGACGGTCAGCGAAGCGCAAATCGTGGCGGCCATGCGCATCGTGCTCGGCGATCTGAAGCTGCTCATCGAGCCCTCGTCGGCGGTGCCGGTGGCGGCGTTGCTCGCCGGCAAGCTAGGCGCGGGTGCGCGGCGCGTCGGGCTGGTGCTCTCGGGCGGCAACGTGGACCTCGATCTCTGCCCGTTCCTGCGCGGCCAGCCATAGATAAGAGTGGCGGCGATGTAAAAAATACTTGACATCGCGGTATCTCGATGTAAGGTTTACCGGACATTTGAATCCGGGAGCCGCCGCGATGACCAGGATCCAAAGACGTACGCAGGTGCTGCTCGCCCTGGGCGCGTTGGGCGCCGCGGGCATGTTCCTCGGCCCCGATGGCTGGTTCGGGATCGACATCGGTCCGGTCGGCGCAGCGGTCCTATACGGCGTCCTGTGGCTGTTCGTCATTCACCTTGCCCACCATTCGGGTGAGGTTTTCCCCGAACACTGGTCGCCCGCCGAGAAGCAGTCGTGGGTGGCGCTGGTGTTCCTGGCATTGATCACGCTCCATGTCGGCAACCTGCTGCTGGCCTTGCCGGGGCTGGGCGAGGCGGCCGAGCAGGCGCGCAATCCGGCGACGCGCGCGTTGTGGACGAACCTGGGCCTGCTCATCTTCGGGTGGATCGTGATCGGGACGATGCTGCGCAGGCAGGACGCGGGGGGCGTGACGCTCGATGAACGCGATCTGCGCATCCAGCACCGTGCCGCGCGCGTCGCCGATGGCTGCATGTCACTGTTGATCGTCTGCGTGGTCGTCACGCTGTTCGCGTTGCCGGAACAATCCCGCAACTGGTTGCGTCCCATGATCGTCGCGAATGCGCTGATTGCGCTATTGATCGTGCGTGCGCTGGTCGAGAGCATCTACACAGTGTGGCGCTATGGTCGCGAGCATGGTCGCGACCCCGCATGAACGAATTCGCGGTCCGCAATCGCATCCGGGAATTCCGCCAGACGCGCGCCGAACTGACGCAGGCGGCGCTCGCCGAGGCGTGTGGCGTGACGCGCCAGACCATCATTGCGCTCGAAGCGGGCAGATATTCGCCGTCGCTCGAACTCGCGTTCAAGCTCGCGCGCGCTCTCGGCCGCAACCTCGAAGAGGTTTTCCAGTACGCCGAAAAAAATTGACGGCACGCGAACTGCATCACGCCCGTTTGGCTTGAGTTTTGCGTCTTGAATGATCGTCTTGGTCCGATATATTCGGACCTATGTTGAGTGACGTGCTTTCAGTTGTTTCCTGGCGCTCGCGGCCGCGCAGTTTCGTCGCGCTGATGTCGCTCTACGAGAGCAACTACCTGCGGCTCGCGACACTCGCCGGAGACCTGCGCCATTTGCCGGCCGCGGCGATCTCGCGCGTGCCGGATGATTGTGATTTGCGTCTCGAAGTGACCGAGCGGTCGCCATACACCACCAGCCTCGACCTGACCTACCTGTTCGCGCCCGATCCGGGACAGGGGACCGCTACTACCTACCCCGACATGCGCGTGCGCATCTACCACGATGCGCGGGTGGTGGAAGCCCAGGAGTGGGCCGTGCAGCACGACCACCAGGGCCTGCGGCGGCTGCGCGGCATGGCGGAGCGTGAACTGGATCAGCGTTGGGCCCGCAATACGATGTTAAATAAGTGGCTGGAGTACTGCATCGATCGCGGCCACGGGTTTCGCGCCTAGCCAGCCAGGGCCGGGTGACCCCGCACCGCGCAGGGGTTTATGAAAGCGCTGAAGCCGTTCGGGTTATTCGGCAACAACACCAACGCCGTGCAGGACGCGCCGGAAGACGGCCGCGTCGTCGAGCTGTTCCGCAGCCGTGCCGAGCTGCGCAAGCAGCACGAGGAGCTCGGACAGGAAGTGCAGCGCCTGCGCGACCGGCTCAAGCAGCAGGAAGGCGCGACCGCGCGTGTGCAGGAGATCATCGAGGGCCTGGAGAAGCGCCTCGAGTCGGCGGACACCGGTCTATCCACCCTGGTCTTCTACCACCTGCGCGCGCTGTGGGGCGACGGGCGCGAGATCATGTCGCTGCTGGTGCAGGAACTCGCGGCGCGCCAGGAAGAGCGCGAGCGCAAGGCGTTCGCTCTCGAGGGTAATCGCCGCCAGTTCCAGCAGCGCCAGGACAGCGAGCAGCAGCTGCGCCAGGCCGAGTCCAGCATCGTGCTCGCGCGCCAGCAGCTCACCGCCTGCGACGCACGCCTTGCCAGGCTCGACAAGTGGTGGCATCGCTGGCAGCGCCCCAAGGTCGCGGCGCAACGCCCCGCGTTGCAGGCGGCGCTCGAACAGGCCGAGCGCACCCTGCACGCCGCGCGTGCGCGCTGCGAACAGATCGAGAAGGCGGGCGCCGGCGACTTCCCGGGCTTGTCCGTCGAGTCGAAGCGCGCCATCAACATCGCGGCCATCGCCTGCGCCGAAGCGCTGTGCCTGCGGCTGGCGCGCACCAACCTGGTCGCGGCCGCGCGGGCGGCGATGGCCAAGCGTGAGGCCTCCGAGTACTACGGCGACCTGGCCACCTGCGTGTCCCTCATGAGCGACATCGTCAAGGCGCGGCACGTTCTCAAGCAGCGCGCCGGCATCAACCAGGAAGTCGCGCAGCGCAGCGAGCGGTTGCGCGCCACCGCCGCCTATCTGGGTGATTTCGACACCGTGCCGATTCCCGAATCCTGCTCGGTTTCGGAAGGCGACGCGCTGGCGCACGGCTCGCAGGGCGTGACCGCGGCCAGGCTGCCCAACGTGCTGGCCGAGGACACCTGGGACCTCTTCAAGGTGTTGCTGCGGTAGTTCGAGCCGGCGCCGGCCGCGCGTCCGGTACGCGCGTGAGCCGCATGAAGCGCTTGACCCGCGCGGCGCCGTTGTCGATCCACACGTAGAACGCGGGCACCACGAACAGCGACATCACCGCGCCCGCCAGCAGCCCACCCATGATGGCGCGCGCCATCGGCGCATACGAAGGTCCACCGCCCCCCACCGCGAGCGACGCTTCGCCGGCCGCCAGCGGCAGCAGGCCCAGTGAAGCGGTGAGCGTCGTCATGAGGATGGGGCGCAGCCGATCGCGCCCGGCCTGGACGATGGCCGCCATGCGTTCCATGCCGGCGGCGCGCAGGTCGTTGATGTGCGCCACCAGCACGATGCCGATGTTGACCACCACGCCGATCAGGATCTGCACGCCGATGAAGGCCATGAGCGTCACCGTGGTGCGCGTCACGAACATGAACCAGATGACGCCGACGATGGCCATGAATATCGAGGTGATGATCGACAGCGGGTACACCGTGCTCTCGAACACCGCGGCCATCACCAGGTAGATCATCGCGATGGCCAGCAGCAGGTTGAACACCATGGTCTGCGTGTCTTCGTCCTGCCGGTCGAAGCCCTTGCCCAGTTTCCAGGAGTAGCCGGGCGGCATCTGGTAGTTCTTCATCAGCGCCTCGACTTCCTTGCCGACGCCATCGAGCGTGGCATCCGCCTTCACGTTGCCGGTGATGGCCACCGAGGTGAGCCGGTCCATGCGTTCGATCGATCGCGGGCCCCTGGCGATGCGGAAATCGGCCACCGCGGACAGCGGCACGCGCGCGCCGGTGGGCAGGTAGATGGGGAACTCGGCCAGGTCGTCGACCGTCTGCCGGTCCGATTCGCGGAAGGCGAGCCGTAGCGTGAGCTCGCGCTCGGTGCCGCGGAACTCGCGCAGCCGATCGCCACGCATGCCGGCGGCGACCGCCTGGGCGACGTCGCCGGAGGTCAGGCCGAGCGCGGCGGCGCGCTGCCGGTTGACGACGATCTGCACTTCCTCGTCGCCTTCGCGCGCTTCGGATCGCACGGCCTCGAGCCCCTTGGCGCTCGACATCACGCGGGCGACGTCGTCGGCCAGCACCGCGAGCTTCTCGGTGGACTCGCCGGTGAGCTGCACGCTGAAGCGCTGGCCGCCCATCGAGTTCTCGTCGTCCCACTTGAAGCTCGGCTTGCCGATGATGATCTCCGGCAGCGACTCCTGGTTCTGGGCGATGAATTCCTGGACCTTGAGTCCGCCTTCGTCGCGCGGCTTCAGCACGATGATGGAGAAGCCGCTGGTCTGGTCGTAGACCGAGTAGAGGCTCTTGATGCCGAGCGCGTCGCGCTTGCCCGCGAAGTGCTTCTCGATGGTCTGGACCGCGGCCTCGACGCGCTCGATGGGGTGCGAGCCCTTGATGTTGTAGTTGAGGAAGACCTGGTTGCCGCCGTCCTGCGCGCCCGGATCGAACTTCAGGAATTTGCCGGGATACATCGACGAGACGACGATGAGCGCGGTGGTGAGCAGCAGCACCGTGACCAGGGCCAGCAGCGTCCAGCCGCGGTGGTGAATGCTCCACCCGAGCCAGCGCGTGTAGCGATCCTGCAGGCGCGCGATCCAGCTTCCGCGATCGACGGGCGGCGGCGCGGCGAAGCGCGAGGTCGCCATGGGGATCAGGGTCTGCGCGATGATCAGCGAGGCCACCATGGCGACGCAGATCGGGATGGCGGCGTGTGTCAGCCAGATCGAGATCTGGTTGTTGCTGCCGAACAGGATGGGCAGGAACACCACCACGCAGGTGGCGGTGCCCGCGAGCGTCGCGACCCCGACTTCCTTCACGCCCGCCAGTGTCGCGGCCTGCGGATTGCCGGGATCGAGCTGGCGGTGGCGGAACACGCTCTCGGTGACCACCACGGCGTTGTCCACCAGCATGCCGATCGCCAGCATCATGCCCATCATCGACATCACGTTGATGGTGAGCCCGGCGAAATACATGACGGCCAGCGTCACCAGCAGCGACAGCGGCACGGCGGCGGCCACGATCAGCGTCGTCGGCCAGTGGCGCAGGAACATGAACAGCACCAGGAAGGCGAGCGCGGCACCCACCAGGCCGGCCTCGGTGAGATCGCTCAGCGAGGTGCGGATCGCCTCGGCCTGGTTGTCGATGACGAACACGCGGATGCCCTGCATCTGCGGCAGCGCCTTGTTGCGCTCGATCACCTTCATGACGCGGTCGACCACGTCGACCACGTTCGCTCCCGAGGACTTGAACACGTCGAGGCCCACGGCCGGGCGGCCGTCGAGATGCCGGCGGCGCAGGATCTCGGGGCTGACCAGTTCCACCGAGGCGACGTCCGCGACGTGCACGTTGCCCTTGATGGTCAGGTTGCGAATCTCGTCGAGCGAGCGGAATTCGCCCAGCGGCCGAACCAGCAGGCGCTCGCCGAAGCCGGTGACCTGCCCGGCGCCCACCGAGAAATTGCTCTTCTCGAGTAGTTTGACCAGCTCGCGGATGTCGACCGCGTGCGCCGCCAGCCGGCCCGGGTCGACGAGGATGCGCACCTCGCGCGCCTCGACGCCCGCGAGCTCCACGCGCGCCACGCCGTCGAGCCGCTCGATGGGCTTCTTGAAATAGCGGTCCAGCAGGTCGTACTGCGACGAGAGGTCCTGGTCCGCGGAGAAGCGCACCGTGAGCATCTGCGCATCGGCCGTAGAGGCCATCCACATCCACATGCGGTCGGCGGTCTTCGGCAAGGTCGCGCGCACCGTGTCCATCTTGTTGCGCACCTCGAAGGCCGCGGTGTTGATGTCGGTGCCCCAGGCGAAGCGGATCTCGAAGCGCGAGTCCTGGTCGCTCGAGGTGGAGCGGATTTCCTCGATGCCGGGCAGCGTGGCCAGCGCCTCCTCGATGGGACGCGTGATGAGCTCCTCGGTTTCCTCGGGCGTCGACCCGGGGTAGGGGACGCCGACGCCCATGAACGGAAAGCTCACGTCCGGGTACTGCTCGAGCGGCAGCAGTCGCAACGACATGAGCCCGATGACTGCCACGGCCGCGAAGGCCATGAGCGTGGTGACCGGCCGGCGCAGCGCGAAGTCGGTGTGGACCATGGCGCCTGCCTATTTCTCGGGGCTGTGCGCCGGTGCCGGCGGCGCCGCGGGAGTTGCGAGTGCGGTCGCGCCGGTGCCGGCGGCCGGCGCCGTCCGGGTGCCGTACTCCTTGCGGTCCATGACCGAGTACAGCACCGGGATCACGACCAGCGTCAGGAACGTGGCGACCAGGTTGCCGGCGATCACCGTGATGGCCATGGGGCGGCGGATCTCGGCGCCTTCGCCGATGCCGATGGCCATCGGGATGAGACCGATGATGGTGCTTACGCTGGTGATCAGGATCGGCCGCAGGCGCGTGCGACCCGCCAGCTTGATGGCCTCGATGCGCGACAGCCCACGCTCGCGCGCCTGGTTGATGGCGTCGATGAGCACGATGGCGTTGTTGACCACGATGCCCGCCAGCATGATCAGGCCGATCAGCGCCACCGAGTTGATGGTGGTGCCGGTGACGTACAGGCCCCAGATCGAGCCGATCAGGCCCATCGGGATGGTGAACAGGATCACCAGCGGGTGCAGCAGCGATTCGAACTGCGAGGCCATCACCAGGTACACGAGAAACACCGCCAGCGCGAAGGCGAGGCCGAGCGAGCGGAAGCTCTGGGTCATTTCCTCGCTCTGGCCCGACACCGCCCCGCTGATCCCCACCGGCAGCGTGGTCGCGGCGAGGATGGACTGCGCGGTGCGCGTGGCTTCGCCCAGGTCGCCCTGGGCGGGCGCGGCGGAGATCACCGCCACGCGCTCCTGGTTGGCGCGGCGGATTTCAGCGGGTCCCGTGGCGAGCCGGACTTCGGCGACGGCGGACAGGGGGACCGGACGTTCCGAGCCCGGGTTCACCACGAGATTTCTGACCTCTTCGATCGAGGCGGCGCGCGTATCCACGCTGCGCACCAGCACGTCGATCTTCTTCTCCTGCAGGCGGTAGCGAGTCGCGACGCTGCCGCGCACGTTCGACACCACGCGATCGGCGATGTCGCGTACGGCCAGCCCCAGCTGCGACGCGCGTTCCTGGTCGAACAGGATCTGGATTTCGGGATGGCCGCCCTCGATGCTGGAGCGGATGTCGCGGAACTCCCCGGAGCGCTCCATGCGATCGCGCACCGCGTTCGCGGCCAGCGACAGGCGGTCGAGGTCGTAGCCGGAGAGCACCACTTCCACCGGCGTCGCCAGCGTGAGCAGTGACGGACGCGTGAACTCGTACTGCGCGCCGGGGATACCGCCGAGCTGTTCGCGCAGTGACTGCATGGCGCGCTCCTCGCCGGCCTTATCGATGGGCGCCTTGAGCTTCACGTCGAGGTTGCCGGTGTTCTCGCCCGAGTCCACCGGGTTGGCGTCGAGACGGTTGCCGGTGCCCGCGACCGAATAGGCGCTGTCGAGATTCGGAAGGTCACGCGCCGCCACCTGCACGTGCTGCACCTGGCGGTCCGTGGTTTCGAGCGGGGAGCCGGCCGGCAGCCGCATCTTGACCGTGAATTCACCCTGCGAGAGCTGCGGAATCAGCTCGCTGCCGAGGCTCGGCAGGATCATTGCCGTCGCGGCCAGCATGCCGAAGGCGGTGAACAGCACCGCCGCGCGCCGCGCCAGCGCCCAGTCGAGCAGCTTCGGGTAGTTGCGGTCGAGCAGGTCGTAGGACTTCTGCGTGGCCCAGACGAAGGGCGAGAGCAGCACGGCGAATACCTTGCCGAGCAGGCCCGAGAGCAGGCGCACGATCCGCGTGATGGCCCCGAGCAGGAAGCGCAGGGCGCCCTTGGTGGCGCGCCAGGTGATGACGAAGAAATTGCCGTCGTTCTGCGTCGGGCGCGGCGGGTAGCGCACCGGCACGTTGGCGAAGAACGCGCGCAGGTAATTGCGCAGCGCGCCCAGCGTCTCGCGCGGCTCGCCGGCGTCGGGCGCCAGGTCCTGGGCCGGTTCGCCGAGGCGCGCGCGCCACGCGGTCAGCATGGGGACCAGCGTGATGCCGACCATCAGCGAGATGAGCTGCGCGAAGGTCACGGTCAGCGCCTGGTCGCGGAACAGCTGCCCGGCGATGCCGCTGACGAACACCATCGGGAAGAACACCGCCACCGAGGTGAGCGTGGAGGCGGTGACCGCCGTGGCGACTTCGGCCGTGCCTTCGCGGGCCGCGTCCAGGGTAGATAGCCCGGCTTCCTTGCGGCGCGCGATGGCCTCGAGGATGACCACGGAATTGTCGATGAGCATGCCCACCGACAGCGCGATGCCACCCAGCGACATGACGTTCAGCGTCAGGTCGAAGGCGTACATCATCACGAAGATGCCGACCACGGTGACCGGGATGACGATGCCGGTGACGATGGTCGCCCACGCGTCGCGCAGGAAGAAATACAGCACCAGGATCGACAGCAGGCCGCCGAGGATGGCGGCGTCCTTGACGTCGCTGACGGCGCTGGCGATGAACTTCGACTGGTCGTAGACCGGCACGAGCCTGGTGCCGGCGGGCAGCGTCTTGCCGAGGGACTCCAGCCGGTCGGCGATGCCGTGCGCGAGCTGCACGGTATTGGCGTCGCCTTCCTTGTAGATAGCGAGCTCGATGCACTCCTTGCCGTCGAGGCGCGTGATCGCGGTGCGATCCTTGTAGCCGCGCTCGACGCGCGCCACGTCCTTCAGGTAGACGGGTTGGCCGTCGACCACCGCGATGACGGCGTTGGCCATGTCCTCGAGGGTGTTGAACTCGTTGACGGTGCGTACCAGGAAGCGCTGCGTGCCCTGTTCCAGCCGGCCGCCGGAGAGGTTGACGTTTTCCGCGCCGATGCGCCGGGCCACGTGCTCGATGGACAACCTGAGCTGTGCGAGTCGCTGCTGGTCGACATAGATCTGTACCTCGTCTTCGAATCCGCCGCTGACCTTGACGGCCGCCGAGCCCTCGACCGATTCGATCTCGGGCTTGATGCGGTCGTCGGCGAAGCGCCGCAGGAATTTGAGGCGCTCCTCGTTGCTGGTGGCGCCCGCCGTTTCATCGACGAAGGCCACGCGCATCACCGGCTCGCTGGAGGGATCAAACCGCAGGAGCAGGGGGCGCGTGGCCTCGACCGGGAGCCACAGCAGGTCGAGGCGCTCGCGCACCTCGATGCCGGCGAAGTCCATGTCCGTGCCCCAGCTGAACTCGACGATCACGTCGGACTGGCCGGAGCGCGATACCGAGCGCACCGAGCGCACGTTGCGCACCACGCCGGCGGCTTCCTCCACCGGGCGCGAGATCAGGTTCTCGATCTCCGTGGGTGCCGCGCCCGGCAGCTCGGTGCGGATGGTGAGCGTGGGGTAGGAGAGGTCGGGCAGCAGGTTGACCTTGAGCCGCGACAGCGAGATGAAACCCAGCAGGGTGATCGCCACCGTCGCCATGGCGATGGTCACCCGCCGGCGAATCGCGAAGTCCACGAGGCCCATGACTAACTACCGCGCTGCGCGGTGTCGCCGAGCGTGACTACGCGTACCGGGTTGCCGTCCTTGAGCCCGTTCTGGCCGACGATGACCACCTGCTCGGCGCCCTTCAGGCCGTCGGTGACCTCGATGCGCCCGGCGTTCGACAGGCCGACCCGGATGCTGCGCTGTTCGGCCTTGCCAGCGTTGACCACGAACACGGTCGATGCGCCATCGGTGTCGAGCAGCGCGACCCGCGGGATGGTCAGCGCCCCATCGCGGCGCTCGAAGACGATGCCGACGCGGGCGAACATGCCGGGCTTGAGTTCGCCGCGCGTGTCCCTGACCTCGAGCGTGACCTTGAAGGTCGCGGTCGCCGAGTCCACCGTGGGCGCCACCAGGTGGACGGTGGCGGGGAAGCTGCGGCCCGCCAGCGCATCGACACTGACGGTGGCCGACTGGCCGGGTTTGAGCCGCGCCAGCTCGCGTTCGGGGACGAACACGTTCGCCTTGAGTGGCGTCGGGTCCGTCACGCGGAAGATCCTGCTGCCGATGGCCAGTTCCTGGCCGAGCTTGATGTAGCGCGAGGACACCACGCCGGCGAAGGGCGCGCGAATCGCGCTGTACGAGAGATTGAGCTGCGCGAGGGCGTCCGCGGCGCGCGCGTTGTCGAGATCGAACTTGAGGCCCTCGAAGGCGCCGGCGGACACCAGTCCCTTCTTGTTGAGCTCGACCTGGCGATTGAAATCGCGCTCGGTCTTGGCGAGGGTGGCGCTGGTCTGCGCGGCCTGCAGGCGCAGCTGCCGGTCGTCGAGCTGCGCGAGGATCTGCCCCGCCTGCACGTGGTCGCCTTCCTCGACGTAGATGCGCCGGACTTCGCCGGTGACCTTCGCAAGGATCTCGGCGTCGGCCTCGGCTTCGAGCGTGGCCGTGCCGCTGTACATGGCGAGCATCTCGCCGCGCGTGGGCTGGGCTACTTCGACGGGAATCGCCGCGTCGGCCTTGGCCTTGTCTTCCTTCGCCTTGGTGGAATTGTCGGCGGCGACGCCGTCCCTTGCGCATGCGCCGAGTGCGAGTGCGAGTACCGCGACGCCGGCGCTAAGAATGATTTTTCCCATGGCCCATCCCCTGGTCGCTGCTGCGGATTGAGACGCAGCAGCGGCTTCGTTGGTTGCGAGTGGGCGGGAGTTTAGGGAAATCTGGTGTTGTAGTCAACTACAACACCAGCATTCATGGCCTTGGGGGCCCGGAGCCTTATTCGGGCTTCTTGCTCTCGCTGCGAACCGTTCGGGTGGGCGTCGGATGGAGGGGCCGGTTGCCCGTAACCATGTCGGTCATGACCTCCGCGGCCTGGTCGAGCACGGTGTCGGGGAATTTCACATCCGCGAGCTCCTCGACGGTCTTGAGCGGCGGCAGGTTCTGCGCGGCGCGGCGCGCGTTCTCGCGAGCCAGGCGGTCCTTGTCGAGGCGCTCGCGCTCGGCCTTGCGCGTTTGCAGGTTCAGCGACAGCGAGGTCTGCTTGCGGACCGCGTCATTGGCGGCGAGATCGGCGACCAGCCAGCGGTAGTCGGGATCCTTGTCGGCGCGCTGCTTTTCTTCGGTGGCGAGCAGGGGAATGTTGGGTTGCTGCGCCTTGGCTTCGATGCGGAACGGCACGCCCGGGATGCGATCCCAGGGCAGGGCGCCCGCGAGCGCGCTCTCGCCGAACTCCTCGGTATCGATCTGCGAGGGCAGCGTGACGTCGGGCTCGACGCCGCGATGCTGGGTGCTCTCGCCGGTGACGCGATAGAACTTGCCGATGGTGACCGTCAGCTGTCCATTGACCGGGCGGGGCGACCAGCGATCGAGCGGCACCAGGTTCTGCACCGTGCCCTTGCCGAAGGTGCGTTGTCCCAGGATGGTGGCCCGGTGATAGTCCTGCAGTGCGCCGGCGAAGATCTCCGACGCCGAGGCGCTGAAACGGTCGACGAGCACCGCGAGCGGGCCGGAATAGGCGACGCCGGCTTCCGGGTCGTCCTGTACTTCGAGCTCGCCGGTGGTGACCTTGAGCTGCACCACCGGGCCCTTGTCGATGAACAGGCCGGTGAGCGCGGTCGCCTCGGGTAGATAGCCACCGCCGTTGCCGCGCAGGTCGAGCACCAGGCCGTCGATCTTCTCGGCCTTGAGCTCGTTGATGAGGCGGCGCACGTCGCGCGTGGTGGAGCGGAACTCCTTGTCGCCGGCGTTCTGCGCCTCGACGTCCTGGTAGAAGGCCGGCACGTTGATGATGCCGACGCGGATTTCCTTGTCGCCGCGCTTGATGGTGCGCAGTTCCTTCTGGGCGGCCTGGGCCTCCAGCGTCACCTTGTTGCGTACGAATTCCAGCGTCTTTTCCGGCGTACCGGGCGCGGCGCCCGCCGGCAGCACCTGCAGGCGCACGGTGGTCCCGGCGCGGCCGCGGATCAGCTGCACCACGTCGTCGATGCGCCAGCCGAGCACGTCGGTGATCGGGCCTTCCTTGCCCTGGCCGACGCCGGTGATGCGATCCTTGATCGAGAGCGTGCCGGCGACGGCGGCCGGGCCGCCCTCGATGACGTTCATGATGGTCACGTAGTCGTCGACCAGCTGCAGCGACGCGCCGATGCCGTCGTAGTTCAGGCTCATCTGGATGCGGTATTCCTCGGAGCTGCGCGGCGAGAAATAACTGGAGTGCGGGTCGTAGGCGCGCGCATAGGAATTCATCAGCGACTCGAACACGTCGTCGGCGCTGACCTGGTCGATGCGCTTGAGCGTGGTTTCGTAGCGCTTCTTGAGAAGCTTGGCGGCGTCATCCCAGCTCTTGCCGGTGAGCAGCAACGACAGCGCGTCGTTCTTCACGCGCTTGCGCCAGAAATCGTCGAGTTCCGATTGCGAGGCGGCCCACGGCGCCTTGTCGCGGTCGAATTCGAAGGTCTCGTTCAGTGTCCAGTCCGGTTCCTTGTCGAGCTGCGCGATGGCGTACTTGATGCGCTCACGGTTGCGCTGCTGGAAGCGGGCGAAAATCGCAAAGGCCGGGTCCACGTCGCCGCTGCGGATCATGTCGTCGAAGCGCAGCTTGTACTGGTCGAACTCGGCGATGTCCGAGGCCAGCAGGCTGGTGTGCTGGCTGTCGATGGCCTCGAGATAGCGGGTGTAGACGATGGCTGACAGCTTGTCGTCCAGCTTGGAGCCGCTGTAATGCATGCCCTCGAGCATCGAACCCACGCGCCGCGCGACCGACCGATGCCGTTCCGTCGGCACCACCGATCCGGCGGGCAACTGGGTGTTGGCCGGCACCTGCGCGGAGCCGGTGAGCAGCAGCAGCATCGCCAGCAGGGAAGGAGCGAGCCAGCGGGAGGGGTGGGCAAGGGTGGAATTCATGCGGCGAGGTATCTCAGTCATTGAGAAGGGTCCGTACAATTCAACACTAAGGCCGCGCGACGGCCTGCTTCAAGTCCAATCGCCCCAATCTTCGGTCAAACCATGCGCCCACTGGTCGTTCTCCTTGGAATCGTGATGGGTTCGACAGTCTCCATCGCCGTGGCGTTATTGCTGACGGGACTGGTTTTTCTGTTGATTCCGGACTCCGACTCGCGGCTCGCGGACGAGCACGGGCCGCTGGGAATGGCTTGCCTGCTGGCGGTATTGCTGGCGGCAATCGCGGTCACCAGCTTCTACGGAGAGTTGCGCCGACGCACATGGCGCCTCGCCGCGCATGCCGGACTCGCCCTGATGCTGGCGATCGCCTTGTGGAACTATTGGCCGAAGTCCTGATTCGCGCCCGCATGGGAGAGTTCGAGTGCGGAGCGCAGGAGTTGGTTCCGGCGGCCCGATTCAGCACCCGGGGGCGCCCGCAAGGGAAGCCCGCAATCGACGAGGAGGGAAGTTTCCTGCGGCGATTTCAGCGCCGGTCGCGGCGCTGACGCCAGGCTTCGCGCGTGGTCTTGCCGTGCACGTTGTTGTACGGATCGAACCCCTGCGACTCGCTGGTCGGGAACAGGAAGTCACCTAACAAGGTGACTTTCACGTTCTGGCTTTCGGTGGCTGATCGGTCCGATTTCCGCTCGAGTTCGCGACGATGCGCGCGTTCTTCGGCATTCCGGTCCGCGAGGTAGTACTCGCTCATTTTTCTTCTTCCCGCTGTCTGGACGCTCGACGGGGACGAGTGTCGCTGAATTGCGTCACAAATATGCGACGGCGGCCGCCATTTAACCGGTCATTACGTGATCTGGATCACGTTTTGCGGGAAGCGGTTTTACTTATACCTTGCGCAGGATGAGGCGGCACAGCCGCACGAAAGTCAGGAAGACGAACGGGCCGATGACCACGATCCAGCAGCTCGGACGCAGCTCGATGAGGCCCTTGTAAAAGTCGAAGAACAGCGTGAACAGATTGCTGTTCGCCTCGAGTGCGGTGCCATGGCCATAGCGTCCAAGCGTGTAGCGGCCCGCCAGGTATATGAGCGCGGGCATGACGACCAGGCCTACGAGCAGCGCGAGCCCGAGGGTCATCGCTTCGAATATCGGGCGCGACTGCGAGAAGTAATAGCTGCGTGCGCGTTCGAACCAGCTGAACAATTCCGAACCTCGAGGAGTCCCGCCGATCGGCGGGAAAGCGCGCGCATAATAGCGCATGAATAAAATCAGGGCGGCGGTCGTCGGGGTCGGCTATCTGGGGCGCTTTCACGCGCAGAAGTATGCGCAGCTCGCCGAATGCGAACTGGTCGCGGTGGTCGACGGACGGGAAGAGGTGCGCAGCGCGGTGGCTGCCGAAGTGGGCAGCCGGGCGGTGGCCGATTACCGCGAGCTGCTCGGCAAGGTCGACGCCGTGAGCGTCGTGACGCCGACTCCGGCGCATTTCGAGATCGCCGACGCCTTCCTGGCGGCCGGCGCGCACGTGCTGGTGGAGAAGCCCATCACCGAGACGCCCGGGCAGGCGCGCAATCTCATCGCGCGGGCTGCTGCGCAACGACGCGTCCTGCAGGTCGGCCACCTGGAACGCTTCAATGCGGCGGTGCTCGCGGCCGAGCCGCACCTGCGTGCGCCGCGCTTCATGGAATGCCACCGCCTCGCGCCGTTCAAGGAGCGCGGCACCGACGTCAACGTGGTGCTGGACCTGATGATCCACGACATCGACCTGGTGCAGTCGCTCACCGGCAGCGACATCGTCAGCATCGACGCGGTCGGGACCCCGGTGTTCTCCAGTGAAATCGACATCGCCAACGCGCGGCTGCGCTTCGCCAACGGGTGCGTCGCGAACACCACCGCCAGCCGCGTCAGCATGAAAACTGAACGCAAGCTGAGAATCTTCGAGGATGCCGCCTATATTTCCCTCGACCTGCAGCAGAAAATTCTGACGCTGATACGCAAGCGCGACTCGGCGCCAGCGCCTGGACAGCTGCCAGTGAGCATCGAGGAAGCGAACCTCGAGCAGGGCGACGCTCTCAAGGCCGAGATCGAGTCGTTTCTCGACTGCATACGGAACGACCGCCGCCCGATCGTGTCAGGAGAAGATGGGCTGCGTGCACTCGAGACCGCGATCCGCATCACCGAGCAGGTTCACGCGAACCTCGCGGAGCAGCGGACCATGGCTTGAAGGTGTGCGCGGCGCTCCCAGATATGCCGCATGAACACACCCATCCGACCGTTGCTCGACGTGCGTAAGACGCTCGACATCGACCTGGTAGCCGACTTCACCTGCCCCTGGTCGTGGCTGGGCATGGCGCAGCTCACGCGTGCGCTCGGAAGTCTCTCGGGGGACGTCGAGACCCGCTTGCGCTGGCACCCCTTCCGCATGGCGCCCGCCTCGGCCGGCAAGAATCCGCGCAGTTTCCATGAATACCTGGCGGAACGCCTGCCGGCGGGCATCAGCGTGCCGTTCGCGGAGAAGAGCCTGACCGAAGCGGGCCGCGAGCTCGGCATCGATTTCCATTTCGAGAAACTCGGCGAATTGCCGAGCACCTCCGAGGCGCACCGCCTGGTGCAGCTCGCGGTGAGCGAGGGGCGCCATGCCAACGTGGCCGCGGCCATCTTCCGCGCGTACTTCGAACGCGGCGCCGACATCGGCGATGTGAAGGTGCTGGCGGAACTCGGTGCGCAGGCCGGCCTCTCCGACAAGATTCTCCAGGCGTTCCGCGAGACGCGCGAGGGCGACACGGCGCTGATCGGCAGCGAGGAGCGGCTGCGTGGCTTCGGCGTTCGTACCGTGCCGAACCTGCTGTTCGGTGGACGCGTGCTGGTGCCCGGCACCGTCAACGTCGCAACCTACGTGCATGCGCTCGACCAGGCGCTGTTTCCGAACGACGACGAAGACAGCAAGGAACAGCCGACGCTGCATTGAACCCGCGCATGGCTGCCGCCGTTGTGGCGGCAGCCCGTTCTGGCGACAGAGGAGCGGAGGCGCTACCTTAGCGGCCGCATGTCGCAGGCCGCATTCAAGTCGGATCTCAAAGCCATCGTCGGCGAGCAGGGCATGCTCGAAGGCGCCGCGGTGCGCGAGCGCGGCAGCGCGATCTTCCACGGCCGCGTGGACGCGGACATCCTGGTGCGTCCGCGCAGTACGGAACAGGTATCGGCGCTGCTCAGGCTCTGCCATGCGCGGGGCCAGAGCGTGGTGACCCATGGTGGCCTCACCGGGCTCGTGCAGGGAGCCGACGCGGGGAGCACCGATATCGTGTTGTCGCTCGAGTCCATGAATGCAATCGAGCGCGTCGATGTCCCCGGTCGCAGCCTGCGCGCACAGGCCGGTGCGCAGCTCGGACGCGTGCAGCGCGAAGCCGAGCAACACGGCATGGTGTTTCCGCTGGACCTCGGCGCGCGCGACAGCTGCACCGTTGGCGGCAATATTTCCACCAACGCCGGCGGATTGCGGGTGCTTCGCTACGGGATGATGCGCAACCTGGTGCTGGGCATCGAGGCGGTGCTGGCCGATGGCACGGTGCTGACCTCGCTCAATCGCATGCTCAAGAACAACGCGGGCTACGACCTCAAGCAGCTGTTCATCGGCAGCGAGGGCACGCTCGGCATCGTGACGCGCGCGGAGCTGCGACTGGTGTCGCGTACCCGCAGCCAGGAGACCCTGCTCGCATCGCTGCCCACGTTCGACGCCATGGTTGAGCTGCTGGGCCGGCTCGACTCCGGGCTGGGCGGGCAGCTCGCCGCCTTCGAAGCACTCTGGGGCAACTACTACGACTACAACACCGCGCCGCCAGCCCAGAACACGCCGCCATTGCCGCGCGGTGCGCCGTTCTACGTGATCGCGGAGACCCTGGGCGGCGACCCCGAGGCGGACCGCGCGCGGCTCGAAGCCGTGCTCGCCGAGGCGCTCGAGGCCGGCGTGGTGAGCGACGTGGCCATCGCGAATACCGAGACCGAGCGGCGCGCGATCTGGGCGATCCGTGAAGACGTCTGGCAGGTGCAGAACCTTGGCGCGCTGCTGACCTTCGACGTGAGCCTGCCGATCGAGAACATGAAGGACTACGCCGGCGAGGTCTGTGACTCGGTACGGGCGTTCGCGGGCGAGAATCGCGCCTTCGTGTTCGGCCACATGGCCGATGGCAACCTGCACATCGTGATCGCGGCGGGCGACGACCCCGCAACGCGCACGCGCGTCGAGGACATGGTCTACAGGCCGCTGGCCGCCATCGGCGGCTCGGTGTCCGCCGAGCACGGCATCGGGCTCGAGAAGCGCGCCTATCTACCCTTGTCGCGCACGCCGGCGGAAATATCCACCATGCGGCTGCTGAAGCAGGCGCTCGATCCCAAGGGGATCCTCAATCCAGGAAAGGTATTCGCATGAACCAGCCGGCACATCTGACGCGCACCGGGCGCAAGGTCACCGTGGCGGCGACGCAGTTCGCCTGCACCTGGGACATTGACAAGAACATCGCCACCGCCGAGAAGCTCGTGCGGGAAGCGGCCGCGCGCGGCGCGCAGATCATCCTGATCCAGGAGCTGTTCGAGACGCCGTACTTCTGCATCGAGCAGGACTCGCGCCACCTGCGCGCGGCGACCACCGTGGCCGAGAACCGGGCGATCCGGCACTTCGCCCCCATCGCGCGCGAGCTCGGCGTGGTGTTGCCGATCAGCTTCTTCGAGAAGGCCAACAACTCGTTCTTCAATTCGATCGCCATCCTCGACGCCGACGGCTCCAACCTCGGTGTGTATCGCAAGGCGCACATCCCCAACGGGCCGGGATACCAGGAGAAGAACTACTTCAGCCCCGGCGACACGGGCTTCATGGTGTTCGACACCCGTTTCGCGCGCATCGGCGTCGCGATCTGCTGGGACCAGTGGTTCCCGGAGTGTGCGCGCGTCATGGCACTCAAAGGCGCGGAGCTGCTGTTCTATCCCACGGCGATCGGCAGCGAGCCGCCACCAGCGCTGCCGGTGAATTCGCGCGATCACTGGCAGCGCACGCAGCAGGGACATGCCGCGGCCAATCTCACGCCGGTGGTGGTGTCCAACCGCATCGGCACCGAGCGGGCGCTGCAGGATCCGGACAATGTCTACATCCGCTTCTACGGATCGAGCTTCATCACGGACCCGACCGGCGCCAAGGTGGCCGAGGCGGATGAGGTTACCGAGTCGGTGTTGACGGCGACTTTCGACCTCGCGCAGATCGCCGACCTGCGCAACAACTGGTTCGTGTTCCGCGATCGCAGGCCGGAGTTGTACAGCGCGCTGACTACCTACGATGGCGGAGCGGGCTGAACGACGTCACGGCGTCTTCTCGCACCAGTACTGGATCTCGCTGCTCTTGCTCGGTTCGTACACGTAGTGGAAGCCGGTGAAGCCCCAGGGCTTCGTGGCATTCATCACCGTGACCGGGTATTTCACCTGGTGGACGAGCACCGACTCGCCGCTCGCGGTCGAGTACACGTAGATGCCGAGTGCCGAAAGGTCGGCTGGTGACGTCACGTAGCTGGCCTTGAATTCGAAGTAGCGGCCTATCTTCTCGCCCTTGACCTGGTATGGGTCGCCCGTCGGCTGTGCGATCACCGTGAAGTTCTCGCCGCCGTAGATGATGTGGCAGGTGACCGAGTCCGCGAACGCGGGTGCGGCACCGAGCATGGCGATCAAAATCAGGGCCTTCATTTGCCACCCCGACATTCGCGCACCACGTCGCTCTTCGAGTCACCGCAGGGACTGCCTGTCTTGTCATCGAGTCGCGGGACGCCGTGATCTCCCAATCGCACGACGCGCGTGCGCCACTCCGTGACTCCGGCCTTGGTCAGCTTCGCTTCGAGCGCCCATCCGGTCAGTGTGGCCGGCATGTCGAAGCCGTTGAACAGGAAATTCCCGAGGCTGTAGACGATGGGTTTGCCGTTGTGGATATCGGCGCCCTGGGTCACATGCGGATGGCTGCCAACCACCATGGCCGCGCCTTCGTCGAGCATGCGGCGCGCGAAGACCTTTTGCCGCTCGCTGGGATAGCCTTCGTCTTCCCAGCCCCAGTGCATGAAGGGTATGACCAGGTCCGCCTGCGCCTTGGCGTCGCGGATGTCGCGCAGCACCTGTTCGTCTTCGCCGCTCCACGCCACCCCCGGTCGCGTGGCACTCGCTTCAAACGAACGCGGCTTGAACTCGACGTAGGCGAGAAAGGCTATGCGCAAGCCTGACCGCTCGACGATCCAGGGCTTGTGAGCCGCGGCGAGGTCGCGCCCGCCGCCGAAGTAGGGCAGCCTGGCGGCATCGAGCAGGTCGAACTGCTCCGCGAGCGCCGTCTTGCCGAAGTCGCCGGAATGGTTGTTGGCGACGCTCACGCCATCGAAATATTTCTGGAGCACTGGAATCACGCGCGGCTCCGCGCGGAAGGTGAAAGGCTTGTCTTCGGCCTTTCCCCCGGTGGCGACCACGCATTCGAGGTTGGCGACACGCAAGCGCTGCTTGCCGAAGAGCTTCGCGACGGGAGCGAAGGGGTCTTCGCCCTTGGCGATCAATTCACCCGGCTCCTCGGCCAACATCACGTCGCCGACGAATATCACGTCGACGGCCGCTTCCCTGGCGAGCGTGTAGTTTGAGAAGGTCCACGCGAACAGCGTCAGTGCGGCGAGACGTTTCATCGCGCGCAAGGGTATCGCATTCATGCGGTTTGCGCGCCCGGTCTGATCGAAAGAAAGGCTTGCTCAAACTGCTCCCGATCTTTGCGAAGTGCCTTCGTGTATTTGCCGTTCCGCGGTGTCAACAGCAGGTATCGAGCGAGCGCGAGATCGGCGCGCCTTCGCTTGTACGACCTCAGGTGAGGCGATACTTCTCGTAACAGCGATAGCGCCTGTCTACTCGTAACCGCATGGCAAAACGATGGTGTATGCGCCGCGGAGTAGGTGCACTTGCGCGTGATCTTCCCGACGCCAAAGTTCCGGAGCACGAAGTCGAGCAGCGCCAGCTCCGTGCTCGCGATGCTAACTACCAGACGGCGATTTTCCAGGGCGTGAAGTCGGCTGAGCGTGATCGCACCTTCACCATCGATGAGGCCGGCGATATAGGCGGCGCACGCAGGACTGAGTGATTTCGATCGTCGCGGGGAACCCATCGGCCATGATAAAGCCGCCAGGGAAAAGCACGCCTCCCGCATTTCTGCGGGAAGCGTGCACTTTATGGTGGAGGCGGCGGGACAGCTGTTCCTTCTTTTTCAAGAAGGGCTGGACTATGCCTTCATCCTTCGTCGCTCTCGCGACGCGTCGGATGCGGGGCGTGTTATCCGGATCGTTCCTTCCCGATCCCGATCCTGGTGCCAGCTCCGGCGCTCGCGCGCCTCAGCCAGTCCATGAGTCTCTACACGGCAGGACAAGTTGGCCTCGTCTCACCGCTCGGCGTTGCCATGCCACTTTCGTGGCAGAAGGGTTCACCGAATGAGCCCCGTTCTTCACTTCGCCCTTTCGAGCGAAGGCAACCATTGCGCTCTCGCGCGTCAATTGAACCCGCGTCCGCAAGCACTAGACGTGAGGCTCTACGTACGTAGCTGCTTCTTTGTTTTCTCGCCGGCCGCTACCCGAAGAGCAGGGAAGACGCCCGACCAGCGACGGTGACTCTTAACGGTTCCGCCCGTAGCACACGGAACCGCGATCCTATGAGCGCGACCCTGGTTTCAGTGGCATAGGCACCAGCTGGTCCAGGGGTCAGCTGCGACTAGGCAGCCAGAGCGTAGTTGTCGTCGTTGGCAACTATGATTTGCAAAGGGATTTACGAGGTCCTTACACCCTCGGTACGCCTCTCACGGTTCGCAACCCACGTCGAAACCGGTCGCCCCCGTAAAGGTCGCGGAAGCATACAGGCCGCGCCGCCGCGCGTCTGCAGGACAGTCAGAAATCCGCGCGGCCGGTCAATTTTTCGCCTGGGCGGCGGACTCGGCTGGCAGGTACTTCGCGAGGAAGCGCTCTAGCTCGGTGAGCATGCGGATTCGCGTGGCGCTTTGCGAAAGCCAGTGATCCTCGCCGGGAAGCTCGATGAGCTCGACAGGTTTGCCGCTCGCCTGCAGCGCGTGGGCCATCAGGCGCGATTGCTCGATAGGCACCACGGTGTCCTCCGTGCCATGTATGAGCAGGACGGGCGCGCGAAAAGTCGCGGCACTGCGTGCCGGCGATCTTGCGATGACCTGGGGATCGGTCGCCGGCCCGATGTGCTCGTGCCAATAGTCGGTCGAGCTGGACTCTTCCATCGACATCCTGGTGTCGTAGCCGATCATCGATGGAAGATCCGAGACGCCGGAAATGCTCACTGCGCAGGCATAGAGTTCGGGCGTGAAAGCCGCACCCGCAAGGGCCGAATATCCGCCGTAGCTCGCGCCGGCAATGCATATGCGCCTGGGGTCCGCGATGCCTTGGTCGATGAGTGCGCGCACGCCGTCGGTGACGTCATCCTGCATGCGCAATCCCCACTGGCGTCGCCCCGCGTCGGCGTGCGCCTTGCCGAAGCCAGAAGAGCCGCGGAACTGCGGCTGCAGCACGGCGTAGCCTCGCGACGCGAGGAATTGCGCAATCCAGTCGAATCCGCCATCGTCGCGCGCCTCAGGTCCGCCGTGGGGCAGCACCACCACCGGCAGAGTCTTCGCGGTGGTATCGGCGGGCAAGGTCAGATATGCCATCAGCGCGTACTTGTCGCGCGCCTGGTATTCGAATTCCCGCACCGTGCCTTGAGTGATGCCCGCGAGCCTGGGGTAAGCCTCGTTGATGATATCGGCGCGTTTCGCGCCGTAATCGACGATGTGAAACACGGGCGGTCGCGAGGCTCCCTCGACATTGACCACGATCTTCTGTCCGTCGGCGGAGCGGCCGTATATCGAAACCCAGTCGGTATTGAAGGAGCGGATCAATCCTTTCCGTCGTCGCTCGGCGTTTGCATCCAGCCAGTGGCGTTTGTGTCCCGCGCCCGCAAACTGCGCGTACAGCAGCGTGTCGTCGAAGTCATCGGTGTAGACGTCATCGACATCGAGTGCTGCGTCCTCGACCAGTACTGTCATCGGGGAGCCATCGAGCGGAATCGACCAGAGCTTGGCGCGCTCCTCGTTGCAGCGCGTGCCGATCGCTACGACGGCAGAGCCATCGGGCGTGATGACGACGGAACCCAGGTGTCCGCAGCGACCCGCTTCGTACAGTCTTCGCCAGCTGGAGCCATCCTTGACCTGCAGGACGAATTTCTCCTGTGTCGGATTCCAGTCCGTGCGCACGATGTGCGCGCCACTTGGATCGACTGTCCAGCGCTCGGTGAAGGGCCCGCCGTGCTCGAGGGTCTTCCCCTTGCCGGTCTTGAGGTCGACCTCGTACAGGTTGTATTCCTCGCCCGAATCGAGTCGGCCGCGTTTCACGAGACCGGCGCTTGGCTTGGCCTGCGAGGCGCCGTTCCAGTCCCAGGTGGACATGAAGATCTTTCCTGGCTTCGCGGTACTTCGCCGCACGAGTGTTGCGCCGGTCGTGTATTCGCGAAACCCGCCTTGCATGAGCAACATGCGCGGCTCGCCACCCACGGCCGGAATCGAAAACCAGCGCCCCCATTCCATGGCATTGCGCTGCGGGCCCTCGTAGCTGTGGGTCACGCTGGCGCTGACCAGCAGTGTCTCGTCATCGGCCCATTCGGCGGAGCGCAGTACTGTCTCGGCGGGCGAAGCCATCACGCGCATGACCCGGTGTCCGGCGAGATCGAACACCACGAGGCGCCGCTGCGTATCGCTGTTCTCGATCCACACGAGCCGCGTGCCGGCGGGATTGATGTCGATGTCGGTAATGGCCGGGACTTGTCCATACGCCTCGACCGGCGGCGCCGCGCCAATGGCTCGCATGGATATGATCGCCGCCGAGACGAGTGTGCCCGTCCAGGCACGTGTGGTACGCGATTTCATCCAGCCGTCCTCCCGAATCGCCGCGATCAACCTCGCCGCAGCACGCGCGCCTTGTCGCGTTGCCAGTCGCGCTCCTTCTCGGTGGCGCGCTTGTCGTGTTGTTTCTTGCCCTTGGCGAGACCTATCTCGAGCTTGGCGCGCCCATCCTTCCAGTGCAAGTCGAGCGGCACCAGCGTGTACCCCTTGCGCTCGACGCTGCCGATCAGGCGCGACAGTTCGGACTTGTTCAAAAGCAGTTTGCGCGTGCGTTTCGGATCGGCGACCACGTGCGTCGAGGTGGTGTTGAGCGGCGTGACCAGCGCGCCGAACAGGAAAGCCTCGCCATCCTTGAGATAGACGTAGCCCTCGGCGATCTGCGCCTTGCCGGCGCGCATCGACTTCACCTCCCAACCTTCGAGCACGAGACCGGCCTCGAGGCGTTCCTCGATGAAATAGTCATAACGCGCCTTGCGGTTCTCGGCGATCAGGCGTGGGGGGGCTTTCTTGTCGGGCTTGCTCACGGGCTGGGATTCTACCCGTGCGGGCGAGGCTTGATTTAGATTGGCGTCATGCGAGAAGTGAAACGCTCGGCACTGGTGTCCGAGCCGCCGGCGCGGATGTACGCGCTGATCAATGACGTCGAGCGCTACCCGGAGTTCGTGCCCGGATGCACGGCGGCGCGCGTGCTCGAATCCAGGCCGGGAGAGGTACTGGCCACGCTGACCATCAGGCGCGGGCCCCTGCGTGCCGAATTCACCACGCGCAACCTGCTCGAACCGGACCGCCGCGTGCTCATGCAGCTGGTCGAGGGGCCGTTCCGGGTACTCGAAGGACTCTGGACGCTGACGCCGCTCGGCGAAATCGGCTGCCGCGTGGAGCTCGAGATGCGTTTCGAATTCTCCAACCGGGTCAGCGGCGCATTGTTCGAGCCGCTGTTCAAGGACACGGCCGCGTCGCTGGTCGATGCCTTCGTGCGCCGCGCCCGCGAGACCCATTCCGGAGCCGCGGGTAGCTAGTCAATGAAACGCTGCACGGTCGCGTTCGCGTTGCCCGAACGGCAATGGCGCTGGGAAGTCGAGCTCGACGATGCGGCCACCGTGGATGACGCGCTGGAGCGTGCCCGCATCCAATCCGGCGCGACCGAGGTGCCGTGGGACGCGGCCGTGGGAATCTTCGGTCAGCTGTGCGAACGCAATGCGGTGCCGCGCGACGGCGACCGCATCGAGATCTACCGCCCGCTCAGGGCGGACCCGAAGGAGACCCGGCGGGCGCGGGCAGAGGCTGTGAGGGCGGCACGGGATCGGGCGGCCGCTCGGAGCTCTCGGTCCCGCTCGGGGTCGTAGCACCCGGAGCGGGCGCAGTCGTCGTGGGCGCGGGCTCCGCCGCCGGTGTAGTCGCGCTCTCGCCAGGCCCGGGTTCGGGCTTCGTGGTCTCCGCCGGCAGCGGCTTGTCCTTCGAGAACATGCGCTTGAGCGCGTTCGGTTGCTTCTTCAACTTGGAGTCTTCGATCGCGCGCTTCAGGTCCTTCTCGAGCTGCGCCAGGTCGGCCTGGGTGGGCACGCCCTGGTTTTCGAACCGCGACACGCGCTCGTCCTCGAAGTAGATGGTCAGGCGACGCTTGAGCGGCTGCCGGATCTTCTGCGAGGTGAACGAGTAGTAGTAGTCCCAACGCGAATCGTCGAACGCGTCCGGCACCATCGGCGTGCCGAGCAGGAAGCGCACCTGGCTGCGCGTCATGCCTTCCTTCAGTTGCGCAACCGAGTCAGGAACCAGGTAATTGCCCTGCTGGATGCTCATCTTGTAGACGCAGCCGGACGACAGCATTGCGCCCACGGAAAGCAGGAGGGTTGGTAGTGCAAGGCGATTCATGGTGGCGCATCATACCCGAACGTTTTTGGGAGACTGCTGGCTTGGAAAGCAAGGACCTGCGCAAGGCGGGACTCAAGGTGACGGGGCCGAGACTGAAGATCCTCGAGATCCTCGAGGGCAGTCCGACCCGCCACATGTCCGCCGAGGGCATATACAAGCGATTGATCGAGTCCAACGAGGACATCGGTCTCGCGACCGTGTACCGCGTGCTCACGCAGTTCCAGGCCGCGGGCCTCGTGTCGCGGCATCATTTCGAAGACGGCATGGCGGTGTTCGAGCTCAACCAGGGCACCCATCACGACCATATCGTGTGTCTTGACTGCGGCCGGGTCGAAGAGTTCGTCGACGAATCCATCGAAGAGCGCCAGGAAGCGATCGCCCAGCGCCTCGGCTACGAGCTGCGCGATCACGCGATGACCTTGTACGGGCATTGCCGCAAGCCCGGCTGCCCGTCCTACAAGGCCGGCCAGAAGGCGATCAAGCACAGCTGAAGCCGCGCACCGCGGCCAGGACATCCTGCCGGGTTCTCGCGCTCAGGCCTTGCGCTTGGTGGAGCGCGCCTTCGGGTCGGGATTGCCGGCGAGCTGCAACATTTCGCGCGCGTGTTCGCGCGCCTTTCCAGTCACTTCGAGCCCACCGAGCATGCGGGCAAGTTCCTCGGCGCGTTCGTCCATGGTCAGCTCCGAGAGGGTGGTGCGCGTGGTCTTGCCGTCGGTCAGCTTGGTGACCCGCAAGTGGTGGTGTCCCTGGCTAGCCACCTGGGGCAGGTGCGTCACGCAGATGGCCTGGCCCGAGAATCCCAGTGCCTTGAGTTCGCGGCCGACGATCTCCGCCACCGCGCCGCCGACGCCCGAATCCACCTCGTCGAACACCATGCAGCGCACGTCCTTCGCGGAGCATGCCACCTGCACCGCCAGCGACAGACGCGACAGCTCACCACCCGAGGCGACCTTGGCCAGCGGCCGCGGCGGCTGGCCCGGGTTGGTCTTGACGCGAAATTCCACCGCGTCGAATCCATTGGCGGTGGGCTCGCCACCCGGTTGCGTGACGTCGATGAGGAAGCCGCCGCCCGCCATGCCCAGCGTCTGCATCCGGGCGGTCACGTCTTTCATCAGCGCGCGAGCCGCGGTCTGGCGCCCGGCGGAGAGTTGTGACGCGAACTTGCGGTAGACCTCGAGTGCCTCGGCCTGCTGCTTCTTGAGTGCGCTGAGATTGTTGTCGGCGCTATCGAGTTCGGCCAGCTCGTTCTCGAGCTGCGCGGCGCGCGCGCTGAGCTCGGCGGAGGGCACGCGATGCTTGCGGCTGAGCTCCTCGATGGCCGCGAGTCGCCGTTCCACTTCTTCCTGGCGCGCCGGATCGATGTCGAGCGACTCCAGGTAGCGCGACAATTCGCGCGCGGCTTCGCGGATCTGGATGGTGGCCTCATCGACCATCGGCACGACCTTCGCCAGGCGCGGGTCGACGCCCGAAAGTGTCTTGATGCCAGCCAGCGCGCGTGAAGCAGTGGCGTGCGCGTTGCCTTCGTCCGAGTCGTATAGCAGTCCGACGGCGGCCTGCGCCGCCTCGGCGAGCCGGCCACGATTGGAGTGGCGCGTGCGTTCTTCGGTGAGCGCCGGGATCTCGTTCGGCTTGAGGTCGAGCGCCTTGAGCTCGTTGACCTGGAAGCGAAGCATCTCGATACGCGAGTCGCGGTCGCGCGCCTTGCCCTCGAGCTCGATGGTCCTGTTGACCAGCGCGATCCAGATCTTGTGCGCTTCGCGCACGCTGGCCGCGAGCTCGAGATTCTTGCCGAAGTCATCCAGCAGCTCGCGCTGCGCGCTCGGGCGCGTCAGCGACTGGAATTCATGCTGGCCATGGATGTCGACGATGAGCGCGCCGACGTCGCGCAGCAGCGTGAGTGGCACCGAGACGCCGTTGAGATAGCCGCGCGAACGGCCGTCGGCGGCGATAACCCGGCGCACGGTGAGCTCGTCCCCGGCTTCGACCGATTGCTCGGCCAGCAGGTCGCGCAGTTCCTGGGGGCTGTCGCTGATGTCGAAGGTGGCGGAGAGCTCGGCGCGCTCGGCGCCGGCGCGCACCACCTCGGCGCCTCCCTTGCCGCCGGCGAGCAACGCCAGCGCATCGACCACGATGGATTTGCCTGCGCCGGTTTCACCGGTGAGCACGGTGAGTCCCGCGCGCACCTCGAGCTCGATGAGATCGATGATGGCGAAGTCACGGATCTGCAGGTGGGTCAGCATGGCTCACTCGGATGGGTTGAAACTGCCGCGGCCCCAATGGAGCTTGGAACGCAGCAGCCGGTAGTACTCGAATCGATTGGGATGCAGCAGCGTGATCCGGCGCGAAGTCGGGTGCACCTCCAGCCGGTCGCCGGCCGCGAGCTCGCCCAGCGAGACACCATCGCAGGTCACCTGCGCGCGCGTGTCCGGGCGGTCGATGAGCTTCACGGCGATGACCGAGCGGCCCGACACCACGATGGGCCGATCGGACAGCGTGTGCGGGCAGATGGGCGCCACCACCAGCGCGTCCAGGTGCGGCGCCACGATCGGTCCGCCGCAGGACAGCGCATAGGCCGTGGAACCGGTCGAGCTCGCGACCACCAGGCCGTCGCCGCCATGGGAGTTGACGTAGGCGCCGTCGATCCAGGTTTCGAAATCCAGCATGCGGCCGGTTTCCCACTTCTGCAGCACCACGTCATTGAGCGCCAGCGCCTGCGTGGTCGCTCCCCCGGCGCTGATCAGGCGTGCCTCGAGCAGCGCGCGCTCGTCGCGCTCGCACCGACCTTCGATCGCGGCGTCGACCGAGGCCAACATGTCCTGCGGCAGCACGTCGGTGAGGAAACCGAGCCGGCCCCGGTTGATGCCGATCAGCGGCACGCCCTTGTGGGCGACGAGCCGCGCGGCATAGAGCAGGGTGCCGTCGCCGCCGATGGCGATGACCAGGTTGGCCTGGTCGGCGATGGCCTCCTCGGGGACACGGGTGGCCAGCTCGGGCGAAACATCGAGGGGGTCGTGTTCCGGCAGCAACGCCTTGACGCCGCGCTTCCTGAGGTGCGGGAGGAGCGTCAGCGCAGATTCGGCGACACGCGCATCGCTGAATCGGCCTATGAGCGCGCAAGCTAGCGCCGGTAGAGCCATGTGGCTTTGTAGCATGGGCCGTACACAGGGCCAATGCACTGAATCACATCGGAAAGTGCGCATTGGCGCGCAACCACGCTTTCTTGACGCCGAGATTGCCGCTTAGGTACGTTTTCGCCGTGCAGCCCGAGACTCCCGACGAATCGCTTTCCGAGCGCGAACAGGTGCTCCTGAAGGTGCTGGTCGGCAGCTATATCCGCGACGGCCAGCCGGTAGGTTCACGCGCGCTGTCGCGCGAATCGGGATTGGCGCTGTCGTCCGCCACCATCCGCAACATCGTCGCGGACCTGGAGCAGCTCGGGTTTGTTAGCTCACCGCACACATCGGCGGGACGTATCCCGACCGACAAGGGCTACCGGTTCTTCGTCGACTCGCTGCTCAAGGCGCGCTCGCCCATCGAGGACGACCCCGTGTTCACCGAGCTGCGCCGCCAGCTCGATTCCGCCCCCGACGATCCGAAGGCGCTGGTCGCCGCCGCCTCCCAGCTGCTGTCGAACGTGACCCGGCTCGCGGGTGTCGTGACCCTGCCGCGTGCGCAACAGGCCTCGATCACGCAGATCGAGTTCGTGGGGCTGTCCGACAATCGTGCGCTGGTCATCCTGGTCTTCAACGACCGCGAAGTTCAGAACCGCATCATCCACCTCGAGCGCTATCACAGTTCCGACGAACTGCGGCGCGCCGCGACCTTCCTCACCGAGCGTTGCCGCGGCAAGACGCTGCAGCAGGTGCGCGCGGAAATCCTCAAGGAGATGCAGGACGCGCGCGAGACCATGAACGCGTTGATGAAAGACGCCATCCAGGTCGCCGAGCGGGTGTTCACGCCGGACGAGCCGAACCGCATGGACTACGTGCTTGCCGGCGAGACCAACCTCATGGGCGCCGGGGAGCTCTCCTCGGTGGACAAGCTGCGGCGCCTGTTCGAGGCGTTCAACGAGAAGCGCGACATCCTCAACCTGCTCGATCACAGCCTGCGCGCCGATGGCGTGCAGATCTTCATCGGGCAGGAATCCGGCTATCGCATCCTCGACGACGTCAGCATGGTCACCGCACCCTACAGCGCCGACAACGAAGTCGTCGGCGTCATCGGGGTCATAGGCCCCACCCGCATGGCGTACGAGCGCGTCATCCCCATCGTCGACGTCACCGCCAAGATCCTGGGCGCAGCCCTCGCGCGCCGCTGATCCCGCTCGGCTGCAGTCCGGGCGCGACGCGCCCTTGATTCGCGGGGAACCATCCCAACATCGCCGCCAGCGTTTTTGCCCGTCTTGAACCAAGCTACTGTTTTTATTGAGGTCCTTGATGCCCGAGTCGTCCAACATGTCCTCTGCCCCGGGATCGGATGAGAAAACCGAGGTGCTCCCGGAGACCGCCGTGCAGCTGGTGGAGCTCGAACGGCTCCGCAACGAGCTGGCCGCCGCCGAGGATCGGGCCAAGGGGTTCTGGGATCAGTACATGCGCGCAGTCGCCGAGATGGACAACATCCGCAAGCGCGCCGCCAAGGACCTGGAAAGCACGCGCCAATTCGCGATCGAAAAATTCGCCCAGGACCTGATCGAAGTGAAGGACTCGCTGGAACTCGGGTTGGCCAACACCGACAAGGCCGATGTCGCGAGCCTCGTCGAGGGCAAGAAGGCGACCCTGCGGCTGCTCGCCAAGGCCTTCGAGAAGGCGCAGATCGAAGAAATCAATCCGGAGGGTGCCGCGTTCAATCCGGAGCAGCACGAAGCCATGATGACGCAGCCGAGCGACGCGGCGCCGAACACGGTGTTGTCGGTGATCCAGCGCGGCTACGCGCTCAACGGGCGGCTGCTGCGACCGGCGCGCGTGATCGTGTCAGCCCCGAAGAGCTGATCGAAGAGACAATATTTTCCTTGAAACAAACCGCCCTACCTCCAAAGAGGGGGTCACGGTATTGGATCCGAATAAATAGTGGAGTTCTGTATGGCTAAGGTAATCGGCATCGATCTGGGAACCACCAATTCCTGCGTCGCGATCATGGAAGGCGGCAAGCCGCGCGTGATCGAGAACAGCGAGGGCGATCGCACCACGCCGTCCATCGTCGCGTTCACCAAGGACAACGAAGTGCTGGTGGGCCAGTCCGCCAAGCGCCAGGCCGTCACCAATCCGCAGAACACGCTGTTCGCCGTCAAGCGCCTCATCGGCCGCAAGTTCCAGGACGACGTGGTGCAGAAGGACATCAACATGGTGTCCTACAAGATCGTCAAGGCCGACAACGGCGACGCCTGGGTCGAAGCCCAGGGCGAGAAGAAGGCGCCGCCGGAGATTTCCGCGCGCGTGCTCATGAAGATGAAGAAGACCGCCGAGGACTTCCTCGGCGAGCCGGTGACCGAAGCGGTCATCACGGTTCCCGCGTACTTCAACGACTCGCAGCGCCAGGCGACCAAGGACGCCGGCCGCATCGCCGGCCTCGAGGTGAAGCGCATCATCAACGAGCCGACCGCGGCTGCGCTCGCCTATGGCCTCGACAAGTCCGGCAAGGATCGCAAGATCGCCGTGTACGACCTCGGTGGCGGTACCTTCGACATCTCGGTGATCGAAATCGCCGAGATCGACGGCGAGCGGCAGTTCGAAGTGTTGTCGACCAACGGTGACACCTTCCTCGGTGGCGAGGACTTCGACCTGCGCGTCATCAATTTCCTCGCGGAAGAATTCCTCAAGGAGTCCGGCGTCGACGTGCGCAAGGACCCGCTGGCCGTGCAGCGCCTGAAAGAGGCCGCCGAAAAGGCCAAGATCGAGCTGTCCTCGAGCCAGCAGACCGACGTGAACCTGCCGTACATCACGGCGGACGCATCGGGCCCGAAGCACCTCAACATCAAGCTGACGCGCGCCAAGCTCGAAGCGCTGGTCGAAGACCTCGTCAAGCGCACCATCGAGCCGTGCCGCACGGCGCTCAAGGACGCCGGTGTCGGCACCCAGGACATCGCGGAGGTCATTCTCGTCGGTGGCCAGACCCGCATGCCGCTGGTGCAGAAGTACGTGAAGGACTTCTTCGGCAAGGAGCCGCGCAAGGACGTGAACCCGGACGAAGCCGTCGCCGTCGGCGCGGCCATCCAGGGCGGCGTGCTCGCGGGTGAAGTGAAGGACGTGCTGTTGCTCGACGTGACCCCGCTGTCGCTCGGCATCGAGACGCTCGGCGGCATCATGACCAAGCTCATCGAGAAGAACACGACGATCCCGACCAAGACCTCGCAGACCTTCTCGACCGCGGATGACGGCCAGAGCGCCGTGACCATCCACGTGCTGCAGGGCGAGCGCGATCGCGCCGCGGACAACAAGTCGCTCGGCAAGTTCGACCTCACCGACATCCCGCCGCAGCCGCGCGGCATGCCGCAGATCGAGGTGACGTTCGACATCGACGCCAACGGCATCATGCACGTCGGCGCCAAGGACAAGTCCACGGGCAAGGAGCAGAAGATCGTCATCAAGGCGTCTTCGGGCCTGTCCGAGGAAGAGATCAAGCGCATGGTGTCGGACGCCGAGGCGCACGCGGAAGAGGACAAGAAGTTCCGCGAGCTGGTC
>DASSRK010000087.1:0-28491 GCA_035701825.1 Steroidobacteraceae bacterium
ACGACGACAACGGCGGCGGACGCGGCCGCGGCAGCTCGCAAGGAAGAATCGATGGTGGCGACCATCGCGGCTGGTTCGGTGATCCGCGTGGGCATGCCCAGGCGGCGCGACTCGGTTGGCGACATCGAGGTCAATGATGACCTGACTCCGGCCGGCGCTTTCGCGCGCCGGCCGGGGCCTCGCCACGGGACAAACTCGGCAAGAACCAGCCAAACCCCGACCGACTCCGTCAAGCTTTTTTGGTCCTAAGTCGCTGATCTCCAAGGATTGCTTGACGTCCGGCGGGCGCGCCTCCAGAATGCGCGCCCTCTTCAGAGGCTCTCGGTTCCCTGGTAGCTCAGTCGGTAGAGCGTCGGACTGTTAATCCGTTGGTCGTTGGTTCGAGTCCAACCCAGGGAGCCACTCTAACCACCCTGCTCGAACGTCCACCCACCGGGCGACACCGCCTCACAGCTCGCATTTCCTCGAAGCTCGTGGGCCGTCCGACAGAGCCTTTGTCCTACAGCGGCGCGCGACAGTGTTCGACGGCACCGCCCTATACTCCCCGCCTTCTCCCCGGCCATGGAGGCCGCATGTCGACGCCACTCTCCACCGGGATCGCCGGTCTCGACGACGTTCTCAACGGTGGTTTCACGCCCAACCGGATGTATCTCTGCGAGGGCGTGCCCGGGTCCGGCAAGACCACGCTCGGCATGCAATTCCTGGCCGCGGGCGCACGCAACAGCGAGTCCACGCTGTACGTGACCTTGTCCGAGTCCGAGGAGGAGCTGCGCGAAATCGCGCTGTCGCACCACTGGCAGCTCGAGGGAATCCGCATTCGCGAACTCATTCCCTCCGAGCGCTCGCTCGCGCCGGACGACCAGTACACGGTGTTCCATCCCTCGGAAGTGGAACTCACGGAAACCACCAAGCAGATCCTGCAGGACGTCGAGACACTGAAGCCGCGGCGCGTGGTGTTCGATTCGCTGTCCGAATTGCGGCTGCTCGCCGGAAACCCACTGCGCTACCGGCGCCAGATCCTCGCGCTCAAGCAATTCTTCGCCGGCCGCAAGTGCACGGTGCTGCTGCTCGATGACCTGACGGCCACGGATCGCGATCTGCAGGTGCAGAGCATCGCGCATGGCGTGCTGTCGCTGGAGCAGATGGTGCCCGAGTACGGCAGCGATCGACGCCGGGTGCGCGTGGTGAAGTATCGCGGCAAGATCTTTCGCGGCGGCTTCCACGACTATGCGATCCGCACCGGCGGGCTGGAGGTGTTCCCACGGCTCGTGGCGGCGGAACATCGGCGTAGCCATGAGACCTCGCGCATCTCGGGAGGCGTGCCGGCGCTCGACACCTTGTTGGGCGGCGGGCTCGAAACCGGCACCAGTACGCTGATCGTCGGCGCGCCGGGAACCGGAAAATCCACGCTGGCGGCGCAATTCGTCGCGTCGGCGGCGGATCGGGGCCTCAAGGGCGCGATGTTCATCTTCGACGAGTCGGTGCCGACCCTGCTGGCGCGCACACAAGGCATGGGAATCGGTCTGCAACGCCACGTTGAATCCGGGGCGGTGACGGTACAGCCGATCGACCCGGCCGAGCTGACGCCGGGGGAGTTCGCCCACTCACTGCGGCGCGCGGTGGAGCGCGACGGCGCGCGCGTGATCGTCATCGACAGTCTCAATGGCTACCTGAATGCGGCGCCGGAGGAGCGCTTCCTCACCATTCAGCTGCACGAGTTGCTGTCGTACCTCGGGCAGCTCGGCGCCGCGACGTTGTTGGTGGGCGCGCACCAGGGACTCGTCGGCGGCGCCATGAAAACCCCGGTCGATACCAGTTATCTCGCGGACGCAGTCATCCTGCTGCGCTTCTACGAAGCGCACGGCGAGGTGCGGCAGGCGATTTCCATCGTGAAGAAGCGCGGCGGGGCGCACGAGCGCACGATCCGGGACTATCGCTTCACCAGCGAGGGCATCCAGATCGGCGAGCCGTTGCGCCGTTTCCGCGGTGTGCTCACCGGCGTGCCGATTCCGCTGGACGACAAGCCGATGGCATGAACCTCGAAGAACGCATCCTGATCCTGACGCCCACCGGCCGCGACTCGGAACTGGTGGCGTCGTCATTGCGCCAGGCCAATCTTGCCACGCGTATCTGCAACAGCTGGCTCGAGCTCGAACATGAAATCCACGCCGGCGCGGCCGCCATCCTCCTGTCGGAAGAGGCGCTGGATCCGGCGGGCGCACGTCGCCTGCAGGAACTGCTGCAGGCGCAGCCCGCCTGGTCGGACCTGCCCATCATGCTGCTGATCGGGCGAAGCGCCGACTTGCAGGGCCTCCACGCGGCCGCGCGCGCCATCGGCAACGTGACCCTGCTCGAGCGCCCGATGCGCGTAGCCGCGTTGCTGAGCGCGACCGAGTACGCCCTGCGCGCGCGGCGCCGGCAATACGAAAGCCGCGCGCAGCTGCAGGCGCTCGAGCGCGCCGCCGAAGACCTGAGCGCGAGCGAACATCAGCTGCGCGAGGCGCACGCGCGCAAGGACGAGTTCCTCGCTACCCTGGCGCACGAGCTGCGCAATCCGCTCGCGCCCATCCGCAATGCGCTGCACGTGCTGCGGCGTCGCACGCCCGATCCCTCGCTCGCGCCGCTGCACGACATCGTCGATCGCCAGCTGCGGCAGATGGTGCGGCTGGTCGACGACCTGCTCGAGGTGTCGCGCATCACGCGCGGCAAGGTGGCACTGCACCTGGAGGATCTCGACCTCGCCTCGGTATTGCGCGGCGCCATCGAGACCAGCCGGCCGCTGATCGATGCGGCCCGTCACGAACTGATCGTGGAGCTGCCGGCCGAGCCGGTGCACATCCATGGCGACGTGGTGCGCCTGGGCCAGGTGTTCGCCAACCTGCTCAACAACGCGGCCAAGTACACCGACGAGGGCGGGCGCATCCACCTCACCGCGCGCGTTCTCGATTCGGAAGTCGAGGTGACGGTGCAGGACAATGGCATCGGCATCGATCCGCCGATGCTGGCTTCGGTGTTCGACATCTTCACCCAGGTGCGTGACGCTAACACGCGCGCCCAGGGCGGCCTCGGCATCGGCCTCACGCTGGTGCGCAGCCTGGTGGGGCTGCATTCGGGGCGCGTCACCGCCTACAGCGCCGGCCCCGGCACCGGCAGCCGCTTCTCGGTCTATCTACCCATCGCGACGCACGCGCTGCACGAGGCCGCCGGCGGCCACGTCGCGCAGGAGAGCCCCACGCTCTCGCGCCAGGTCATCGTGGTGGACGACAATCGCGACGCTGCGGACACGCTGTCGATGGCGCTGCGCCAGCACGGCGCGAGCGTGCAGACCGCCTACAGCGCCAAGGACGTGATCGATGCGCTGCCGCCGCACTCGCAGGCCGTGGTCATTGCCGACCTCGGCATGCCGGAGGTCGATGGCTTCGAGCTGGCGCGCCGTATCCGCGCCGATGCCACCCACGACAAGGTCACGCTGATCGCGCTCAGCGGCTGGGGACAGCTCGAGGACCGCAACCGCGCGCAGGACGCCGGTTTCGACGCGCACTTCACCAAGCCCGCGGACATCGACGCTCTGGTCGCCGCCCTCGCCTGACGCGCGGACTTCGAGGCCAGGCTTCGGCACGTGCGACACGGCGCCGTGCCGCGCCGGCTCAGTTGTCTTCGCGCAGCCGGATGCTGCCGCCCGAGGTGTGCGCGCGGATCAGCTCGCCGCCGCCGTTGAGCGTCCCGGCGATGCGCCCTTCCTTGAATGTCGTGGTGGTGATCGGGATCTCGGTCTCGATGTCACCGCCGCTGGTGCTCGCCTCGACGGTGCCCTGGGTGCCTTTCGGCAGGCGCACTTCGATGTCGCCGCCCGACGTGGTCGCATTGATGCCGCGGTTCGCGCCCGCCAGGCTCACGCGCACGCTGCCGCCGCTGGTGTTCGCCCGGATCCTGCCGTCCACGCGCTGCAACCGGACGTCGCCGCCCGAGGTGTCGGCATCGACGTCGCCCTTGATCGAATCCGTCTGGATCGTGCCGCCCGAGGTGCGCAGCTCGAGGTTGCCGGTGACGTTCTTCGCGGACACGTCGCCGCCCGAGGTGCGCAGCGTGGCGGCGCCGATGGTGTCGCGCAGGTCGACGCTGCCGCCGCCGGTCTTGGCATTGACGCTGTAGTTCTTCGGCACGGTGACCTCGATCAGTTGGTCACCGCTCGAACCCCACGAGAACCAGCCATGGCTCTCGCGCTTCATGGTCACGCTCACGCCGCCGTCCTTCTGCGCTGCATCGAGCACGGTGTTGGCGGCGTCCTTTTCCGAACCGTGGAACACCATGTGGACCTTGACCTGGTTGGTGTCGCCGGCCGACACGCGGACATCGCCGCCATCGGCGTCGACGAACAGGGTGCCGCCGGGCGAGACGTTGAAGGTGCGATCCAGCGTCTTTTCAGCCGCTTGCGCGGTTCCGGCGGCGATCAGGACGGTGGCGATGGCAAGGTAACGGCGCATGGGAACTCCCTTCACGGATGGCGAACTGGTGTTGAGACGGGCCAGCCGCCCGCCGGGTTGCAATGCGCCCCGGCCGATCGGGCAAACTCGGTCCCGGTTTGTAACCTTTCCCCCCGCCCGGCGTAATCCCCTCGAATGAACCAGACCGACGAGGCGCTCATGCAGGCCGTGCGCGAGGGGAATCTTTCCCAGCTCGGCCACCTGTTCGATCGCCATCATCGGGCGGTCTTCGACTTTCTCGTGCGGACCACCGGCCAGAAGGCCGTGGCGGAGGACCTCGTGCAGGACGTATTCGAGCGGGTGCTCAAGTTCCGGACCACCTATCGGGGCGAGTCGGGCTTCCTGCCCTGGCTGTTCCGCATCGCCTGCAATGCGCGCGCCGACCACTACCGCAAGCTGCACCCGACCAGCAGCTGGTCCGACGAGCTCGACGGCGAAGACGAATCCGCCGGCCCCGAGCGCGTGGTCGAGAGCGCCAGCGACGCGCAGCGGCTGCAGCGCGCCTTGCTCAGCCTGCGGCCCGACAAGCGCGAGCTCATCGTGCTGGCGCGTTTCAGCGAATTGAAATACGAGACGATCGCGGAGCTCCACGGCGTCGATGTCGGCACGATCAAGGTGCGCGTGCATCGGGCGTTGAAGGAACTGCGCGACCGGTTCATGGCACTGGAGAACAGCACGCATGCGATGTGAAGAAGTGTCCGCGCGCATCGCGGACCAGCTGGCCGGCACGCTCGGCGAGGCCGAGCGCGCGGCGCTGCGCCAGCATGTCGAGGGGTGCGCGGATTGCCGCCGGCAGACCGAAGGACTGGAACTGCTCTGGCAGGCGCTCGAGCGCATTCCAGCGCCCGCTCCCGATTCGCGCGCCCTGCGCACCCGGCTCGAGGCCGCCATCCAGCGCGAGCAGGAACCGGCGCGTCACGCGCCGCGCGCCCTGGCGCGCACCCAGTGGTTGATGGCGGCCAGCGTCGCCGGCGTTGCGCTGCTGGCAGGCCTGCTGATCGGTCGCGCCAACGCGCCCGCCCCGGCCTCGCCCGACGTAGTGGCGCTGCGCGAGGAGCTGCGCGACCTGCGCCACATGGTGGCGCTGTCGCTCATGCAGCAGCAGTCGGCGAGCGAGCGCCTCAAGGGCGTCGGTTGGAGCACGCGGCTCGAAGGCCCGAGCGAAGAAGTGGTCACGGCCCTCATCGACACGCTGCGCCACGACGCCAACGTGAACGTGCGCCTGGCCAGCATCGATGCGCTCAAGCGTTTCGCGGAACGCGACGACGTGCGCCGCGCGGCCCTCGATGTCCTGCAGACGCAGCGCGTACCACTGGTGCAGATGGCGCTCATCGATTTCGTGGTGGAGACGCAGGATCGCGAGGCCGTCACGGCCCTGCGCCGCATCTCCGACGACGCCCAGCAGGACCAGACCATCCGCACGCGAGCCGCGTGGGGACTCGAACATCTCGGAGTTTGAACATGCGGAACATCTTGTTGTGGGCGGCGGTGACCGCCTGGCTCGCGGCGGCGCCCGGCGCCGCGCGCGCCGACATCGTGAAGAAGGACCCGCCCGTGCAGCGCACCCTGCACTTCTCGGGCCCGGGTCCGCACACCCTCGAGGTGCGCACGATCTCCGGCAACGTACGCATCGAGGCCCATGACGGCAGGGACGTGATCATGACGACCACGCGCACCACCGCCGCGGAAACCGACGCGGACTTCGCCGCCGCGCAGCGCGAGGTCACCTTCGAGGTCGCCGACGGCGCGGCCACCATCAAGGCCATCGCGCGCTACGAGGACGGCGAGACCTGCGGCGAGGAACACCCCCGCCGCAGGCCCGGCCACGACTGGCCCGACTACCAGGTGCGCTACGACTTCGTCATCAAGGTGCCGCGCGATACCCGCCTCGTGGTCTGCACCATCAACGACGGGCACGTCGACGTCAGCGGCACGCGCGCGGATTTCGAGCTGCACAGCGTCAACGGGCCGATCAGTTTCGCGGACATGGGCGGCTCCGGCGAGGCGATCACGGTCAACGGTGGCGTCAAGGGTTCGTTCGCGGCGGCACCGCGCGCGGACTCGGTGTTCAAGACCATCAACGGCAGCATCGTGCTCACGCTGCCGGCCGACTTCGCCGCCGACGTGAACATGAAGACCTTCAACGGCGGCCTGTACACCGACTTCGATTCGCAGGCGCTCACCGCGCCGCAGCCCATCGCCGCGGAGCGCAAGGGCGCCCGGACTATCTACCAATCCAACTCCTTCGCGCGGGTGCGCATCGGCAACGGTGGCCCGCGGATGACCCTCGATACCCTCAACGGCGACGTGCGCGTGCTGCGCGCGGCCCACTGAACGAGACCCACGCACATGAAGAAGCTTTCCTGCTCCCTGCTCGCGATCGCATCGCTGGCGCTCGGCGCCGCCGCCGGCGCGGCCCCGGCGAAGCCGGCCGCCGCTCCCAGGCCGGCGTCCGCCACCGCCACCGCCGCACCGGGCGCGACGGCAACGATTCCCGGCGCGACGCAGCACGTCACGGTCCCGCTCAGCGATCCGGCGCGAGCCGGCGCCCTGCACGTGAACCTCATCCACGGCTCCATCATCGTCAAAGGCAGCAACCGCAAGGACGTGTCGATCGAGGTCCGTCCGCGCGCGCGCGCCGGTCATGACGACGACGGCGATGATGATCGCGATGACGACCGCGATGACCACCACGACGGGAAGTCGCCGTCCGCGGGCCTGCGCCAGATCGCGCAGCCGCTGGCATTCACCGTCGAGGAGGAGAACAACCGCGTCGAGGTGTCGTCGAACGATCCGCGCCGGGCATGCGACATGATCATCGAGGTGCCGGCGCGCATGGACCTGGACCTCTCCACCATCAACAACGGCCGGATCGAGGTCGACGGCGTCGACGGCGAGCACGAGATCTCCCACGTCAATGGCGCGATCCTGCTCTCGCGCATCGGCGGTTCGGTGGTCGCCCACACCACCAACGGCGAGGTGCGCGTGACGTTCACGCGCGTCACGCCCGGCAAGCCCATGGCCTTCACCACGCTGAACGGCGCCGTGGACGTCTCGCTGCCGCCGACCACGCGGGCGAACCTGCGCCTGCGCAGCGACCAGGGCCAGTTGTTCACCGACTTCGACTTCACCCAGCAGGCGGTCGAGCTCAAGGAGTCGAAGGAGCCGGGCGGCCGCACCCTGCGGGAAATCGGCAAGGTGATCGGCGGTTCCATCAACGGCGGCGGCCCGGAGTTCGAGCTGCGCTCGTTCAACGGCAACGTCTACGTGCGCAAGGCCGGTAGCTAGGCGTTGCCGCCGAGCGCATCGCTGGGCGAGCCGCCCCACTGGCGCATCCAGGCCCGGCGCATGTGCAGCGCCGAGCGGAACCCGGCCTCCTGCGCCGCGCGGCCGATGCCGGTGCCGCGCTCGATGAGTTGCCGGGCGCGCTCGAGCCGCACGGTGCGCAGGAACTGCAGCGGCGATACCCCGGCGTGGCGGATGAACAGGCGCAGCAGGTGCCGCTCGGTGACGTGGCCCAGGCGCGCCATTTCCGGCATGTTCCAGTCGTGCTCGGGGTCGCCGCTCACCGCGGCCTGCACGCGGTGCACGGCCGAGTGCTCGTGCCGCCGGTTGACCAGGAACGGTGACAACTCCGGGTCACGCTGCGAACGGCGCAGGTACACCACCATGTCCTCGGCCACGGCAGCGGCCAGCGCCTCGCCACACTCATCGGCGATGAGCTGCAGCGTGAGGTCGATGCCGGCGGTGACGCCGGCGCTCGAAGCCACCGGTCCGTCGATCACGAACACGCGGTTCTCCATGACCCGGGCGCGCGGCGCGATCGAGCGCAGGTTGCCGAGCATGTCGTGGTGCGTGGTGCACAACCGCTCGTCCATCAGCCCGGCGCGCGCCGCGATCAGCGCGCCGGAGCACACGGTCACCAGTCGATTGCGCGTGCCGGGCGCGAGCAGCGGCTCGCGCACCACGCGGCGCAGCCAGTGCGCGATGCCGTTGATCGCCGGCGTGAGCTGGCGCGCGTGCACGGTGGGTTGACCGACGATCACCACCCAGGTCGAGGGGCCGAGCGTCTTGGGCAGCGGCTCGAGGCTGGCGAGCGCCAGGCCCACCGAGGTCATCGAGTTCGCGGCCGGCGCGGCAAACCGCAGCCGGAAATGTGGCGGCTGCTTGTGATCGGTGAGCCACAGGTTCGCCATGCGGAAGGCTTCCGCGGGACCGGCGATGTCGAGCAGCAGTGAGTTGGGCGCGACCACGAACAGCAGGTCGACCGGGGTGTTGCGAGGGTTCATTTTCGGACCGCCTCCATGCGCGGAGCATGCACCGGTTCCCGGCGGAGCGCGACCCGCACACCGCGGCCAGGTCCGATTTTGATCCATCCCGGTCGCCGCGGCCGCCGCGCCGCCTCGCGCTCACCGGGATGAACTGCATCGCGCCAGCCGGGCGCGCTCGAACTTGTTCGCCAGTTCGCGCCAGCGGCGCGCGCTGCCGTCGAAAAGCGCTTTTACCTGCGGGTTGGATTGCCGGTCCGAGTCCTTCTCGGCCTGGACACTGGCGATGCGCGCGGCCTGGGCCGCGTCCTGCAGCTCGTCGTCGGAAAGTTCGAGGGTCTTCATGCGGCGAAAGATCGCCGATCGGCGACAGGATCGTCCATTCAGTGCGCGGCGCACGCGGCTACTGGATGCGACGCTGCCGCGGTCCCACAATGGCGCGCATGTGCTACTCCGCCCAGCTCCAGGCCGCCCTCGCCCGCTACATCCGCGAAACCGGCTGCCAGATGGACATGGATCAGTTCGTGGAAATATTCGGCGCGCGCGTATCGGACAGCAGCATCCGCATTCCGCGCGCGGTGGAACGCTGGTTCGACGCTCCCGGGTCCGACGCCGAGAAAAAGATCAAGGCGTACATCGACGAGTACCGTGCCACCGAGACCAGCAAGCTCGAGCGCGAGGTATTCGCGCAGAAGAAGCGCCTGGCCGATGCCGAGCGCACGCTGGCGTCCAAGGTCACCAAGGCCGCGACCGAAAGCAGGCGCATCGCTGCCGACAAGATCGACAAGGCGCTGACGCGGCTGGAGCGGTTGAAAGCCGAGAAGCCGCATCCCGCCGAGGCGCGGATCTTCCCCATGCACTACGCGCCCATCGTCGTGCAGGATGGCGCCCGCCGCGTGCTGCGCCTCGCGCGCTATCACTGTCGCAAGCCCAACGAAGCGGCGTTCATCGATCGCAAGCTGCCCGGCCTGTACAACGCGCGGCGCGACAGCCTGGGCAAGTACTGGCGCGACCAGTTCGGCATCTCGCACGCGGTGATGCTGGTCGAGTCCTTCTTCGAGAACGTGGACCGGAATGGCAAGAACGAAGTGCTGCATTTCATCCCCAAGCCCGCGGGCGACATGCTGATCGCCTGCCTGTATGCCGAGTGGCGCGATCCGCAAGGCGGCGCGCCGTTGTTGTCGTTCGCCGCGATCACCGACGAGCCGCCGGCGGAGGTGGCCGCGGCGGGACACGACCGCATGATCGTCAACCTCAAGCCGGAGAACCTGGACACGTGGCTGTCGCCGGCGGGGCATTCGCTGGATGAGTTGCAACGGATCCTCGCGGACCGGCAGGCGCCGTATTACGAGCACGAGGTGATGGCGGCTTGAGCCGGGCTCGCTTGCAATGCAAGCCGCTCATCCGGACACTTTCGCGCCATGCCGCTCGAACCACCCTGGACCCCCGCCTCGCGCCAATGGCTGAAGGAGCAGCTCGCGCGCGGCTGCAGCCGCCGCGAGATCGCCGACATCCTGTTCCAGCAGGGATTCTCGATCGAGTTCGTGCGCGGGAAGATGGGCGACGCCTATCCACACGAGATCGTGCGCTCCACCGAGCCGCTGCAGCCGCCGCCCATCCTGCGCAATCCGCCGAAGAACCTGCGCAAGGTCGACACCGACAAGCTCGATCTCTACGTGCTCGAGGATTTCCTGAGCCCCAGGCTCTGCGACCAGGTCGCGGCGCTGCTTCGCCATCACCTGAAGCCCTCGCCGGTCGCCGGCAAGGTCACCGACGCCGAGTACCGCACCAGCCGCACCTGCTATCTCGGGCAGCTCAGGAGCCCCGTGGCGGCCAGCGTCACGCAGCGCATCTGCAAGACGCTGGGCATCAGCCCGGAGTACGCCGAGTCCGCGCAGGCGCAGAACTACGAGGTGGGCCAGCAGTTCAAGGCGCACCGCGACTACTTCGACTTCAACAGTCCCTACCAGCAGAACGGGCCGGAATACGGCAACCGCACCTGGACCTTCATGGTGTATCTCAACGAGGGCATGGGTGGCGGCGGCACGAAATTCCACGCCATCGACCAGACCTTCGAGCCGCGCAAGGGCCGTGCGCTCTTCTGGAACAACCTCTATCCGGACCGCAGGCCCAACCCGGACACCAAGCACAGCGGCGAGCCGGTGACCTCGGGCAGCAAGATGATCATCACCGTGTGGTTCCGCGAGTACGGCGCGGGGAAGATGTTCCTCGACTAGTCAGTCTTTCTGCAGGCTGACCAGCGACAGGAACTCGCGGCGCAGCGCGCCGTTCTCCAGGAACACGCCGCGCATCACGCTGTTGGTCATCTTCGAGGCATTGTCCTTGACCCCGCGCCAGTGCATGCAGAAGTGGTCGGCCTCCATGACCACGGCGAGCCCGTCGGGCCTGACCATCGACACCAGCACGTCGGCGAGCTGGATGATGGCCTCCTCCTGGATCTGCGGCCGCGACATGATCCAGTCGGTGATGCGCGAATACTTCGACAGGCCGATCAGGTCCGAATCCTTGTTGGGCATGACGCCGATCCACAGCCGGCCCATGATCGGGCACAGGTGATGGCTGCAGGCGCTGCGCACCGTGATCGGGCCCATGATCATGAGCTCGTTGAGGTGCTCGGCGTTGGGGAACTCGGTGACCTTGGGAATGGGCACGTAGCGCCCGCGGAACACTTCATTCACGTACATCTTGGCGACGCGGCGCGCGGTCTCCTGCGTGTTGTGGTCGTGATCGACGTCGATGACCAGGCTCTCGAGCACGCCCTCCATCTTCGTGCACACCTCGCGCAACAGCTCGTCGAGCTCGCCGGGTTCGATGTACGCCGAGATGTTGTCGTTGGCATGGAAGCGTTGCTTGTCGGCTAACAACCGCGCGCGGATTCGCTGCGACACCGGCTGGGTGGGCTGGAGCATGGACTCATCCTCGATACGCTTTGGCTGCAACACTAGCAGCACGGCATCAATGTCGGATAGCCGCCGTGTGTTCCCGTCCCATCCTCCTACGGAGGCCGGCCCGGCCCCGGCCCACACTGCGCGCCATGCGCACACCCCTGAGCCTGCTGCTGGCCGCCGTCGTCTTCACCGCGTCGGCCAGCAGTCCCGTACCCGCACCCCAGCAATCCGCGCGGCAGGCGAGCCCGTTCGGCCTGTTCTGGAGCGGTGACGTCACCCACCTCTCGCTGTACTCGCGGCCGGGATCCATCGTGGTGGCCGGCAACTGCAACCGCTACGACCCGCTGATCCAGAAGGCGCGCGCGGACGGCGCCGAGCTGCTCACCTACCTGAACGTCATCGAGGTCTACGACCAGATGCCCTGCAAGCTCATCAGGGAGTTCTACATGGGCGACGGCAGCAAGGTGCCGCTGTGGCCCTGGCCGACCTATGGCGCGCGCGTCAACTGGCCGAAGACCCACCTGGCCGACATGCGCGCGGGCTCGAAGTGGGCCGACAACGTGGTGAATTACATCATCGAGCTCATGAAGGAAGACAAGGTCGACGGCGTATTCCTCGACAACCTCGGCGCGCGGCTCTGGACGCGCGCCAAGTGGGCCGAGTGGTCGCCCGAGGAGCGGAAGGCCTGGACCGAAGGCAACATCGACCTCGCGCGGCGCATCGACGAGGCGCGCCGCAGGATCAACCCGGACTTCATCGTGGTCGGCAACAACATCTGGGACCTGAGCGACAAGCACGACAAGAGCGGCTTCGCCGGCGAGAAGTACGTCGACGGCGTGATGATCGAGCGCTCGAACTTCAACGAGTACCACCGCTGGTACGCGGGCCGGCAGTTCAGCGACCTCGGCCACCGCCGCGTGCTGATCATGGCCAAGAACCCCGAGGACGTCGAAGGCTGGAGTCACGTGCCGGGCGTGACGCACGTGAGCTTCCAGAAAGACTATCGATATCCGCCCAAGCCGGAGCTGCCGTTCACCGCGCTCAACGATCGCAAGCACCGGTAGCGCGGCGGCAAGATCGCCGCCGCGCCACCCCCGGCTATTGCACCTTGATCCTCGGGGTCGGCCCGTAGATCGGCGTGATCGGGCCGGACGAGCCGTTGAAAGTGTCCCCATCGATCTGGAAGGCCAGCGGGAACGGGATCGGCGAGTAGCCAACCGGACCCGTGGTATCCACCGGCACGCCCACGCCCGCATCGCAGGAGGCCGCGAGATTGGTCTGGTACGAGCCCTGCGAGGCCGTGCCCGTGAGCGAGTAGCAACCATGTTCGATGCCCGGCGACGTGGTGGCCACGTTGTCCAGGCTCTTCGAGGTCACGTGGAAGAAGCGGTTGTCGGGGCGGAACAGCATGAAGCTCTGGTTGTCGCCCCAGCTGCCGACGATGCTGCCCGCCGTCGAGGCCGCCGGCGAGAAGGTCACCAGCACATGATCGCCGCTGCCGTTGTTGTCGAGCAGGTCGGCGCTCAGGGTGCCGTTGGCGTTCTTGACCAGCGAGCCACTCAGCGCCTGGCTGCCGTCGTAGATGCCACACTCGCCATTGGTGTCGATGTCCACGCTGCGGAATTGCAGCGCGTGGGTGGTCGCGTTCCAGCGATACACGCCGTACTCGATGCCATTGCCGTTGCCGGGGCCGCAGTCGGAGTCATCACTGCGCAGGCCGAACAGGTAGGTCCCGTCGGGATAGAAGGTCATCACCGCGCCGAACTGCAGCGGATCGCCATCGAGCGTGGTGATCACGTAAGTCCCCGCCAGCGGGTCGGTGACGTTGTCGAGACAGTTCACCTCGACGTTGGTCACCACCGGCCGGGTGAGCGCGAGCCCGCTCGAATGCAGGATGGTGCAGGTCTGGCTCGCCGGCTGCGACTTGATGTGCACCGTGTAGATAGTCCCGTTGCGGATGGTGGAATCCGCCGGGAAGGTGAACTGCGTGGCGCCCACCGGCACGTTGAGCTCGGCCTCGTTGTTGAGCGTCAACGTGAGTCCGAGGCTGTTGAGATTGCTGACCGTGCCGCCGATGCTGAGGTCGTTGCAGTCGATGTTGATGTTGGCGAGATCGGCGGCCGGCATGGTGCCGGTGTTGTTGCCGATCAGGCAGACCTGGTGGTCCGGCTGGCGCACCACGATCACCGTGTAGGCCGTGCCGGCCGGCAGCCGCGAATCGAACTGGAAGGCGCCGTTGGTGTTCACCACCAGCGTATTGCCACCGTTGAGCCACAGCCACAGCTCCCCGTCCAGATTGGTGACGTTGCCGCCGAGCTGGAAGGTGCTGGCGACCGCGGTGCAGATCACCGCGACGTTGGTGACGTTGGCGGTGCCGACGGTGCCGCCCGCGGCGTTCACGTAGCAGTTCTGCCCGGCGGGCTGCGTCGCCACGGCCACGCTGTACACCAGGCCACTGGGCACGCGCGCATTGAAGGCGAAGGCGCCGTTGGCAGTCAGCGTGAGCGTGGCGAGGTTGTTGTTGAGCATCAGCGTGATCTCGCCGCCGCTGAGCCCGCTCAACGTGCCACCGACCGTGTAGGTCGCGGCATTGTTGGCGCAGCTGACGGCGACGTTGGTGACGTCGGCGGTGCCCGTGCCCGAGCCGTTGGTGACCGTGCAGGTCTGGCCGAGCGGCTGCGTGAGCACGGTGACCGCGTAGGTCGATCCGCCCGCGAGCGGCGTCGGGAATTGGAACGCGCCCGCCGCGCTCACGGTGAGGTCGTTGGCCCCGTTCAACTGCAGCACCAACGTGCCCGCCAGCGCGGTCACGGTGCCGCCGACGAGATACGACTCGTTCGCGCACGTGACGTTGAGATTGGTGACGTCGGCGCCGTTGACGTTGCCGGTGCTGTTGGCGACGGAGCACACCTGCTCGGCCGGTTGTGACTGCACCGTCACCGTGTATGCGGTGCCATGCGCCAGCTGCGTGCCGAAGGTATACGCGCCGTTGCCGTTGATCGTGAGGTCGTTGGCGCCGTTCAGGCGCAACACCACGCTGCCATCGAGGCCGGTGACGTTGCCGCCGAGCGAGTAGTTGTTGTTGGCGCAGGTCACCGCGACATTGGTGACGTTGCCGGCGGGCATGGTGCCGGTGGCATTGGCCAGGGTGCAGGTCTGCCCGACGGGCTGCGCCTGGATGGTCACCGTGTAGTTGGATCCGGCGGTGAGGCGGCTCGCAAAGGTGAAGCTGGCGCCGCTGACCGTGGTATCGCCGGCGCCATTCAATCGCAGCACGACGCTGCCGGTGAGACCGGTGGTCGTACCGGCCACCGAGTAAGTCGGGGTTCCGGGTCCGGGGTCGTCACCGCCGCCGCCGCCTCCACCACCGCAACCCGCCAAAGCCATGACGGCCAGGGCCGTCAGACCGCGTCCAACCCGCACGAATCGCAACATGAATGCTCCCGCTTGTTAGAGATTTTTATGGAATCACTCGCCTGTATCCCTCTACTGTGGATACATTCCGGAAACTCTCACCGGGAGCAATACGACCCATGGAACCCGTGACCCGCGGAGCCGCATGACGCGCCCACTTTTGGTGCTGGCCGCCTGGGTCGCGCCGCTGCTCATCGCTTCATCCGCGCTGGCCGCGACGCTGGCGGACTCGCCTGCCGGTGTCGACGACTTCACCGGCAAGCCGCGCCTCGTGGTGCTCACCGACGTCGGCAACGAGCCCGACGACCAGATGTCGCTGGTGCGGCTGGTGCTGTATTCGAACGAGATCGACATCGAGGCGCTGATCGCCACGACCTCGACCTGGCGCAAGGACTACCCGCTGCCCGAATACCTGCACGCCATCATCGATGGCTATGCCGAGGTGCAGGCCAACCTCTCGAAGCACGCGGCGGGCTATCCCGGTGCGCGGGAGTTACAGGCGCGCGTCAGCGCCGGACCGGATGGCTATGGCCTGGCATCGATCGATGCGCGCCACCCTTCGGCGGGCGCGGAAGCCTTGTTGGCGGCGGCGCTGCGCGACGATCCGCGGCCGCTGTGGGTCACCGTCTGGGGTGGCGCGAACGTGCTCGCCGAAGCGCTGATGCAGGCGCGGCAGCGCCTCGCGCCCGCGGCCCTCGCGGCGCTGCTTGCCAGGCTGCGCGTGAACTCGATCTCCGACCAGGACGATGCGGGCCCGTGGATCCGCCGCGAATTCCCGACGCTGTTCTACCTCGTGAAGCCGAGCTCGGCGGATGGCGAGGAGTATGGCTCGGCCACCTGGACCGGCATCAGCGGCGACGTCTACTACCGCAATTGCGCCGGCGCCGACCCGACGACGGTCACCAACGCATGGCTCGCGACGCACATTCGCGCCAAGGGTCCGCTGGGCCGGCTGTATCCGAAATTCGAATACATCATGGAAGGCGATACGCCCTCCTTCCTCGGGCTCATCGACAACGGGCTCGCGAGCTTTCGCAATCCGAGCTGGGGTGGCTGGGGCGGCCGTTACGTGTATCGCCAGCCTTACGGCGAGACGCATGCCATCTGGACGCAGGGCGGCGACGCCTTTGCGCGCGTCACCTCACAGGATTCGGTGCACGGCCTCGACGGCAAACTGTACGTCTCCGACCAGGCCACCGTCTGGCGCTGGCGCCCCGCGTTCCAGAACGACTTCGCGGCGCGCATGGACTGGACCATCCGGGATTACGCCAGCGCGAATCACGCGCCCGCGGTGGTGGTCAACGGCACGCCGGGCACCGCTCCTTTATATGTATCCGCCGAGGTGGGCAAAACCGTGGAACTCGATGCGGCGGGTTCGCTCGACCCCGACGGCAACAAGCTCACCTATCGCTGGTTCCACTATGCCGAGGCGGGATTCGTTCCCGGACAGGCCCTGGCCCGTGTCGCGCTGTCCGCCAGCAACCAGTCGCGGACCACGGCCACCGTGACCGATGCCTGTCGGCCCGGCTGGCTGCCGTCGAAGGAATCCTGCGGGCGCAGCGTGGCGCACCTGATCCTCGAGGTCACCGACAACGGGGTGCCCGCGCTCACTTCCTATCGACGCGTGATTCTCGTAGTGCAGGCACCGGCGGCGCCCTGAACAGGCGGCGCGCCCAGCGCACCAGCGTGGCTTCGATGCGTTCACCCAACAACCGGGGAAACGCCAGCGCGGTTTCCGCCTGGAAGCTGCGCGCCACGTCATGCAGGCACCACTCGACGAAGTGCTCGCAGTTGTTGGTGAACAGGCGGTAGCGCTTCTCGCCGAGCCGCGAGAGCGCGCGCCGGATCACCTCCTCGGTGTCGAGACAGGCTTCGCCATGCTCGACGATGAAAATCGGCCGCCCGCCGGCGAATTGCTCGAGCGTCACCTCCTCCACCGGCTTGCGCACGATGTCGTACAGCAGCGCGCCGTAGTGCACCACGTTGCCATCCCCGATGTAGAGCCCGTGGTGGGCAAAGCCCAGCCAGGGCGTCACCAGGTGCGCGCCGCGGCGGGGCGTTTCCCCGGGTGCGAGCGCGCGCACGCGGCGGCGCGGGACGCGCGGATTGATGTAGTTCGATCCGGGTTCGAGGGCGGGAATCTCTGCTTTGAGAGGGTCTGCATTCGCGGAATTCATGGCCCAAGTACACGCCAGCCCCGCGCGCCGCTGTATCGGGTTGATTTGAACGACAGCGTGGAAACGTGGCGTTTCAATTTCCCGGCGCCGGCCGACAAACAGGCGCGCGGCGCCGGACCGTGTCGGACGTCAGACTCGCATGACCAGCCACGTGAGCAAACCGGCCAGCAGTACACCGACGACGAAGCGCAGAGCCGTGGCGCGCGCCGGTTGCGGCCAGGAACCGGGCAGCTCGCGCTCACCATGCAGCATCGCGCCGAGCAGCTTTTCGCGCCGCACGATGCGGTACCACCCGATGGCGACGACGTGCAGCGCGATGAACGCCTGCAGCACGTTGAACACGACGCCGTGCCAGTGCGCCGCGGCGCGGCCCGCCTTGAAACTCACCCACGCCGACAGCGGGCCGGACTCGATGCCGTCGACGTCGACCGAGAACAGGCCGAGCCCGACCTGCAGCGCCAGCAGCGCGAGCAGCGCCAGCACGCTCAGCGCGCCGAGCGGGTTGTGGCCCGGCCGCGGGGTCCAGCGACCGCGCAGGTAGTCACCGACGGCGCGCGGCCCGCGCACAAAGCCGCGGAACCGCGCGGTCTCCGATCCGAAGAATCCCCAGTAGACCCGGAACGTGACCAGGCCGAGCAGTAGATAGCCGCTCCAGCGGTGCCACTCGAGCCGGCCCGTCTCGCCGGTCCACCAGGAGATGCCGACGCACAGCGCCATCGACCAGTGCGCGACGCGCGTCGGCACGTCCCAGACCCGCACGCGGGTCCGGGACGGCACGGCTTCATCGCCCATCGACGATCAACCCTCGGGCGCGCGGAACGTGTCGTGGCAGTTCTTGCAGGCGCCGCCCAGCTCCTTGAACGCGGCGCCGACGCCGGCGGCGTCCTTCGCCTTGACCGCGGCCAGCAACTTCGGCGCGCGATCGCTGAGCATCTTCTGCGCGGCGGTGAATTCCTCGGGCTTGCTCCAGACCTCCGGCAACGCGCGCGTCTTGCCCGACTCGGGGCCGCTGCCCTTGGGGAACCACTTCTGCTGGTCGACCGAGGCCTCGTTGATGGTGTTGGCGGCCTTCTCGAGCGCGGCCCAGTCGGGAGTATCGCCGCGTGAGTTGTCGCGCACTGCCTTGAAGGCGTCGCCGAGCTCCTCGTAGTGGTGATGCCGCGCCTTCTGCACTTCGGTCTTGCCCGCATCGTCGTGCGCGGCCACCGCGCCGGCGATGAACAGGGGAACGAAAGCGGCGCCACAGAATCCCAACCAGTGCTTGCGTGTCATGTGATGTCCTGCAAGGTAAAAAAAGCGAGGCGCATCTATAAACGATTTGGGGCGGTCCTGGCGAGTGGCGGCCGCGCGGCGCCTCCGGATAAACCCGGATGACGGTAACAAGCCCGTGACCGTGCCCCGCAAACCTTGCAGAATGCGCTGCGTTTTTTCCGCTCGACGAGGGGTTCCAGCCGGTGATTTCGAACAGGCGTCTGCGAGGCGCACCCGTGGCGGTTCCGCTCGCGCTGCTGGCGGCGGGCCTGCTCTCGCACTCCGTTCCCTCGAAGGCCGTAGCGGAAAAATCCCCGCTCGACGTCTATCACTCCACCATCGTCCCGATCCTGGAGGATCACTGCTACGAGTGCCACGGCGACGGCTACGACAAGGGCAAGGTGGCCTTCGACCGCCTGGAAACCGATGAGCAGATCCTCGAGCCCGGGCTGTGGATGCGCGTGCTGCTGAACACGCGCGCCGGCCTCATGCCCGCGGAGCGCAAGCCGCGCCTCTCCGCGAGCGAGCAGCAGCAGCTCGAACGCTGGATCAAGTACGACGTGTTCGGCATCGACGCGCACGATCCCGACCCGGGCCGCGTCACGATCCGCCGCCTCAATCGCGTCGAGTACCGCAACACCGTGCGTGACCTGCTAGGCGTCGACTACAACACCGACCACGAATTCCCGCCCGACGACTCCGGCTTCGGCTTCGACAACATCGGCGATGCGCTGACGCTCTCGCCCATGCTCATGGAGAAGTACGTCGCCGCGGCGCAGGCCATCATCGCCGAAGCCGTGCCCACCGCGGCGCGCGCGCCCGCGGCGCAGGTATTGCCCGGGCTCGCGTTCGAAGGCCACAACGCCACCGAGAAATGGGGCAAGCGCCGGCTGGTGTTCAACGAGCCCGCCCAGGTCGCGAAGACCGTGAAGACCGCGCTGGCCGGCAGCTATCGCGTGAAACTCGAGCTCGAGGTCAACGGCAGCTACGTGCCGGATCCCGGCCGTGCGCGCGTGGTCGCGAAAGTCGACGGCAAGACGGTGCTCGACCAGGAATTCGGCTACTTCGACGAGAAGGTGTTCACCTTCGACTCCACGCACCCGTGGAGCGCCGGCGATCACGAGGTCCGCATCGAGCTCACGCCCGTGGTGCCCGAGGGCAAGAAGGAAACCATCATCGACCTGTTCGTCAACAAGGTGACGATCGAGGGGCCGCTCGAGAAGGAGCACTGGGTGGCCACCCGGGATTACGAGAAGTTCTTCCCGCGCGCGGTTCCGGCCGGCCGGAACGAACGCCGCGCCTACGCCGCCGGGTTGTTGGGCGCGTTCGCGCGGAAGGCATATCGGCGTCCGCTGGATGACGAGGACACCGGCGCGCGGCTCGCGGCGCTGGCCGAAGCCACGTACACGCAGCCGGGCAAGACCTTCGAACAGGGCGTGGCGCACGCCATGGCGGCGGTGCTCGCCTCGCCGCGATTCCTGTTCCGGCTGGAATCGCCCGTGGGCAACGCGCGCTTCGCCGACGTCGACGAATACTCGCTCGCCTCGCGCCTCTCCTATTTCCTGTGGTCGACCATGCCGGACGCCGAGCTCATGCAGCTCGCGTCGCGCGGCGAGCTGCGCCACCAGCTCGGCCCGCAGGTGACGCGCATGCTGGCCGATCCGCGCGCCGAGAGCCTGGCGCGCAATTTCACCGGCCAGTGGCTGCAGGCGCGCGACGTCGAGGGCATCGCCAGCAATCCGCGCGACATCCTGCTGCGCGACGCGGGCGAAGAATCGACGCTCAAGTCGCTGTTCGCCGCGTTCAAGGCGCAGGACGAGAAGACCGCCAAGGAGCTGTTCCAGCGCATCAATGACGTGGTCAAGGGCAAACCCGAGCTCGAGAAGTCCACGCGCGCGGCGATGCGCCGCGAGACCGAGCTGTATTTCACCTACGTGATGCGCGAGGACCGTCCGGTCACCGAGTTCATCGACAGCAATTACACGTTCCTCAACGAGGAGCTCGCGAAGTTCTATGGCGTGCCCGGCGTGGTCGGCGAGGAGCTGCGCAAGGTGACGCTGCCGGCCGGCAGTCCGCGCGGCGGCGTGCTGACCCAGGGCAGCGCGTTGCTGGTCACTTCGAACCCGGACCGCACCTCGCCCGTCAAGCGCGGCCTGTTCGTGCTCGCGAATTTCCTCGGCACGCCGCCGCCGCCACCGCCGGCCAATGTGCCGGCGCTGGAAGCCAGCGAGAGTGAATTCCACGGCCGGGAGCCGGCGCTGCGCGACGTGCTCAAGGTGCACCGCGAGAATCCGCTGTGCTCCTCGTGCCACAACCGCATGGACCCGATCGGTCTCGCCTTCGAGAACTTCAACGGCGTGGGAATGTGGCGCGAGTCGGAGCGCAAACAGCCCATCGTGGCCGAGGGCAGCCTGGTCACCGGCGAGACTTTCAACAGCGTGGCGGAATTGAAGCGTATCCTCGTGACCGCGCACCGCGAGGACTTCTACCGCACGCTCACGGCCAAGCTGCTCACCTACGCGACCGGCCGCGGCATGGAGTATTACGACGTGGAGACCATCGACCAGATCGTGAAGAAGCTCGACGACGACGGCGGGCGGTTTTCGGCATTGTTGATGGGCGTGGTCGAGTCGGCTCCATTCCAGAAGATGCGCACCCAGGCCACGATGACGGTGTCGAACTGACATGAGCAACCAGTTTTCCCGCGCGGTCGAACGCCAATTGTCGTTGTCCCGCCGCCAGGTGCTGCGCGGGCTCGGCGCCTGCGTCGCGCTGCCCACGCTGCTCTCGGCCAGCCCGGCCTTTGCCAGGGCCGCGTCGAAGGCTGCGCCCACGCGCATGGCCTTCGTGTACGTGCCGAACGGCGCGATTCCCGCGGCGTGGTGGCCGGCCGGCGACGGTGGCGCGGACTTCGCGCTGTCGCCGACGCTCGCGCCCCTGGCCAACGTACAGAAGCAGCTGCAGGTGATCTCGGGGCTCGACGACGTCAGCGCCAACCCGGAAGTCGACGGCGCCGGCGATCACGCGCGCGCCGGCGGCACCTTCCTCACCGGCGTGCGCATCAAGAAGACCGCGGGCTCGGATATCCGCGCCGGCATCTCCATCGACCAGGTGGTCGCGAACCAGCTTGGCCACAAGACGCGCTTCGCCTCGCTCGAGCTGACCTGCGACGTGGTGCGCAAGTCGGGCGAATGCGATTCGGGCTACGCCTGCGCCTACGAGTACAACCTCGCCTGGCAGTCGGCCAACCAGCCGCTGGCGCCGGAGCACAATCCGCAGTTCGCGTTCGAAAGGTTGTTTGGCGATGGTTCGCGCGAGCAACGCGTGGCGAACCTCAAGCGCCGCGAGTACGAGCAGCATTCCATCCTCGACTACGTGCTGGACGATGCGAAGGCGCTCAACACGCGGCTCGACGGCCGCGACCGCCAGAAGCTCGACCAGTACCTGACCAGCGTGCGCGAGATCGAGCAGCGCATCGCGATCTCGAAGTCGATGGACGTGCCGAACCCGGACGTCGACGCGCCCGCCGGCGTGCCGGCGAGCTACGAAGAGCACGTGGCGTTGATGTTCGACATGCTGCACCTCGCCTTCCAGACGGACTCGACGCGCATCGCCACCTTGTTGCTGGCGCGCGAGGGCAGCAACCGTCCGTTCAACGACATCGGCATCTCCTCGGGCCACCACGATCTGTCGCACCACAAGAACACGCCGGACATCATGGCCAAGGTGCAGCTCATCGATAAGTGGTACGTGCAGCGCCTGGCGAGGTTCCTCGAGAAGATGGACGCGACGCAGGACGTCGACGGCAATTCCTTGCTGCACAACTCGATGATCCTGTACGGCTCGGGCAACGCCGACGGCAACCGCCACACGCACGTGAACCTGCCCGTGGTGCTCGCCGGCGCCGGCGGCGGCGCGTTCAAGCCCGGGCGCTACGTGAAGGCCAAGGACCAGCCCATCAGCAACCTCTTCCTCTCCATGGCCGACGCCATGGGCGCCCAAGGCATCGACAAACACGGCGACTCCACCGGCAGATTTGCCTGAAGACGGTGCCGGAGCATGCGTTCCGGCATAACTCGGTGATGCGGGTGCCGTGCGGGCGGGACTTCGCTAGCTACCGGTGCCGGCGACTGGCGAGCAATCCAGAGGAACTTCAGAAAGTTATGCCGGAATGCATGCTCCGGCACCGTCTTCGGCACCGTCTTTGTCGATTTTTCAGGGGGCCGTTCGACAAGTATCCGTAGTCCGAAAATTCACAGGAGCACGGCAATGAAAGTCATGGTGATCGTCAAGGCGACGAAGAATTCCGAGGCCGGGGTGCTGCCCACCCCGGAAATGTTCACGAAGATGCTCGCCTTCAACGAGCAGCTGGTGAAGGCCGGGATCATGCAGTCGGGCGATGGGCTCAAGCCCAGCAAGGCCGGAAAGCGCATCCGCTTCACCGGCAACGGCGGTCCAAAGACCGTGTTCGACGGCCCGTTCGCCGAGACCAAGGAGCTGATCGCCGGCTACTGGATCTGGCAGGTGAAGTCGATGGACGAGGCGGTCGAATGGGCCCAGCGCTGCCCGGACCCGATGCCCGGCGAGGAATCCGAGCTCGAGATCCGTCCCTTCTACGAGGCCGAGGATTTCGGCGAGAACCTCACCGCCGAACACCGCGCCAAGGTCGACGAGCTGCGCGCCACCGCCGGCACTTCACAGCACTGATCGCGGATCCGGGCAAACGAGGTCCGGCCCCATTTGCCAGCAAATGGGGTCTGACCCCATTTCCGGGGTCAACCTTTGCGGAGGCGGAACAGGCCGAGGCCCGCCGCTTTCGGCGGCACTTCGGCGATGCTGGCGCGCTCGATCTCCGCGAGCTCGTATTCGACGTGCACTTCGAGCGCCGCGAGCTGCGCGCCGAGGCGCGCCGCCAGTTCCAGCCGTTCGCGCACCGTGCGCTTGCCGCGCACCGTGCTGAGTAGTTCGATGGCGCCGGCGATCACGCCGATCTCGGGAAATCCGAAGGCCTCCGCGGAGCTCGAGATCTTGCCGGCGGTGCGCTCCAGGTGCGCGAGCGCCAGGGGCTCGATGGGCAACTGGGAATCCGGCAGGCAGGCGCGCATCTGCGCCAGCTCCGCCTGCGTGCGTGTCAAAAAGCGCATCACCAGCTCGCGCTGGGACATCTGCGACGTCGTGGTATTTCCGGTCTCGAACACTGGGCCCTCCCTGGGACCGTGGCCTCGAACTCCCTCGCCACCATGATGCACACAGGCCACGCAGGAGTCGCGCCCCCGGAGCGTCTAACTACGGCGACAACCCCCGGTGTCATGACCAATCTGTCGACTGGGTCTCAATGTCCCGGCACTGTCCACCGGTCCGCCGCCTGGCTCCCAGGACACCGGTTTGCTCGTGAAACCGCTTTCATCGCACGGTAGTTAGGAAACCGGGGGACAGCCGCGACACGCCGCCGACCGGCGCCGCCGTTCACCGGTGCAAAACGATTTCCGGATGTCAGAACCCGCCGAGGCCTCGCCGGGATGCGCGCCGCTTCGACTTTCGCGGCGGCGCGGGCAGGCTTGAATCGCAGGCTTTCAGCCGCGCCCTGAAACGGTTGTCGTGCTGGAAACTGCGGTGGATCCGGGACGGCAATCCAGTGTTGCCTGAAGATCCACGTGGGAGGCCGTCCTTGCGGGCGGCCTCCTTTTATATGGGCCTCGATCAGGCCGGGCCTCGATCAGGCCGGGCCCCGATCAGGCCGGGCCCCGATCAGGCCGAGCCTCGGTCAGGCCGGGCCCCGATCAGGCCAGCAATCGCGCGAGCACGTCCCGGAACGCTGCCTCCACCGGCTGCCGAGCGCAGTGAACCCCGTCGACCACCACTTTCCGCCCCGCCCGCCACACGTGCCCGATGCCCGTGCCACGGCCCGCGAAAATGAAGGCGTCGAGCAGCAGGTCGTCGTGACCAGCCGCCGCTCCCGGCGCATCGCCCCCCAGCGAAACGCAGTCCGCAGCCGCTCCCGCGGCAATACCGACAGGCACCTGGCCAAGCCCCATGGCCCGGTCGCCGCCGCGCACCGCATGTGCGAACAGCGTGCGCCCGGTGGAATGCGCGCTGCGCGTCGCGAGCACGTTGCGCGCGCGGTCGCGCAGCCGCTGGCTGTACTCGAGCTGGCGCAGCTCGTCCCGCACCGCGATGGAAACGTTGGAGTCGGTGCCGATACCGAAGCTGCCGCCTTCCGCGAGCAGCGGCGCCGCCGGCGCGATGCCATCGCCGAGGTTCGCCTCGGTCACCGGGCAGAATCCCGCGACCGAGCCGCTACGCGCCAGCGCGGCGCACTCGCGCGCATCGAGATGCGTGGCATGCACCAGGCACCAGCGCGCATCCAGATCCGCATGGTCGAGCAGCCACTGCACCGGGCGGGCGCCCGACCAGGCGAGGCAGTCGTCGACTTCGCGGGTCTGCTCCGCCGCGTGGATGTGGACGGGCGACGTCCCCGCGAGCGCCGTGACCGCGGCCAGTTGTTCCGGCGTCACCGCGCGCAGGCTGTGCGGCGCGACGCCGACATGCGCGTCCGGCAGGCGCACCGCGATCGAGCGGCAGGCTTCGATCAATCGCGCATAGCCGTCGAGGTCGTTGAGAAACCGCCTCTGCCCCGGCGTCGGCGGCGCACCGCCAAAATTCCCGTGCGCGTAGAACACCGGCAGCAACGTGAGCCCGATGCCGCTGATCCGCGCCGCCGCCGCGACGCGCGTCGCCATTTCCGCGGGATCCGCGTACGGGCGGCCATCGACGTCGTGGTGGACGTAGTGGAATTCGCCCACGCGCGTGAAGCCGCCCTCGAGCATCTCGACGTAGGCCAGCGCCGTGACCGCCTCGAGGTCGTCCGGTGTCATGCGACCGACGAAGCGGTACATGAGCTCGCGCCAGCTCCAGAAGTTGTCAGCCTCCGGCCCGCGATACTCGGTGAGTCCCGCCATGCCGCGCTGGAACCCGTGGCTGTGCACATTCGCGACGCCGGGCAGCGCGACCGCGACGCGCTCGTCGCCGGCTTCGGCGGCGGCGTTGCGCGTCACCGTCGTGAAGCGCCCCGCGGCGATCTCCGCGCGCACGTCGCGCGCCCAGCCATCCGGCAGCAGTGCGCGCTCCATGAACAACGATTTCGACTCGGGCGGCAATCGCATCCGCGCAGTATAAGCACCAGCGCCTCTCCTCTGGCGGCCCGCGCGACACCTCTATATGTTGCCGCCCATGCGCTGCGACCGGATCTGGCGGCATGCCCGCCTCGCGACCATGGCGCCGGCACGACCGGGCCTCGGGCTCGTCGACGACGGGATCGTCGCGTGCCGCGACGGCCTCATCGTGTTTGCCGGGCCCGCGAGCGAGGCGCCGACGCTCGATGGCCTCGAGGTCGTCGATTGCGAGGGCCGCTGGATCACGCCGGGCCTCATCGACTGTCACACGCACCTGGTGTACGCCGGCGATCGCGCCGCCGAGTTCGAGCAGCGGCTGCGCGGCGTCTCCTACGAAGACATCGCGCGCGCCGGCGGCGGCATCGTGTCCACCGTGCGCGCCACCCGCGCCGCAACCGAAGCAGAGCTGATCGCGGCCAGCCTGCCGCGCCTCGACGCGTTGCTCGCCGAGGGCGTGACCACCGTCGAGATCAAGTCCGGCTACGGCCTGGAGCTCGAGGCCGAACGCAAACAACTGCGCGCCGCGCGCGCCCTGGCGCGGGAGCGCGCGGTCACCATCCGCACCACGTTCCTCGGCGCGCACGCATTGCCGCCGGAATTCGCCGGCCGCGCAGACGACTACATCGACGAGGTCACGGGCACCATGCTGCCGGCACTCGCGCGCGAAGGACTGGTGGATGCCGTCGACGCCTTCTGCGAACGCATCGGCTTCACGCCCGACCAGACACGCCGCGTGTTCGAGGCGGCCACGCAGGCGGGACTGCGCGTGAAATTGCACGCCGAGCAATTGTCGAACCAGCACGGCGCCGCGCTCGCCGCGCAGTACCGCGCGCTCTCGGCCGATCACCTCGAATTCCTCGACGCCGGGGGCATCGCCGCGATGGCGAAATCCGGCACGGTGGCCGTGATGCTCCCGGGCGCGTTCTACTTCCTGCGCGACACGCAGCTGCCGCCGTTGGCGGCGTTGCGCGCGGCCGGCGTGCCGCTCGCGGTGGCCACCGATTGCAATCCCGGCACTTCTCCGCTCACCTCGCTGCTCATGGCCACCAACTTCGCCGCCACGCTGTTTCGCATGACCGTCGAGGAATGCCTGCTCGGCGTGACGCGCGTGGCCGCGCAGGCGCTCGGCATGGCGGATCGCGTCGGCACGCTCGAAGCCGGCAAGCAGTGCGACCTCGCCATCTGGAACGTCGCGCAGCCCGCCGGGCTCGTCTGCCACATGGGGCTCAACCCGCTGCATGCGCGCGTTTGGAGGGGAACATGAGCCAGCCGCAATCGCGTGAATGGCTGTCCGTGCATCACGGCGACGCGCCGCTGGTGGTCAGCTTTCCGCACACCGGGACCGAGATTCCCGAGGCCATCGAAGCGAACCTGGTGTCGCCGTGGCTGGCGCGCAAGGACGCGGACTACTGGGTGGACGTGCTCTACGACTTCGCGCATGCGCTCGGCGCGACCACGATCCGCACCGCGCTGTCGCGCACCGTCATCGACGTGAACCGCGATCCCTCCGGCGCTTCGCTCTATCCCGGACAGGCCACCACCGGCCTCTGCCCGCTCGAGACCTTCGACGGCGAGCCGCTGTACAAGTCCGGCACGGAACCGGGACCGGCCGAAGTACTGCGGCGGCGCGCCGAGTACTTCGAGCCGTACCATGCTGCGCTCGCCGCCGAGCTCGAGCGCAAGCGCGCCCAATTCGGCCACGTGGTGCTGTACGACGCCCACTCCATCCGCTCGCGCGTGCCGCGCCTGTTCGAAGGGACGTTGCCGCAGTTCAACATCGGCACGTACAGCGGCGCGAGCTGCGACCCGGCGCTGACGCTGGCCCTCGAGAAAATCTGCGACGCCGCGGGGCTCGCCCGCGTGACCAATGGGCGCTTCCGCGGCGGCTGGATCACGCGCCACTACGGCAACCCCGCGGCCGGCATCCACGCCGTGCAGATGGAGCTGGCCATGCGCGGCTACCTGCACGAGCCGGACGGAGCGCTGACGCGCCACAATTGGCCGGTGCCCCTGGACGATCCGCACGCCGCGCGACTGCGCGTCGCGCTTCGCGACATACTCGACGCCTGCATCGCCTTTGCGACACAGAGATAACGACATGGACCGCAGCGATCCCAAGCGCATCATCCGCGCGCCCACCGGCAGCAAGCTCTCGGCCCGCAGCTGGCTCACCGAGGCGCCGCTGCGAATGCTGTTCAACAACCTCGACCCGGCGGTCGCCGAGCGCCCGGAGGAACTGGTGGTGTATGGCGGTATCGGCCGCGCCGCGCGCAACTGGGACTGCTTCGACGCCATCGTGGCCACGCTCAAGCGGCTCGAAGCCGACCAGACGCTGCTGGTCCAGTCCGGCAAGCCCGTCGGCGTGTTCACCACGCACGCCGATGCGCCGCGCGTGCTGCTCGCCAATTCCAACCTCGTGCCGCGCTGGAGCACCTGGGAGCATTTCAACGAGCTCGACCGCAAGGGCCTGATGATGTTCGGCCAGATGACCGCGGGCTCGTGGATCTACATCGGTTCGCAGGGCATCGTGCAGGGCACGTACGAGACCTTCGTCGAGATGGGCCGCAAGCATTACGGCGGAAGCCTCGCCGGCAAGTGGCTGCTGACCGCCGGCCTCGGCGGCATGGGCGGTGCGCAGCCGCTCGCCGCGGTCATGGCCGGCGCCTCGTGCCTCGCGGTGGAGTGCCAGCGCTCGCGTATCGACATGCGCTTGCGCTCGGGCTACTTGGATCACGGCACGGCGAACCTCGATGAGGCGCTCGAGATCATCATGCGCTCTTGCAAACAGAAGAAGGCGGTGTCCGTCGGCTTGCTCG
>DASSRK010000088.1:0-65315 GCA_035701825.1 Steroidobacteraceae bacterium
GCTGGACTTGCCGGCATTGGACCGGCCGGCGAAGGCGACTTCGGATCCGAGGTCCGCCGGGAACTGGTCGAATTGCGCTACGGAGAGCAGGAAACGCACCCCGGGAAATTGACTCATCGAAACTGACTCATGGGTTGGTGCCGAAGCCCTCTCGCGACGGAGGCTAGTGTACAATCCGCCGCCTTCGAGGGAGCCCGCAAGATCATGATTGAGAGCAGATTTTCCATGAAGTTCGCCGCCGCATTGTTGTGCACCGGCCTGTGCCTGGCCGCCGTCGCGTTCGCCCAAGAGCCCGCGGCCGCCGCGGCACCCGTATCCGCAGGTTCGGCCGAAGCCGGCGCCGGCAAGGCTGCCGTGTGCGTGGCCTGCCACGGCGTGAACGGCAACAGCGTCAACCCGGAATGGCCGAATCTCGCCGGCCAGAATGCTGCCTACATCCGCGAGCAGCTCGCGATGTTCAAGTCCAGGCAGCGCAACAACCCGGTCATGCAGCCCATCGTCGACTCGATGAGCGAGCAGGACTTCGCGGATGTGGCGGCGTTCTTCGCCGCGCAGACGCCGAACGGGCTCGAAGCCGATCCTTCGTACTGGAAGGCGGGAGAGGCGCTCTACAAGTCGGGCGACGTCGCCCGCAAGATCCCGGCCTGCACCGCCTGCCACGGCCCCGCGGGCCAGGGCAATCCCGCCGCGGGTTACCCGGCGCTGCGCGCCCAGCACTCGGTGTACACGGTCAAGCAGTTGCAGGACTACCTGACGCAGAATCGCTATCGCGATCCTGCCAATCCGCAGACCGTCCACGCCACGCCAAACAGCGCGATGATGACCACCGTCGCCGCGCGCCTCACGCCGGAAGACATCCGCAACCTCGCCTCGTACCTGCAGGGTCTGCGCTGATCCGCCTCCGGGCCGCCGATGCGCCGCGGGTACCTGATCGCCAGCACGTTCGCCGCGGCCGCCGCCGCGGTGATCTTCTCGGTGGCGGCCTGCGCCGGCGGCTCGGACACACCCGCCGAATCGCCGCTCGCCCGCTGGCAGGCCGGGACTAACTACACGCTGCTGGAGAAGCCGCAGCCGGTGAAGGTGGCGCGCGGCAAGGTGCTGGTCACCGAGGTCTTCTGGTACGGGTGCCCGCACTGCAACGCGCTCGATCCCACGCTCGAAGCCTGGAAGCTCAGCAAGCCGGACTACGTGGAATTCGTGCGCGTCCCGGTGATCTGGGGCCCGGTGCATCGCCAGCACGCCAGGCTTTTCTACACGCTGCAGGCGCTCGGCCGCACCGACCTGCACCCGCGCGTGTTCGAGGCCATCCATCGGGACGGCAACATCCTCGCGGCGCAGACCGACGAGGAGGCGCGCGCACTGCACCTCGCCTTCCTGCGGCAGCACGGCGTCACCGAGAAGGCATTCAATGCTGCCTACGACTCGCCGGAGGTCGCGAGCAACCTGCAGCACGCCGAGGAATACACCCGTGACTACCAGGTCGCCAGCGTTCCGGTGATGTTCGTCAACGGCAAGTACACGACCAGCGCGTCGGAGGCCGGTGGCCACGCCGAACTCGTCTCACTGCTCAACGATCTCGCGGCCAGCGAGAGGCAGCGTCGCTAGCGTCCGCGCTGGCAGCGCATTCGCGGCGCCCTGAAGGCTGGACCCGGATGCTGAGCGCGTTCGTACCGCAACCCCAGGGCCTGGCCCGTTTCGAACTGCGTGCCGGAGCGGCCATCCCCGGCGAGGCGATCTGGCTCGACCTGCTCGAGCCCACGCCGAACGAGGAGAAGCAGGTCGAGAGCTTCCTCAGCATCGACGTGCCGACGCGCGACGAAATGCGCGAGATCGAGGCGTCGAACCGGCTCTACGAGGAAGACGGCGCGCTCTACATGACCGCGACCGTGGTCACCAAGCTCGACAGCGACCTGCCCGAGAGCACGCAGATCACCTTCATCCTCTCCGCCATCAAACTGGTCACCAACCGTTACGTCGATCCGCTGCCGTTCCGCCGCTTCATCGCCTACGCCGAGCGCCACCCGAATTCCTGCAATTCTCCGGGCGCGGTACTCGCGGGCCTGGTCGAAGCGGTGGTCAACCGCGTGGCCGACGTCATCGAACGCGTGGCCACCGACCTCGATGGCGCGTCGGCCGAGGTGTTCAGCGCCTCGCGCAAGAAGCGCGGCGCCTTCCGCGATTTCCGCCAGGTGCTCGAACGACTCGGCCAGAACGGCGAGCTCATTTCAAAGGCCCGTGAGAGCCTGGTCAGCCTCGGGCGCCTGCTGACCTTCGTGCAGCAGAGCACCGTGGTACCCATGCCCGATGACACGCGGGCGCGTTTCCGGACCTTGTCACGTGACGTGCTGGCGATGAGCGACCACGCCTCGTTCCTCGGGACCAAGGTGTCGTTCATCCTCGATGCCACGCTGGGCCTCATCAACATCGACCAGAACAACATCCTCAAGATCTTCTCGGTCGTGACGGTGTTCCTGTTGCCCCCCTCGGTCATCGGCGCGGTTTTCGGCATGAATTTCTCGAAAATGCCCTGGCTGCACGACACCTGGGGATTCTGGGCGGCCATGGGGCTGATGCTGGTATCGGCCATCGGGCCCTGGGTGTTCTTCAAGCGGAAAGGCTGGCTGTAGTTCGCTAGAATCCACGCCCCCGCGCCCGTAGCTCAGCTGGATAGAGTGACGGTTTCCGAAACCGTAGGTCACAGGTTCGAATCCTGTCGGGCGCGCCAGATCAGTCATCGCTATACTTCGCGCCCATGAGCAAACAGGACTCTCATTTCTTCAATAATTTCAGTCTGGTACTCGGCATCTTGTTTGCCGTCACGCTGAGCTTGTTCGCCTTCGCGCGGCACATCGGTGCCGACCACCAGGGCCAGCAGGTGACCAGCGACCCCCGCTACGTGGAAAGCGTGCAGGAGCGCCTGCAACCGGTGGCCCGCGTCGCCATCGCCGGCCAGGACAATTCGGCGCTGAAGATCGAAAGCGCGGGCCCGGCCACCGCGGCCGCGGCCATCCCGGCGAATGGTACGGCCGCCTACGAGACCGCCTGCCAGGCCTGCCACGGCGCGGGCATCGCGGGCGCTCCGAAGGTGGGCGACAAGGCCGCCTGGGGTCCGCGCATCGCGCAGGGCAAGGAAACGCTCTACAACCACGCGCTGCACGGCTTCAGCGGCAAGACCGGCGTGATGCCCGCCAAGGGCGGCCGCGCCGACTGGCCCGACGATCTCATCAAGCAGGCCGTCGACCACATCGTCGAGCTGAACAAGTAGCCGTCAGTCGATCGCGCGCCGCAGCTGCAGGGCTTCGGCGAGATGAGCGGGGCCGATCTTCGGCCCCGTTTCTTTTTCCAGGTCGGCGATCGTTCGCGCCACGCGCAACGCGCGATGCACACCGCGCGCCGAGAGATTGAGACGCTGGCGCGCCTGGGCCAGGAGCCGCCGGCCCGCGCGATCGAGCAGGCAGTGTTGCTGGATCTCGTTGACGTTGAGATCGCTGTTCAGCTTGCCCGCGCGCGCACGTTGCACCTCGCGCGCGCCGCGCACGCGTTCGGCAACCACCGCCGTGCTGAGTGCATGCGGGTCGCGCGCCTCCGCGAGCAACTCGTCGCTGGGTATCGAGGTGACTTCGACGCGCAGGTCGATGCGATCGAGCAGCGGGCCGGAAATCCGCGCGCGATAGCGCGCGATTTCAGGTGGCGCGCACCGGCACCTGCCCGCGGGGTCGCCGAGATATCCGCACGGACAGGGGTTCATCGCCGCCGCGAGCTGGAAGCGCGCGGGATATTCGACCTGCAGCGCGGTGCGCGCGATGGCCACCACGCCACTTTCGAGCGGTTCGCGCAGTGCCTCGAGTACCCCGCGGTTGAACTCCGGCAGTTCGTCGAGAAACAGCACACCGAGATGCGCGAGGCTCACCTCGCCCGGCCGCGCACGCGGACCCCCGCCGATGATGGCGCTGGCCGAGGCGCTGTGGTGCGGAGCCCGGAACGGGCGGCGCCCATAGTCGCGCGCACTGAATCCGCTGGTGCTCACCGATGCGATCGTGGCGACATCGAGCGCTTCGCCGGTATCGAGCGGCGGCAACAGGCCCGGCAGGCGCTGCGCCAGCATGCTCTTGCCGGTGCCCGGAGGACCGATGAACAGGATGCTGTGCGCCCCCGCGGCCGCGACGAGCAGCGCGCGCTTTGGCGCCGATTGGCCGCGCACGTCGAGAAGGTCCGGTTGGACAGCGCCGGGTGTTCCGTTCGCCGGCGCGGGCAATGCGAGGTACTCGTTCTCGAATGCCTCCGGATGGCGCCCGCTGCACATCTCGCTGACGGCGACCAGGCTGCGGGCGCCCGCAGAGCCGCGCGCGACCAACCTGGCTTCACTCAGATTGGCCGCCGGCACGATCACGTTTCGCCCCTCGCGTGACGCGTGCGCGGCGGCCAGCAGCACGCCGCGAATGGGCTTGAGCTCGCCGGCGAGACCGAGTTCGCCATAGAACTCGCTGCAGCCCAGCAGCCGTTCGGGAAACGACACCTGCGACGAGGCGAGCAGGATGCCGAGCGCGATCGGCAAGTCGTAACGGCAACCTTCCTTCGGAAGGTCCGCGGGTGAAAGGTTGACCGTGATGCGCCCCGCGGGATATTCGAAGCCCGAGTTCTGCAGTGCCGCGCGTACGCGATCCTTGCTTTCCTTCACCGCGGTGGCCGGCAGGCCGACGATGGAGAACTGGGGCAGTCCGGCGCCGAGATGCACCTCGACTTCCACGCGCGGTGCGGCGAGGCCGAGCTGCGCGCGAGATGCGACGCGCGCTATTCCCATGTGGTGTTCGCGGCCATGACCCCTCCTTGGGTCCGGCGAAGCCCGGCTTCCGTGCCGGGAATTTGAAATCAGCGGCCGGCCGAGCCGGTGAGTCTCGCTTCCAGTTCCGTCACGCGCTTCTCCAGCTCCTCGAGCCGCGCGCGGGTGCGTTCCAGCACCTTGCGTTGCGCGTCGAATTCCTCGCGCCCGGCGAGATCGAGCTTGCCCAGGTTGGCGCGCAGGACCGCGCGAAAATTGTTCTCGAGGTCCTCGCGCAATCCCGAAGCACCGGAGACGAGCCCCGGCGGCAGGCCCTGCATCAGGCTGCGCAGCAATTCCTCGACCTTGGGTATCTCCACGGGCGGCTCTCCTAACAACTTGACTCTTTCCCGCCCCTTTTTGTGGCGCGGACCGGGTTGGCGCCCCAATTTTGTGCGGTTCCCGGGACTGGTGGCGTCCTTTCGCGTCGCAGCGGGCCCCATCGCCGCGCCGGCGGCTGGCATGGAATCTGCACTCCCAGCACAGGCCAGTTGACTGGAAGCATACGCGCGCAGCGCGCGCTCGATCCATCGGATAACGATCCCGAAGCGATGAAAATGATCAGCGCCATCATTCGCCCCTGGAAGCTCGACGACCTGCAAATGGCCGTCGCGCGCCTTGGCGTGCAGGGGATCACCGTCACCGAGGTCACCGGGTACGGCAGGCAGCGCGGCCACGCGGAGCACTACCGCGGTTCCGAATACCAGGTCGAGTTCGTCCCGAAATTACGCGTCGAGATCGTGCTCGACGATGCCTCCGCCGAAGCGGTCGTCGAGGCCATCACCAACGTGTGCCGTACCGGGAAGACCGGCGACGGCAAGATTTTCCTGGCGCCTGTCGGGGAAGCCGTGCGCATACGCACGCGCGAATCCGGCGCGGCGGCAGCCTGACGTCGTTGAGGAGCGTTTACATGCAAATAGAAGAACGGAAGAGAACGAAGGGTGGCAGCGTGCTGCGCGGTCTCGGCGCAGCGCTGTCGAAGCTGATTGCGCCGCGGACCTCCTGGCTGTCGCGGGGAATGCTCGCGGCCCTGGTGCTGCTCGGGCCGGGCATCGCCGCGGCACAGGATGCCGCGGAAGCCGCGCCAGTGCCGAACAAGGGCGATACCGCGTGGATGATCGTCGCCACGCTGCTGGTCATCATGATGTCGGTGCCGGGGCTCGCCCTGTTCTACGGCGGCATGGTGCGCGCCAAGAACATGCTGTCGACGGCCATGCAGGTATTCGTGATCTTCTCGATGATCACCGTGCTGTGGGTCATCTACGGATACAGCCTGGCCTTCAACGGCCCGGGCGAGTGGCTCGGTGACGCGAGCCGCTTCCTCATGCACGGCCTCACCGCGGATTCCAATGCGGCCACCTTCACGCAGGGTGTCGTGATCCCGGAATTCGTGTTCGTGGTGTTCCAGGCGACGTTCGCCGCGATCACCACCGCGCTCGCGATCGGCGGCTTCGCCGAACGCACCAAGTTCAGCGCGGTGCTGTTGTGGGCAGTCATCTGGTTCACGTTCTCCTACCTGCCGATCGCGCGCATGGTGTGGTACAGCGAGGGCTTCCTGTTCAAGCTCGGCGCCCTCGACTACGCCGGCGGTACCGTCGTGCACATCAATGCCGGTATCGCGGGCCTGGTGGGCGCGCTGATCGTGGGCAAGCGTGTCGGCTACGGCACCAGCGCCATGCCGCCGCACAACGTTCCGTACGTGATGACCGGCGCCGCGTTGCTCTGGGTCGGCTGGTTCGGCTTCAACGTGGGTTCGGGACTCGAGGCCAACAACTTCGCCGGACTGGTGTTCCTCAATACCTACGTCTGCACCGCGATGGCCGCCGTGGCCTGGACCTTCGGCGAGTGGATCTTCAAGGGCAAGCCGACCATGCTCGGCGCGGCTTCCGGCGCCATCGCCGGCCTGGTCGCGATCACGCCGTCCTGCGGCGTGGTGGGCCCGGTCGGAGCCATCGTGCTCGGCATCGTCGTCGGCCTGGTGTGCCTGTGGTCCTGCGCCAGTCTCAAGAAGATGCTCGGCTATGACGACTCGCTGGACGTGTTCGGCGTCCACTGCGTCGGTGGCATCCTGGGCGCGCTGTCCTGCGCGATCCTCGGTCACCCGTCGCTGGGCGGTGTCGGCAGCTTCGAGAGCATCGGCACGCAGCTGGGAATCCAGGCCACGGGCGTGGGCATCACGCTCGCCTGGTCGGCGCTGGTTTCCGCGATTGCCTTCACGCTCGTGAAGTTCACGGTTGGCCTGCGTCCGAGCGAGGACGTCGAGCGCGAAGGCCTCGACCTCTCCGAGCACGGCGAACGCGCCTACGACTGATCCAGTCACGCAGGAACTGGAAAGCCTGAACTTGGCCCCGGCACCCCGTGCCGGGGCCATTTTCATTTTCAGGACCGCCCGGAGCCCCTGTGTCCTGGGTCTCAATCCGGACCATCCGGGGCGCCGTCCTACGTGGGCAAAACCCTGGAAGGCTCGATCTTTCTGGCGGTTTCCGCAGCTGTACAGGCTTGTCTGTGATGGGCGTCAAGGGTTCTCATAGGGGCACCCTGCGATAATCGCGGCACCGGAGGAATCATGCGTAGACCGACCGCCCTTGCCGTCATTGCGAGCGTTTTCACCTGTGCCGTCCTGTCGAACACGGTCCAGGCAAGCGACGTCTACAAGTACGTCGATGAGAAGGGAAACACGCTCTACACCGATCGCCCGATTCCCGGCGCGGTGCGCGTCAGCGGCGGCGTCCAGCGCCCGCCGGAAGTGGCCGCGCGCTCGTATGCCGCGCAGCAGGCGGCCACCAACCAGCAACTCACCGCGAGCAACCAGAAGATTGCGCAGGATCAGACCAACCAGCGCCTGGCGGCGACCGTTGCCAAGGACCTGGAAGCTTCCCGCGCCGAGCGATGCAAGAAGGCGCGCGCCGAGTACGAGACGGCGATCAATTCACGCCGCCTGTACCGCGAAGACAAGGATGGCAAGCGCGTGTACCTCACCGACGCCGAACTGTCGCAGCAGCGACTGAACGCCGCGCGCTCGGTCGAAGCGATCTGCGGCCCGCAGGGCTGAATATCCCGCCGATTCCCACGAACGCCGGCCCTTCCACGCCAGGAAGGGCCGGCGTTTTCCGTTGTGGCGCCTGAGCGCCCGGAAATATACATTCCGCGTCCATGTTGCGCGTCGGATTCGCAGGACTCGGTGCCATGGGCGCGCCCATGGCGAGGAATCTCCACAAGGCCGGATTGCTGGCGGCGGTCTGGAATCGCAGCGGCGAGAAGGCGCAGGCGCTCGGCGCCGAACTCGGCGTGGCGACGCCGCGCACGCTCGCGGAATTCGCGCGAGGCCTCGATGCGGTGGTGATCTGTGTTTCGGCGGATGCCGACGTCCGCTCCGTGGTCGAGGGATTGCTGCCCGGCGTCGCGGCCGGCGCCCTGGTCATCGACTGCTCCACGGTGAGCGCGGACACGGCGCGCCGGGCAGCGCGAGAACTGGCGCAGCGTGGCGTGCAATTCATCGACGCACCGGTGAGCGGCGGTGTCGAGGGCGCCAGGAACGGCACGCTGGCCATCATGTGTGGCGGCGAGCGCGCCGCGTTCGAACGCGCGCGCCCGGTGCTCGCCGCCATGGGCAAGACCATCGAGCACTTCGGTGACAGCGGCGCGGGCCAGGCCACCAAGGCCACCAACCAGATCATGTGTGCGGGCATCATCCGCGCCTGCGCCGAGGCCATGGCTTTTGCCGGCGCGCATGGATTGCCGCTCGATCGCGTGGTGGCGACCCTCGGCGCCGGCGCGGGCTCGAGCTGGTACTTCGTGCATCGCGCGCCGAACATGATCCGCGAGAGTTATCCGGCCGGCTTCCGCGTGAAACTGCACGCCAAGGATCTCGGCATCTGCCGTGACATGGCGGCGCGCTTCGGAGTATCGCTGCCGGTGGTGGACTCGATGCTGGCCGAATACGCCGAGCTGATCGCCCAGGGCCACGGCGACGAGGACATCTCGGCCACGCACCGGCTCAAGCAGGCGCTCTTCCGGAACGCGGCCAGCGAGTGATTCCCGGCGCGCGCGAAGCCGGCCTCCGCGATCCCGTTCCCACGGGCCAACTCTATCTACCCGACTTCTGCCGGGCGCGCGCCGTGCTGGCGATCGTGGTCATCTGCGAACTCACCGCGCTGGTGCTGGCGCTGGCGCGCAACGAGGTGGCGCTCGGATTCTGGCCGGATCTCGGGCGCACCTCGATGTTCCTGCTGTGGATCGGCCTGTTCGGCGCCGGAATGCTGTGCGCGCTGCGCGGTTACCTGAACCGCCTGTCGCTCGGCAAGGGATCGGCGATCGTGCTCGGGCTGACCGCGATGCTGGTCATCGTCATTTCGTCCGTGGCCTGGTGGTTCGGCAACCGCGCCGACTGGTTCGGCGACACTTCGCTGGTCCGGCAGGACCACTGGACCTTCCTGGTGCGCAACGTCGGCATCGCGCTGGTGGTGACCGCGCTCGCGTTGCGCTACTTCTACGTCACGCACGAATGGCGGCACAACGTCGAGCTGCAGGCCAGGGCGCGCGTGCACGCGCTGCAGGCGCGCATCCGCCCTCACTTCCTGTTCAACAGCATGAACACCATCGCCGCGCTGACGCGCAGCAACCCGGCGCGCGCCGAGGAGGCGGTGCAGGACCTCGCCGACCTGTTCCGGGCCAATCTCTCCGAGAAGCGCGACGAGATCCCGCTGTCCGACGAGATCGACGTGGCACGCACCTACCAGCGCATGGAGCAGCTGCGCCTGGGCGAGCGGCTGCGCGTCGAGTGGAAGATCGACCCGCTGCCGAGCAACGCGCTGGTGCCCGGCCTCACGCTGCAACCGCTGCTCGAGAACGCCATCTACCACGGCATCGAGCCGCGCGCCGACGGCGGCGTGGTGCGCGTGGTGGGCGAATTCAACAAGGGCATGATCACGATCGTCGTCCGCAACCCGTTGCCGGCGCCGAACCTGACCATGCGCGAGGGCAACCGTCTCGCCCTCGCCAACATCCGCGAACGGCTCGACCTCATGTACGGCGAGAGCGCCACGGTCAAGGCCGGCCGCTTCGACGACGAGTACATCGTGACGTTGCGGTTCCCGTTCCGCGCCGTCGAGGACACGCGCCGGCCATGAGCTCCCTGCCATGAGCCTGACGGTCCTGCTGGTCGACGACGAGGCGCCGGCGCGCGAGCGCCTGCGCTCCATGTTGCTCGAAGCACCGGGGTTCGAGATCGCGGGCGAGGCGGAAAACGGCCGCCGCGCGCTCGAGCTGTGCGATTCGCTGCAGCCGGACATCGTGCTGCTCGACGTGCGCATGCCCGGCATCGACGGGCTCGAGGTGGCGCGCCACCTGGCGACGCTGCCCGAGCCGCCGGCCGTGATCTTCACCACCGCCTTCGAGGAGTACGCGTTGCAGGCCTTCGACTCGGCGGCCGTCGCCTATCTATTGAAGCCGATCCGCGCGGAGAAGCTGCAGGCGGCGCTCGCCAAGGCCGGCCGGCTCACGCGCCCGCAGCTGCAGCAGGTCGCGAGCGCCGCGCGCGAGCCCACGCGCCGCAGCCACATCGGGGTGCGCGGGCGCGACGGGCTCAAGCTCATCCCGGTCGAGGAAGTGCTGTGCTTCGTCGCCGACCAGAAATACACCACGTTGCGGCACCAGGGCGGCGAGGAGCTCATCGACGACTCGCTCAAGACGCTGGAGGAAGAGCTGGGCGCGAGCTTCGTGCGCATCCATCGCAACGCGCTGGTCAACACGCGCTACCTCGAGCGCATCGCGCGCGATGCCACCGGCCAGCACTTCGTGCACCTGCGCGGGCTCGCGGAACCACTCGAGGTGAGCCGGCGCATGGCCGGCGATCTCAAGGACCGCTTCCGGATCTGACGTCAGCGCGGCGAATCGAACGGCCCGCGCGCGCGTACCAGGGCACGCGGCTCGAGCTCCAGCACCTCGACATCGAGGTTCACGCCCTCGCCTCCCACGACCGGCACGCGTTCGCACTCGCCGGCCGCGGTCTCCACGTCGATGAACTGTCCCGGCCGGGCGGTCAACGTCGAGCCGAGGAAGCGCAGCGTCACGCGCAGGCCGCCGATGCTCAGCGGCGTGGCCGCGTCCACCACCACGCCGTGCGCCATGTCGGCGCGCACCGTCCCGAGGCGCGCCGCGATGCGCAGGTCGCTGCGCGGCCGAGCCTGGCATAGCAGCACCTCGCCGCGCGCCGCTTCGCTCGCGACGATGCCCGGCGGCAACCGGTCTTCGGGGTAGTCGATCCGGCCTTCGATGAGCCGCGCCTTGCAGGTGGCGCAACGGCCGGCGCGGCAGCTGTGCGGCAGCGGAATGCCGGCGGCGAGCGCCGCGGCGAGGACGTTCTCCCCGGCGGTCACGCGGATCTCGTGACCGCCGGGGTCGATGCTTACTTTGAATCCTGGCGGTGGATCGCTCAGGCGTTGGCGTCCTTCTTGCCGAAGAGCTTCTTGAAGAAGGCACCGAGCGCGACCAGGCCCATGAGGATGAATTTCTTCATCGCCAGCAGCCAGATGCCGATCTTGGCGAGCAGCCCGGTCTTGGCCGCGATGCCGCCGAGGATCAGCGCGCCCAGTCCGTATTCGGCCATGCGATCGGTTTTCGAATTGAAGTCCGCGTAGCGATAGCCTTCGTTGAACTCGGCCACCTCGATCAGCGGCTTCATGTCCTCGCGAACCTGCGGCAGCTGGTTCATGCCGGCGACCGCGAGCATCGACAGGATGCCTTCGCGCCCGAGCACGCGGACGTCGTAGTTCAGCGTATTGCCCTCACTGCCTTCGAACTTGAGCTCCTTGGCCCAGTAGAGCTTCTTCGCGGCGGAATCGTAGTGCGGCGCCTCGGCCCAGCCGATCAGCTCCAGGCCGCCGTAGCCCGCCTTCTTGCGCTCCTCGTTGCCTGCCTTGGTGTTTTCCTTCATGTCGTCGAGGATGTCTTCGTAGTCCATCTTGGCGGCATCCGAATCGTCGACGTGGCCTTCGTCGAGATAGGTGAGGATCACCGCCCAGCCTTCCTGGGACATGGGATCCACGTCCCTGGCCACGATGGCGCCCTGCGTGGAGTCGTCGGGCGGATTGCCCCAGGCCGTGAGCAGCTTGTTGGTTTCACCCGCGTCCAGGTAGCGGTACCTGTCGCCGAGATGCAGCGTCGCCTTGCCGTTGGGTAGTTGGATGTTGCCGGTCTGATAGTTGAAGTCCGGGCCTTGCGGCTCTTGCTCGGACGCCGCCGCTGTCTCGGGTCCATCGGATGACGCCGGTGTGTCTTGGGCGACCGCCAGCGCACTCATCATCCAGAACGCGCCCAGCACGAGACTCGTAGTCGTTATAGTGGTTCGCATTTCAACCTCCCAGTTGAACCGGGGGGACGCTAGCACAACGCGAGGCCGCAGATGTTCGAGAACCCGTCAAAATCCGAAATCGATGCGCTGCTCCGCCGCGTCCGCTCGATCGCGGTGCTCGGCTTGTCGGAAAGCCCGGATCGGCCCAGTTACCGCGTGGCGCGGGCGCTGCAGAAGTTTGGCTACCGGATCGTCCCCGTGAACCCGGCGGCCACCGAGATCCTCGGCGAGAAGTCGTGGCCCGACCTGGAATCCGCGCTGCGCGGCGCGGGCCCGGTGGACGTGGTCGAGGTATTCCGGCGCCCGGAGCACGTCGCCGCCATCGTCGACGATGCCATCCGGCTGGAAGTCCCGGCGCTATGGCTGCAGGACGGGGTGATCGACGAGCAGGCCGCGGCCCGGGCGCGCGGCGCCGGCATCTTCACCGTCATGAACCGCTGCATGTTCCGCGACCGCTCGACGCTCGCGGATTGAACCGCCCGACGATCAACCGGCGGTGACTTCGATGCGGTTGCCCTCCGGATCGCGCACCACGCATTCATAGTAGCCGTCGCCCGTGCGCCGCGGGCCATCGAGGATCGCGACGCCGTCGTCGGCAAGGCGCCGCGCCATCGCGTCCACCGCGGCCGCGTCGCCAACCACCAGCGCCAGGTGCGCGAAGCCGAGTAGTTCGGTGTCCGCGCGCGCGTCGACGCCGGTGCGCGTCATGATCTCGAGGCGCGCGCCGGCCGCGAACTCGAGGAAGCGCGACGCGAAGCCCCTGGCGGGGTTGCGGTACAACTCGCCGACGCGCGCGCCGAAATATTTCGCGTAGAAGGCCGCGACGCCGTCGAGATCGCGCACCCACAGGGCGACGTGCTCGATGCGCACGTTCATGCCAGGCGGCACAGCATCACGTCGTCGCTCTGCGGATCGTTGCCGACGACGAAGGTCTTGCGGCCCACCGCCTCGAAGCCATGCTTGCGATAGAACGCCTGCGCACGCGCATTGCGTTCCCACACGCCTAACCACAGCGACGCCGCGCCACGCCGCGCGGCGCGCCGCTTGGCGCCGTCCATGAGCGCGCCCGCCACGCCCTTGCCGTGCCAGGGCCGGTCCACGTAGAAGCGCCACAGCTCGAGGCTGCCGGCGGGCGGCGTCCCCGGCGCGCTCGAGCCGGCGCGCAGTTGCGCGAAGCCCAGCCAGCGGTCGTCCGCGTCCACGAGGATCAAGGTGTCGATGGACGGATCCTGGATCTCGAGTCGCTGGATCGCGGGGCTGAACGAGGCGTCGAGATGGGACTGCATGTCCGCCGCGGTGTTGTCGGCGGCGAAGGTCTCGCGGAAGGTGCGCGCGGCGAAAGCGGCGAGCCGCGCGGCATCCGCCGGCGTGGCGTCGCGCAAGGTCGGCGGTGCGGGCGATGCGGGTGCGGCGTGGTTCATGGCGGTGCGTCGATGATGCGTGCGGACGTGGCGAGGAGTATCTCGCAGGCGCCCGCGCCGGTGTCGCCGCGCGAGAGCGAAGTGCGCATGCGGCCCTCGCGGCCTTCGATGTCGACCAGTTCGCCGTGCAGCTCCACCACGTTGCCGACGCGCACGCGGCGCAGCGCGCTGCGCACCGCCTCGTTGCCCGGGATCACGTGCCAATTCGCCGAATGGGTCTCGATCGCCTCGCGCGACACCGGCCAGGTGTCGGTGCGCCAGTAATAGAAGCGATTCGACTGGCTGATCTTCACCTTCTCCAGCACCGCGCTGTCCGACATCGGCCCCCATCCGACCGCGAAATCCGTCGGCACCAGCGAGGCGAGCTCGCCGAGCGAATAGTCCTCGCGCCCGAGGATGCGCACGGTGGCGCCGAATTCGGCGCGCGGCCGCAGGGTAAACGTGCCGCGCGGGATGGTGGGCGCGCCGTCGATCTCCTGCTGCTCGGGATCGTCAGGCGCGAGGACGCCGGGCGAATGCTCGATGTCCCGCGAGGAATACAGCCGCCACGCCGCGAACACCGCGATCGCCGTAACAACCCAGGGAGTAGCCCTCATTTGGAGGCAAATCGTAAGGTATTCTTCGGGCCATGCAGCTCGAGTTCACGAAAATGCACGGCCTCGGCAACGACTTCATCGTTTTCGACGCCCCGCGCGATGGCCGCCTGCCGTCCGCGCAGGAATGGCGCGCCTTGTCCGCGCGTCACACCGGCATCGGCTTCGACCAGGCGCTGGTGCTCGAGCCGCCGCGCCGCGCCGGCACGCAGGCCTACTACCGCATCTTCAACGCCGATGGCGGCGAAGTGGAGCAATGCGGGAATGGCGTACGCTGCCTCGCCGCCTTCCTGCACGGCCGGGGCGGGCTCGCCGCGAATGGCGGCGGCGAAGTGGTGCTCGACAGTCCCGCGGGACTCATTCGTGCGCGCGTTCACGCGCCGAACCTCGTGTCGGTGGACATGGGCCCACCGAACTTCAGCCCCGAATCCCTGCCGTTCGAGGCATCGGCGGAGGCTCACGTGTATCCGCTGGCGGTGGCCGGCACCGAAGTGGAGATCGGCGCGGTGTCGATGGGCAATCCGCACGCCGTGCTCACGGTCGCGTCGGTGGCGAGCGCGCCGGTGGATCGTCTCGGCCCTGCCATCGAGAAGCACCCGCGATTCCCGAAACGCGTGAACGTGGGATTCATGGAAATCGTCGATCGCACGCACATCCGCTTGCGTGTGTTCGAGCGTGGCGTCGGGGAAACGCTGGCCTGCGGCACCGGCGCATGCGCCGCTGTTGCGGTGGCCCGACGACATGGACGCCTCGATCCCACGGTCGAAGTGGAATTGCCGGGCGGAAAACTCGAGATCACCTGGGCGTCGCCCGCCGAACACATTTGGATGAAAGGCCCGGCCGCTGTATCTTTCACCGGGCGTGTCGAGATCCAGGGAGTCGATCAGAAATGAGCACACAGCCTGCGCGTGGTTTGCCTGCCGGTCAGACGGATGAAGAGCGCATCGAGCGATACCTCACGCTGAACCCCGACTTCTTCGAGAGACACCAGGCGGTACTGGCGCGCATGCGCCTGCCGCACATGCGCACCGGTTCGACCGTGTCGCTGGTCGAACGCCAGGTCGAAGTGCTGCGCGAGCAGAAGACCGACGCGGATCGGCGCCTGGCCGAATTCGTCGCCGTCGCTCGCGCCAACGACCAGCTCGCCGAGCGCATCCATCGCTTCACGCGCCGGCTGCTGCGCGCGCCCAGCGCGGTCGCCGCGATCAACACGCTCGAAGCCAGCCTGCGCGAGGACTTCGACGCCTTCAACTCGGTGTTGCTGCTGACCGCGCCCATCGAATCGCTGAGCCACGCCGAGCACGAGCCGTTCCTGCGCAAGCTGCCGGCCGACGACGCGAACATGCGCACATTCGAGGCGCTGCTGGCCACCGGCAAGCCGCGTTGCGGCCAGGTGCGCGACTCGCAGCGAGAGTTCCTGTTCGGCCCCGAGGCGGCGAGCATCGGCTCGGTCGCGCTGGTGCCACTGGGTGAGGCGGGCTCGATCGGCCTGCTCGCGCTGGGCAGCGCCGAACGCGAGCGCTTCCACCCCGGCATGAGCACCGAGTTCCTGAAGCGCATGGGCGAGCTGATCACGGATGCGCTCTCGCGGTAGTGAAACCGACTGACGGACGGCGCCCCGGCTTTCATGCAAAAAGAGGCGCCGTTTCCGACGTGGGGCACAAGCCCCTGGCAACCGGGCCCCTGATAGACCGCCGCTGCATCGACGCCTACCTGAAGCATCTCTCGAGGGAGCGGCGTCTCTCGCCGCACACCTCTTCCAACTACGCGCGCGACATCGGCGCGCTCGCCGATTTCCTCGACAGCAGCCAGGTCACCGAGTGGAAGCGCGTCGACAGCCAGCACGTGCGCGTGTTCGCGGCGCGCTCGCATGCGGGCGGCCTCAATCCCCGCAGCGTGCAGCGCCGGCTGTCGGCAGTACGAGGCTTCTTCGGTTTCCTGGTGCGCGAGCGGATCGTGGCAAGCAACCCCGCGGTCGACATCCGCGCGCCCAAGGCTGCGAAGCGCCTGCCGGGAACGCTCGACGTCGACCAGATCGCGCAGCTGCTCGACATCCCGGGCGACGATCCGCTCGCGGTGCGCGACCGCGCCATCATGGAGCTGTTCTATTCATCGGGCCTGCGACTCGCCGAGCTCGTGGGGCTGTCGCTCACCGACGTCGATCTCGCCGACCGCACCGTGCGCGTGCTCGGCAAGGGCGCGAAGACGCGCATCGTGCCCGTGGGCCGCAAGGCCTGCGATGCCATCCGTGGCTGGCTCAGGGAGCGCGCGGCGCTCGCGGCCGTCGACGAGACTGCCCTCTTCGTCGGCCGCAATGGCGAACGGCTCAAGGCCCGGGCAATCCAGCTGCGCATCGCGCAGTGGGCGCGGCGCAAGGGCCTGCCAACCAGCGTCTATCCGCACCTGTTCCGCCATTCATTCGCCACCCATCTGCTTGAATCAAGTAAGGATTTGCGTGGCGTGCAGGAGCTCCTGGGCCACGCCGACATCTCCACCACCCAGGTCTACACGCATCTTGATTTCGCCCACCTGGCCCGCACCTACGACGCTTCCCACCCTCGGGCAAAACGCAAGACCTAGGTCTTGAAGGTCGAAACATGTCGGAAGGCTTCAACCCGCACGGGACGACGATCCTGGCCGTGCGGCGCAACGGCGCCGTCGCCATCGGCGGCGACGGCCAGGTCACCCTCGGCAACACGGTGATGAAGGGCAACGCGCGCAAGGTGCGCCCGCTCGGCAACGGCAAGGTGCTCGGCGGATTCGCAGGCGGCACGGCCGATGCCTTCACGCTGTTCGAACGCTTCGAAGGCAAGCTCGAGAAGTTCGGCAACCTGACGCGCGCGGCGATCGAGTTGGCAAAGGACTGGCGCGGCGACCGTTACCTGCGGCGCCTCGAGGCGCTGCTGCTGGTGGGTGACACGAAGAACCTCTTCGTCATCTCCGGCAATGGCGACGTCATCGAACCCGAGCACGACCTCGTGGCGATCGGGTCCGGCGGTCCATTCGCGCAGGCCGCGGCCCGCGCGCTCGCCGAGAACACCGATCTCGATGCGCGAACCATCGTCGAGCGCGGCCTCAACATCGCCGCCGACATCTGCATCTACACCAATCGCAACCTCGTGATCGAGGAGCTCAAGGCCTAATCGCCAAGGTTTCAAATGACCCCGCGCCAAATCGTTTCCGAACTCGACAAGCACATCGTCGGCCAGGCCGCCGCCAAGCGCTCGGTGGCCATCGCGCTGCGCAACCGCTGGCGGCGCATGCAGATCGGCGAACCGCTGCGCCAGGAAATCACCCCGAAGAACCTCCTGATGATCGGCCCCACCGGCTGCGGCAAGACCGAGATCGCGCGCCGCCTCGCCAGGCTCGCCAACGCGCCGTTCGTGAAAGTCGAGGCCACCAAGTTCACCGAGGTGGGCTACGTCGGCCGCGACGTCGATTCCATCGTCAAGGATCTCGCCGAGGTCGCGGTGAAGATGGCGCGCGAGGAAGAGAAGGCCAAGGTGCGCGAGCGCGCCCAGGATGCCGCCGAGGAGCGCATCCTCGATGCACTGCTGCCCGCGCCCAAGATGATGGGCTTCTCGACGGATCCCGAGCCCAGCGCCCGCGATTCGGAGACGCGCCAGAAATTCCGCAAGATGCTGCGCGAAGGCCAGCTCGACGACCGCGAAATCGAGCTCGAGGTGCGTGCCATTGCGCCCGGCGTGCAGATCATGGCGCCGCCCGGCATGGAGGAGATGCAGGAGCAGCTGCAGGGCATGTTCGCCAACCTCGGCGGACAGCGCACCAAGCCGCGCAAGCTGAAGGTCAAGGAAGCCCAGAAGCTGCTGGTCGAGGAAGAAGCCGCCAAGCTCGTCAACGAGGAGGACCTGCGCGCGCGTGCACTGGCCAACGCCGAGCAGAACGGCATCGTGTTCATCGACGAGATCGACAAGGTGGCGCGCCGCCAGGATTCCTACGGCGCCGACGTGTCGCGCGAAGGCGTGCAGCGCGACCTGCTGCCGCTGGTGGAAGGCTCGACCGTGTCCACGAAGTACGGCCAGATCAAGACCGACCACATCCTGTTCATCGCCTCGGGCGCATTCCACATGTCGAAGCCCTCGGACCTGATTCCCGAGCTGCAGGGCCGGTTCCCGATCCGCGTGGAGCTCGACTCGCTCAAGGTCGAGGACTTCGTGCGCATCCTCACCGAGCCCGACGCCTCGTTGACCACGCAATACAAGGCGCTGATGAACACCGAGAACGTCGACGTGAAGTTCGTCGACGGCGGCGTGCGCCGCATCGCCGAGATCGCCTACAGCGTCAACGAGAAGACCGAGAACATCGGGGCCCGGCGCCTGCACACGGTCATGGAGCGACTGCTCGAGAGCGTGTCGTTCGACGCCGCCGAAAAGAGCGGGACCGCGATCGAGATCGATGCCGCCTACGTCGACCAGCACCTGGGTACGCTGGCGAAGGATGAGGACCTCTCAAGGTACATCCTGTGAAAATTGCCAAGCCGATGCTGCTGGTGATCGTGCCGGTCGGCGTGGCCTGGGGCCTGGTCGAAGCCGCGCGGTTCCATCCGGCCCTCGCCTTCCTCATGTTCCTGCTGCTCACGGTCATCAGCTTGTTTGTCTTCATGACCGTGCGGCGCATCCGCGCCGAGCGTGCGGCAGAGCAGCGGTCGGTGTCACCAGGCGATAGCTAGCCCTTCGGCCTGGCCACATCGCTACAATGACTGCGTGGCCAACGAATTGCTGACCTCCGCCGCCGCGGAACGCAACAAGGATCCCATCCTCACGGTGCTGGAGTCCGTGCTGCCGGACAGCGGCGCGGTGCTCGAGATCGCGTCGGGCACCGGGCAGCACGTTTGCTTCTTCGCCGCGGCGCTGCCCGGCATCCGCTGGCAGCCCACCGAGCCCGACGAGGCGCATCGTGAGGCCATCGCGATGCGCGTGCGCGAGTCCGGGCTGCGGAACGTCGAGCCACCCCTGGCGCTCGACGTACACGAGGCACGTTGGCCGGTGGCGCCGAGTTACGACGCCATCCTGTGCATCAACATGGTCCACATCTCGCCGTGGTCGTCGACCAATGCGCTGTGCCTCGGCGCCGCGCGCCACCTGCGCACCGGCGGCAAGCTGGTGCTATACGGCCCTTACCTCGAAAACGGCAGCGCCGTGCAGTCCAACCTGGACTTCGATTCGACGCTCAAGCGCCGCAATTCCGAGTGGGGACTGCGCGAGCTGGAGGACGTCACGCGTGTCGCCGCGCTGCACGGACTGCAGCGCCAGCAGGTGGTGCGCATGCCCGCCAACAATCTCACGGTGATATTCAGCCGCCAGCTGTAGCCGGGTTGCGCAGGACCTTCAGGTGGCCGCCTCGGCCTGCGTCGCCGCGCAGTCCCAGCCGTCGTAGCGGCCCTCGTGCTCGCGCGCCAGGCGCGCCAGCTCGATGGTGATGCCGTTGATGGTGTGTGAATCGACGCTGTCGGTGCGCGACACCACCAGCACGTAAGGCAGCACTTCGGCCAGGTCGTCGGACTCGCTTTCTTCCTCGAGCGCGAACTCGATGGCGGTCAGCGTGTCGCGGCAGGCCGTGCGCGTGTCCGGGTTTCTGAAGCTGAACCAGTGCTCGACCCTGCGGGGCGTCTCGTGCACGTCGCCGTCGCGCGCCAGCGCCTCGAGCCGGCGCCGGTTGTGCATGCGCTCGAGGTTGCTCGCCGAGGGGTACAGCGTGAAGTACTGGTCCCAGGCCGGCTGGAAGGTACTGCCGCATTCGTGCGAGTAGTCGGGATGATTCTTCATGACGCCCGCGACCGCGGCCGCGAGCTCGCCCGGCTCCGCCGCATAGAAATAGAACTCGCGGCGGCCGTTGCCGGTGACCCGCCCGACCAGCTGCCCGCCGCAGGTGGCGGAGACGGTGGAGTCGAGCGCCTCACCGATCTCCTGGAGCACTTTCGATTCTTCGCTGGAGGCGAGGCCATCGTCCTTCGGCGTTCGCAACGCGACCCACATCCACAGGAGCCAGGGGCGCGTCTCGACGGGAGCTTCGGCCTTGGCGCCGAGGTCCACGAAGATCGATGACACCGCGTCGTCGATGCGGGCGAAGTAGAAATCCCATTCGTCGGACAATCGCGCCCCTCAGTTGGCAGGTTTCAGCCAGCGCGCCAGCCAGTCCGCCACCTCGGAGTAGAACAGCCGGCTGTCTTCTCCCTTGAGTATCCAGTGGTTCTCGTCCGGAAACACGACGAGACGGCTCGGCACCTGCATGCGCTGCAGCGCGCTCCAGTACTCCAGCGAGTTGTTGAGCGGCACGCGGAAATCGTTCTCGCCGACGGTTACCAGCGCCGGGGTACGGAACTTCGCCGCGTAGCGGATCGGATTTTGCTCGCGCCACACCGCCCCCTGCTCCCACGGCGGCCCGCCCATGTTGACCTCGCGCGAGTAGATAGTATCGCTGGTGCCCCACTGCGACTCGAGGTTCACGAGGCCGGCGTGGCTGATCAGGCAGCGGTAGCGCGTGGTGGAGGCCTGCAACCAGTTGGACAGGTGGCCGCCGTAACTCGCGCCGCCGGCGCACTGGCGGCTGCCGTCGATGAAGCGGAACCGGCGGATGGCCTCGTCGGCGGCCTCGTTGATCTCGTCGGCCGGGCCCTTGAGCGGATCGCCCTGGATGGAGCTCGCGAATTCCTCGCCGAAGCCGGTCGAGCCCGAGTAGTTGGTCAGCAGCACCACGTAGCCCGGGGCCGCGAGCAGGTGGTAGTTCCAGCGCACGAAGAACTGGTCGCGCCACATGCTGTGCGGTCCGCCGTGGATCAGCACGAACAGCGGGTACTTCTTCGATTGATCGAAACCGGGCGGCCGCACCACGAAGCTCTGGATGCGCTTGCCGCGGCTGGACGTGAACCAGAAGCTCTCGATGGGCGGCAGGTCGAGCTGCGCGGCGCGCACGTTGTTGAAGTGCGTGATCGGCACCGGCCTGCCGTTGGGAGTGATCATCACGACTTCGCCCGGCTGGGTGGCGCTTTCCCAGTTGCCGTACAAGTTGGGGTTGCCGGCAGCCGAGGGCATCACGAGGCTGCCGAAGGTGCCCCGGCCGACCGCGAACTTCTCCTCGACCTTGCCGCCTTCCAGGCTCACCGAGTACAGCTTTTCGTAGCCGGAATCCTCGGCCGTGAAGTACGCGGTGCGCGAATCCGGCGTGAGCACGAACGAGCCTACCGGTCGGTCGAGGCCTTCGCTGATGAGCCGATAGCCGTCGGGCGTGGGCCACGACAGCGTCGCGAGCCGGGCCTGGTTGTAGACACGCGGTCCCTGTTGCTCGCGAACCGCGACCAGCTTGCTGCCATCGCGCGTGAAGCGCGGAATCGACCAGGACGCGGAGCCCGTGGTGAGCGCGCGTGGCTCGCCGCCATCGACGTCCACCACGAACAACTGCGCCTCGGTGAAGGCGTACGCCGCCTGGTTGCGATTGGTGGTGGCCGGAAACACGATCGCGCGGTTGTCCGGTGTGAACTCCAGCTCCATGTCCTCGCCCGTGTCGGTCTGGCGTCCGGCGAAGCCGGGGCTGGCGGCGAGTCGCGTGCCAGCGAGCAGATCGCGCGGCGTGCCGACGGGCTGGCCGCCCTCGTCGAGTGCGATGACCAGGATCCGCACCTGGCGTGGGTCGAGCCAGTGATCCCAGTTGCGCACCGGGAAGCCTTCGAAGATGCGGGCGTTCGACTTGCGGCCCCGCAGGGCGTCCATCTCGGCCTTGTTGGCCGCGTCGTCCCTGGCGTCGGGAAACATCATGGAGATGAAGGCCAGCTGGCGGCCGTCGTGCGAGAACACCGCGCCGCGCGCGCCGCCGGCGAGATTGGTCAATCGCTGGGCCTCGCCGCCTTCGGCGAGGTCGAGCATGTAGAGCTGCGGCGCGACGTCATTCTCGCGTTCGGCGGAGAACACGATGCGGCGGCTGTCGGGACTCCACACGACGCCGGTCTCGGGACGGCGCGTCGAAGTCAGTCGGCGCGAGGAATTGCGCGCGTTGGGGTCGATGAGCCACAGGTCGCTGTGCTGCGTGTTCTCGTCGTAGGAGGGCTCGGCCAGCGACACCACGACCCAGCGGCCGTCGGGGCTCACTTGCGGCGCGCCGACACGCCTCATGAGCCAGATGTCTTCGTGGGTGGGGATGCGCCTGGCGGTCTCCTTGGCGTCCAGTGGCCACGGCAGGGCGGCGAATGACGGCGACGCGATCAGCGCGCACAGGCAGAAGGCAGTGCGGATGAATTTCATGGGGTGAACGGTAGCGCAACTCGCGGCGGCTTGGGCAGACTACGCGCCGTGAAAAAACCGTCGCGGCCGTTGCTGATCGGGGTCGGCATCCTCGCACTGGTCCTGTGCCTCGCGGCCATCGAAGTCGCCCGCTTCGCGGGTGAGTTGCGCGGATTCGATGCCCGGTTCCCCGGAAGCTGCACGACCATCGCGCTGTCCGGCAGCGCGGAGGACGTGCAGGTCGACCAGCAACGCGGGATTGCCTATCTATCGATCCTCGATCGGACCGCCCCGGCTGGTTCCGGCGTCACCGGCTCGGTGATGTTGCTCGACCTGAACCTGGAGCAACCCGCGCCACGCGCGGCCCTCGCCTGGGACCCGCCGAAGTTCCGCCCGCATGGCCTGTCGCTGTTGGCGCAGGCGGGCCAGCCCCGCCGGCTGTTCGCGATTTCCCACGGGCCCGACGGCAGCCACACGGTCGAGGTGGCCGAGGAGTCGGGCGGCGCCTTCTTCCCGAAGCAAACGCTGCGCGACGCCGCGTTCGTGAAGCCCAACGCGCTGGTGGCGGTCGGGCCGCGCGAGTTCTACCTGGTCAACAGCAGCGACGCGCCGGACGACGCGCCTCGATTGCGCGAGTTCCTGCTGCGCCAGGGTCGCGGCAGCCTGGTGTACTTCGACGGTCGGCACGCACGGGTGCTCGAGCAGGGTCTCGGCTTTCCGGCGGGCATCGCCGCAAGCCCCGATGGCACGCGCCTGTACGTCGGCGAAGCGCTGTCCAAGCGCCTGCGCATCTATCGCCGCGACCCGGCGAGCGGCGACGTTGCGCTCGAGGAAGTTGTGGCTCTCGGGACCGCGCCTGACAACATCAATGTCGACGCGGACGGCGTGGTCTGGATCGCGGCGCATCCCAGGTTGTTTGCCTTCCTGCGCCATGCGCGCGACCCTGCGCGCCACGCGCCCACGCAGGTGTTGCGGTTCGATCCGCGCCAACCGAAACCCACAGCGGGCGCGGACGACCCACGGCTGCTCCAGGTCTACGGCAACGACGGCGCGCAGATTTCCGCCGGCTCGGTCGCCGCCCACTGGCGCAGCGAAATGATCATTGGCGCAGTCTTCGATCCCAAGGTGCTCATTTGCAAACCACCCCCGTGAATCCCCGCCCTCCCTCGCATGGAGTACGCCTCGCCGCGATGCTGGTCGGCGGCGGCATCAACCTCGTCGGCGCGCTGGTCGTGATCTTCGGCGTCACTACTGGCAGCCCCAACCTGCTCGCGTCGTGGATGCTGGTCCAGTTCCTCTCCGGGACCTGGGCCGGCGTGTTCGGCGCCAACAGCCCGTTCCTCAACGGCTTGGTGGCCGGCCTTCCGGCGGTGGCACTGTCGCTGCTGTTCAACGGCCCGGTGCACTGGGTGTTCGCCCTGATGACGTGGTCCATGGTGCCCGCGTCGGCGCTGATCGCCGCGGCGATCATGCGCTTCATGCGCAAGCGCGCGCCGTAGGCAGGGGGCGATCGCCCCGCCTGTTCAGGGCTGGCGGCGTTCGCGCGTCGCGTCGCCGAAGGCTTCGAGGTAGTCCGCGCGCGACGCCTCGATCACCGCCTTCGCGTGCTCGTAACCGTACTTCCCCGACACCGTCAGGTTGTTAGGCTCGCCGGGGATCAGCTTGTAGGTGCTGAAGTAGTGCTCGAGCCGCTCGACCAGCACCGGCGCGAGCTGCGAGATGTCCTTGACGTGATCCCACAGGTAGTCGCCTTCGAGCACGGCGATGATCTTGTCGTCGGCCTCGCCGCGATCGATGAGCTTGATGCCGCCGACCACGCGCGCGCGCAGCAGCACCTCGGAGCGCTCGATGGGCCGCTCGCTCACCACGCAGATGTCGAGCGGATCGCCGTCGCCCTTCTCGCAGCCCGGCGCGAGCTTCGCGACGCGCGTGCTGCAATAGGTGCGCGGGATGAAGCCGTACAGCGCCGGCGGGTGCGACGAGGAGCGTTGCGGCCGGTCGACCATGAGATAGCCCGAGGCCTTGTCGATCTCGTACTTGATCATGTCGAAGGGCGTGATCTCGATGTAGGCGATGACCACGCGCGGGGCATTGGGGCCGATATCCAGGCCGTGCCAGGGGTGCGGGCGCCAGCGCGAAAAATCATGATCTTTCATGGGGGTGAACTCTAAATGAGTTGCGCCTCGCCTCCCAGCCCATGGCGGCTCATAAGGGCCTGCCGCATGGTCAGGCGCGCCCGTGGCGACTATCCTCACGGCCCATGTCATCCGCCATACACGCGGCCATCACCGGTTGGGGCAAGTGCCTGCCGCCCTCGGTGCTGAGCAACGCGGACCTCGCGACCTTCCTCGACACCAGCGACGAGTGGATCCTGACGCGCACCGGCATCCGCGAGCGGCGCGTGTCACACGTGCCGGTGAGCGAGCTCGGCTTCGTCGCCGCGGCGCGCGCGCTGGCCTGCGCCGGTCTCGACGGCAAACAGCTCGAGCTGATCGTCTTCGGCTCGACCAGCTACGACGACCAGGTGCCGAACGTCGCCTCGGGCATCCAGCGCCGCGTGGGCGCCGAAGGCTGCGCCGCCATGGACGTGAACACGGCCTGCACCAGTTTCCTGTATTCGCTGTCCACGGCCACCGCCATGATCCGCACCGGGGTCGTCGGCAATGCGCTGGTCATCGGCGCCGAGGTGATCTCGCCATTCATGGACTGGAGCGACCGCAACGTCGCGGTGTTGTTCGGCGATGGCGCCGCGGCCGTGGTGCTGCAGGCCACCGATCGCGAAGAAGGACTGCTGGCCGAGCGCCTCGGCTGCTACGGCGATTCGCGCGAAATCCTGCGCGTGCACGGCATGGGCGCGGGATATGGGCACCAGGACCGGGTACTCGGCAAGACCGAGTGGCAGTTCGAGGGCCAGGAGATCTTCAAGAAGGCCGTACACGGCATGGCCATCGCCTGCGACGAGGCGCTGAAGAAAGCCGGCAAGCGCGCCGACGACGTCGACCTCGTGGTCCCGCACCAGGCCAACCTGCGCATCATCGAGGCCGTGGCCAGGAAGGCCGGCGTCCCGATGGAGCGCGTGTTCACCAACGTGGCTCGCTACGGCAACATGTCCGCGGCCACCGTGCCGGTCGCGCTGTGCGAGGCGCTGGAAGAAGGGCGCGTGAAGCCGGGCGCGCTGCTGCTCATGCCCTCGTTCGGTGGCGGCCTCACCTTCACTGGCCACGTGGTGCGCTGGGGTGAGCGCGTGGCGCCGCTCGGCGGGAGCGACGCGGAGTTGCCACCAGCTAACCAGTCGGCGCTCGAGATCGTGAACCGCTATCGCGGCATCAAGACGCTGCGCGTCACGTCCGCTTGACCGCCCAACCTGGGCGAAATCTGGATAAGGTCCACCGCATGAGACGTGTCGTCGCAAGCGCCTGCCTGTTGTTCGCCGTATGGGTCCAGCCTGGACATGCCGGGCCGGCCAGCCCTGAAATCCAGGCGGTGCAGGCCGAACTCTCCGCGCTGCACCAGTGGCGCAACCTGCTCAAGGGCGACGGCAAGAAGGCGCCGGTCGACCCGCGCGGTCGTCGCGAATACGACGACTTCGTGCAATACGCGATGCCCGATCAACTCGAAGTACGCATCGTGGAACTGCTGGAGCGCGCCACGAAGAACTGGAGCGATGCGCAGGCATCGCTCGACGAAGCGCGCAAGCTTACCGAGGCCGCGAAGCGCAGTTCCACCAGCATCCACGAGTATCACTCGCGCGCCAACAAGACCAACTGGCGCGACCGTTGGCGGGTGTTCGCCGCGGGCAATGGATTGTCGACGACGCTGCCGAGCGCGGATTTCGACGCCGCCGAGAAGGACTATTCCGAACAGCTCGCCAGGGGCGACTTCGAGGCTGTGGTCATCGACGCGATCCCCAGGATGGACGCGGCGCTCAAGGCCGCCATCCAGCAGGCCACCACCGACCTGGTGGCGAGGAATTCCGAGCAGCTGAAGTTCATCACCCGATCCACGCCCTGCACGACCCAGGCCGCGAACGGCAAGCAGAAGGCGAGCATTACCCGCGCGGTCTCACCGATCGACTACTACCCGCCCAGTTCCATTCGCCGCAGTGAAGAGGGCGACATCGTGCTGCGCGCCCAAGTGCGGGCGGACAGTTGCGCCGATGCGGTCGCAATCGTCGTGAGTTCCGGCTATCCGGATCTCGATGCCGCGGCCTTGCAGGTGTTCGAGGCCACGTCGTTCGCGGCGGGGGTCGACGAGCAGGGCGCGCCGGTGGCCAGCCATTTCACCTTCAAGATCCGGTTCACGCTCAAGGACTGACGCGTATCGGGTCATCGCCACCCGTGATCTACCAGCTCGCCGAACACTTGTGTGCGCGAGCGCGCACTCACTGCACGTCGATGATCACCTTGCCGCGCGCGTGGCCCTCCTCCACGTACGCCACCGCCTCCTGCACCTGCGCCAGTGGATAGCGCCGGTCGATGATCGTCCTGATCCGCCCCGAACCGAGCAGCTCCGCCAGGTGCGCGAAATCCTGCTGGCTGAACTCCGCCACGAAGAACTTGAACTCGTGGTCGGAGAACGGACCGTACGCCATTGCCTTCAACGGCGCGGCCAGCGGACCTAGCCACGGGTTGGTGCTGGTGCTCCCGACCAGGACTACCTTGCCGGCCGGGTCCAGCACCTTCTCGAGCTCGCGCAACCCGTGGTTGCCCACCGTATCGACGATCAGGTCGTAGCGCTCGGGGCGTGTGGTGAAGTCGACATTCTTGTAGTCGAGCACGCGGTCCGCGCCGATCGATGCCACCATGTCGACGTTGCGCGTGCTGCAGACGCCGGTGACGTTCGCGCCCATGGCCTTGGCGATCTGCACGGCATACGTGCCGACGCCGCCCGATGCGCCGTTGATGAGCACCTTCTGGCCGGCCTTGAGCCCGCCCTGGTCGCGCAAGGCCTGCAGCGCGGTGATCGCGGCCACCGCCACTCCGCCGGCCTCCTCGTGCGTGACGTTCGCCGGCTTGTGCGCCACGTTGCCGTTGGCGCGCACGCGCACGTATTGGCCAAAGGCACCACCCGCGCCACCGAACACCTCGTCGCCCGCCTTGAAATCATTCACGTCCTTGCCGACGGCTTCGACGATGCCGGAGAAGTCCGTGCCGATGTGCGGGTCCCTGGGCGCGCCGAAGCCGGCCTGCATGCGCATGATGTACGGCTCGCCACGCATGTAGTGCCACTCGAGCGGGTTCACCGACGACGCCACGACCTTCACCAGCAGCATGTCGTCCTCGATGACCGGCTTCGGCACGCGCTCGAACTGCAGCACCGAGGCGGGGCCGTAGCAGTGGTAGCGCACCGCCGCCATCGAATCGGCGCCGGTGGCCATCGCTCCGGCCGGGGCGGGACAGGGATCGTTGTGGCTGATGGCGTACGCGAAGACCGACAGTGCCACGACCAGGACCAGCAGGATGGATCCGAGGATCTTCTTACGCAGCCTCATGGCGCCCTCCCAGGCTCCGCGCGGGGGAACCTAGTTAGCACCTCGGCCGCCAAACGACAACGCCCGCGTGATTGCTCACGCGGGCGTCGTTGGACCTGTGCTTCTTTCGTCTGGCCTAGGCTTTCTTCTTTGCCTTTGCTTTTTTCTTCGCTGGATCCTTGGCGCGGGTCTTGCCGAAAGAGCCCGCGTAGATCTTTCCGCGCCTCGTGCGCCGATCGCCCTTACCCATTCGCTTCTTCCTTGTTCTGCGCAATCCACAGGAGTGCAGCCTCGATGTCCGAGAGCTGCGCAGCGGTCATGCCAGGGATGCGGCCACCGCCGGCTTCCTGCTTGACGCGCGCAAGCTCGGTGGACGACACCGTGCTCACCCAGGTGAGCCCGCGGCGCACCTTGCTTGTGAATTTCTGGGATTTTTCTTCGGTCATATCGACTCCTCGTCACCTCATCGCGGGCCGAAACATAGCGCCTCTAACGATATCGCGCCAGAACTTTCGCGAGAGCCGCCGACCCCGGCGACAGCCGGCCATGGGGAATCTGGTTGAGAGGAATAGCCGATGTCTCATTGACTTCGTGGAACTCCTTGCCGTCAGTGTCCACGTACAGCAGGCCGGTCAGGAATTCACCTTTTTTCAAGCGTTCCTGGATCGCGCTGCTCGCGGCGGCGCGGTCGGTCGGGTCATAACCCGCATCCAGCTTGCGCAGCAGTATCCGGCTGCCGTCGTGCAGCACCACCGGCAGCGCATCGCCCTCCGGGTACTGCGCGGTGATTTCCCGCTGGAACGGCACGAAGTCGGCATGCACGGCCGCGTCGTAGTGCTCGCGCGTGTACTGGTAGCTCTTGGTGGAGCCCTCGTGGTCGTTGAAGGTCACGCACGGCGACAGCACGTCGATCAGCGCGAAGCCCTTGTGGCGCATGGCGGCCTGGATCAATGGCACCAATTGTTGTTTGTCGCCGGAGAAGCTGCGCGCCACGAAGGTGGCGCCGAGCGTCAGGGCGAGCAGCACCGGGTCGATCGGCGGTTGCTGGTTGACCTCGCCTTTCTTCGCCCGGGTGCCGACGTCGGCCGACGCCGAGAACTGCCCCTTGGTGAGGCCGTACACACCGTTGTTCTCGATGATGTACGCCATGTTGAGGTTGCGGCGGATGGCATGGCAGAACTGGCCGAGGCCGATGGACAGGGTATCGCCGTCGCCGGACACCCCCACGTAGGTCAGGTTGCGATTGGCGGCGTTGGCGCCCATGGCGATCGAAGGCATGCGGCCGTGCACGGAGTTGAAGCCGTGCCCACCGCTCACGAAGTACGCCGTGGTCTTCGACGAACAGCCGATGCCCGAGAGCTTCACCATGTCCTGCGGCTGGATGTCGAGGCCCCAGGTGGCTTCGATAATAGCCGCGGTGATCGAGTCATGGCCGCACCCCGCGCACAGCGTCGACAGCGCGCCCTCGTAGTCGCGGCGCGTCAGCCCGAGCGCGTTCTTCGGCAACGAAGGGTGCCTGACCTTGGGTTTGGGCAGGAATGTCATGCCAGGCCTCCCGAGCTCTTGGCGCCCACGGCCGGCACGGCCTCGGGCTTGCGCACCTTGGGTTCGACTTCGGCGAGCACGCCGGTGACTATGAATTCGGAGGAGATCGGCAGGCCGCTGTAGTGCAGCAGCGAGCGCAGCCTGTCCTTCGGCACGCGGGTCTCGAGCGTCAGCAGCGAGCGCATCTGCGCGTCGCGGTTCTGCTCGACCACGAACACCAGCTTGTGCGCCTCGAGGAACTTCTCCACGTCCTCGCCGAACGGGAACGCGCGCAGGCGCATGTAGTTAGTCGTGAGCCCGTGGCTCGCAAGGATATCGCGTGCCTCGCGCACCGCTCCGTCCGAGCTGCCGTAGGCGACGATGGCGATGTCGATCTTCGGGTCGTGTTCGATGGCCGCCTTCGGCACCAGGCGCCTGGCGGTGTGGAACTTGCGCACCAGCCGATCGAGCACCACCTGGTATTCGGTCGAATCCTCGGTGTATGCGCCGTACTGCGTGTGGCCCGAGCCGCGCGTGAAATACGCACCCTTGGGATGCACGCCGGGCAGCGTGCGATACGGGATGCCGTCGCCGTCCACGTCGAGGTAGCGGTGGAATTTCTCGAGCTTCTGGATTTCCTCCACGCCGAGCACCTTGCCGCGGTCGGGGACGTAGTTGTCGTCCCACTTCAGATCCGGGCACATCCAGTCGTTCATGCCGATGTCGAGATCGGACATGACCATGACCGGGGTCTGCAGCCGCTCGGCGAGATCGAAGGCATCGCGCGCGAAGTAGAAGCATTCCTCCGGATCGCGCGGGAACAGGCAGACGTGCTTGGTGTCGCCATGCGAGGCATAGGCGCCCTCGAGGATGTCGCATTGCTGCGTGCGCGTGGGCATGCCGGTCGAAGGACCGACACGCTGGATGTCGAACAGCACCGCCGGCACCTCGGCGTAGTACGCGAGGCCCAGGAACTCGTTCATCAATGACACGCCCGGGCCCGAGGTCGCGGTGAAGGCGCGCGCGCCGTTCCACGACGCTCCCAGCACCATGCCAATGGCGGCGAGCTCGTCCTCGGCCTGGATGAACGCGAAGTTCTTCCTGCCGCTCTCCGGATCGACGCGCAGTTTGTCGGCAAACGACTTGAACGCGTCCATCAACGAGGTCGACGGCGTGATGGGATACCACGCGCCCACCGTGGCGCCCGCGAACACGCAGCCCAGGCCGGCGGCCGTGTTGCCGTCGATCATGATGTGGCCCTGGGTCTTCGAGCCACCCGACAGCGGCGCCACCTTGAGCGGCAGTGGGCACCCGAGGTTCGCCTTGGCGTAGTCGTAGCCGAGCTGGATGGCTTTCATGTTCGAGTCGACCAGCGCCGGCTTCTTCGCGTAGGTCTCGGCCAGCAGCTCGCGGATCTTCGCCACGTCGAGGTCGAGCAGCGCCGCGAGCACGCCCGCGTAGCAGATGTTCTTCATCAGGATGCGCGTGCGCACCCCGTTGAAATTCTCGTTGCACAGCCTGGCCAGCGGCACGCCCAGCACGGTGATGTCGTCGCGTGCCAGCAGCGCCGGGCGCGGCCAGGTGCTGTCGTAGATGAGGTAGCCGCCCGAGACCACCTCGCGCACGTCGCGCGCGTAGGTTTCGGCGTTCATCGCCACCATCAGGTCGATCTTCCCGGAGCGCGCGACGTAGCAGTCCTTGGTCACGCGGATCTCGTACCAGGTGGGCAGGCCCTGGATGTTCGAGGGGAAGTAGTTCTTGCCCATCACGGGCACGCCGCTCCGGAAGATGGACTTCATCAGCAGCGTGTTGGCGCTGGCCGAGCCCGTGCCATTCACCGTCGCGATTTTGATCGCGAAGTCGTTGGTCCTGTCGATCGTCATCTAAGCACTCTTGGGCATTTTCGCAGCAGACGCTGCTGCCTCATCCTCGGCGTGCGGCCATTTGACGAAGGATTTCTGCATGTCCCAGGCGGCGGTGGGACAACGCTCGGCGCACAGGCCGCAGTGCACGCACAGGTCCTCGTCCTTGACCATGACCCGCGCGGTATGTTTCAGCGGCGCCGATACGTACAACGCCTGGGTGACGTTCCTGGCCGGCGCCTTGAGGCGCGTGCGCAGCTCGGCTTCCTCACCGTTGTGGGTGATCGTCAGGCAATCGACCGGGCAGATGTCGATGCAGGCATCGCACTCGATGCACAGCTTGGTCTCGAACACCGTCTGCACGTCGCAGTTGAGGCAACGCTGCACTTCCTTCTCGATCTGCTCGGCGGTGAAACCCAGCTCCACCTCGATATTGAGCTTCTTGAAACGCTCCTTGAGCGACACGTGCGGCATCAGGCGCCGCTCTGCCGGGTTGTAGTCGTTGGCGTACGACCACTCGTGCATGCCCATCTTGCGCGACTGCAGGTTCACGCCCGGCGGCAGGCGCTCGGTGACGGCCTTGCCCTGGCAGAAGTTGTGGATGGAAATCGCAGCCTGGTGGCCGTGCTCCACCGCCCAGATGATGTTCTTGGGGCCGAAGGCCGCGTCGCCGCCGAAGAACACGCCGGCGCGCGAGGATTCGAAGGTCTGCGCATCGACCTTGGGCACGTCCCACTTGTCGAACTCGATGCCGAGGTCGCGCTCGATCCACGGGAACGCGTTCTCCTGGCCGATGGCCAGGATCACGTCGTCCGCCTCGAGGAATTCCTCGCCGCTGATGCGTTCGGCCGTGATGCGGCCGTTGGCGTCGATGTCGTATTCCATGACGTCGAACATCATTCCCTTGAGCTTGCCGTTCTCGACGACGAAGCTCCGGGGCGAGCGGTTGATGATGATCTTGACGTGCTCTTCCTCGGCATCTTCCAGTTCCCAGGCCGACGCCTTGAAGAACTGGCGCGGCTTGCGCGCGATGACCTTCACGTCGTCGGCACCGAGGCGCAGGCTCGTACGGCAACAGTCCATGGCCGTGTTGCCCACGCCGATGATCAGCACCTTCTTGCCGATCGACTTGACGTGATCGAAGGCCACCGACTCGAGCCAGGTGATGCCGATGTGGATGTTGGCCGCGCCTTCCTGGCGGCCCGGCAGCTTCAGTTCCTTGCCCTTGGGCGCGCCCGCTCCGACGAACACCGCGTCGAAGCCGCCCTTGTCCAGCAACTCGCGCATCGACCTGACGGGATGGTTGAGCTTCAGGTCCACGCCCATGTCGACGATGGTGGCGATTTCCTCGTTGAGCACCTCGGCAGGCAGGCGGAACGACGGGATGTTGGTGCGCATGAGTCCGCCGGGCACGGCGAACTGCTCGAAGATGGTGACCGAGTAGCCGAGTGGCATGAGGTCATTGGCCACGGTCAGCGAGGCGCAACCGGCGCCGATCAGCGCCACTTTCTTGCCGTTCTTGAGCTTCGGGATGCGCGGCAGCCGGCTCTTGAAATCGTCCTCGCGGTGATCGGCCGCGACGCGCTTCAGGCGGCAGATGGCCACGGGCTTCTCTTCGACGCGGCCACGGCGGCACGCCGGCTCGCAAGGCCGGTCGCAAACCCGCCCCAGTATTCCCGGGAAGACATTGGAATGGCGATTCACCAGGTACGCTTCGGTGAACTTGCCTTGTGCGATGAGCCGGATGTACTCGGGAACGTCGGTATGGGCCGGGCAAGCCCACTGGCAATCCACGACCTTGTGGAAGTAGTCGGGTTGCGTCGTGTCGGTCGGTTGCATATCCCCCCGAAATCTCCGCGGGTTTTCTCCCGCCAGCGTGCCGGCGAGTATAGGCTTCGCGGCCAGCGAATGAATAACCCGACTGAAATCAAGCTTCGAACGCGCTCGCGCGTCCTCGAGGTGGCATTCGACGACGGCGCTCGTTTCGAGCTGCCGTTCGAATACCTCCGTGTCCATTCACCGTCCGCTGAAGTGAAGGGACATGGCCCGGGGCAGGAAGTTTTGGTGCTCGGCAAGCAAAACGTGGGAATACGCGCCGTGGACCCCGTCGGCCAATACGCCGTGCGGCTGGTGTTCGACGACGGCCACGACTCGGGCCTGTACACCTGGGCGTACCTGCGCGAGCTGGGCGAGAAGCAGGCGGAGAACTGGGCGAAGTACCAGGCACGAGTCCACGCGGCCCAACAGCGGCAATAGGAGGGGACATGGCAGCCACCTGAAGCAACAGGTGGCCGAGCTGAACCGCAAGCTGGACACGTTGATCCAGGCGGAAAGCCAGTCGGCGGCCTCGACGAGTGTCGAGGCACCCGCGGCGGCGCAAGACAAACAATAAAAAAGGCCGGCGACCCTTGGTTGCCGGCCTTTGTGCAAGACCCCCGCTCGAATAGTTCGGCTTTGTAGCGAAAGCGCGCCTCGACAGCAAGCGCTTTCTCAGGCCGCCGCGACACCCGTCTATACTGGCCGCCCTGTGACCGAGCAACCCAAGAACTCCGAGACGGATTTTGGATATGAACGCGTCCCCCTGGGCGAAAAGCAGGGGCGCGTCCGCGGCGTATTCGATTCCGTCGCGCCGAAATACGACCTGATGAACGATCTCATGTCGGGCGGCGCGCATCGATTATGGAAAGAGTTCACCTTGTCGCTGACCGGCCTGCACACCGGGCAGCGCGCGCTCGACGTCGCGGGCGGCACCGGGGACCTGACCGCGGGCCTCGCAAAGCAGGTCGGACGCAGCGGCATGGTCATTCTTTCGGACATCAACGCCGCGATGCTCGGCGAAGGTCGCGACCGGCTGCTCGACACAGGCCACGTCGGCAACGTGAGCTGCGTGCTGGCGAACGCCGAGAAACTGCCGTTCGCCGATTCGCAGTTCGATTGCGTGACCATCGGCTTTGGCCTGCGCAACGTCACCGACAAGCCGGCGGCGCTGGCCGACATGCGCCGCGTGCTCAAGCCCGGCGGACAGCTGCTGGTGCTGGAGTTCTCGCACCCGGTGCTGCCGTTCCTCAAGCCGCTGTACGACCTGTACTCGTTCCGCGTGCTGCCGCTGCTCGGCAAGCTGGTGGCCAACGACGAGGCCAGCTACCGCTATCTCGCCGAGTCGATCCGCATGCATCCCGACCAGGAGACCCTGCTCGGCATGATGCGCGACGCGGGCCTGGAAGACTGCCGCTATCACAACCTCACGGGTGGCATCGTCGCGGTACACCGCGGTTACCGCTACTAGGATGCTCACCCAGGCGATCGAGAACCTGCTGAACCGCAACCTGCCGCGCAGTCCGCGCGCGCTGGAGTTGTGCGGCCTGCTCAAGGGCAAGTCGGTGCGCATCGAGTCGCCGGGACTGGGCTGGCGCGTGGACTGCGAATCGCTCGGCACCTCGCTGCGGATGAGCAAGTCCCTGCCGGATCGCACGCCCGACGCCGGGATTTCCGGCAGCCTGGCCAGCCTCGCACAGCTCGCCGGCCCGCAGCCCGAGGAAGTCATCCAGCGTGGCGGCGTCAGCATTCGCGGTGATGCGGAAGTCGCGCAGCGCTTCCGTGAGCTCGCCCTGCTGCTGAAACCCGATGTCGAGGAAGAATTGTCGCGGATCATCGGCGATACCCCGGCCCACCAGGCGCTGCGCTTCGTGAGCGCCGTGACCGGCTTCGGCCGTCGCGCGGCACGCACCGGCGTGCGCAACGTGGCCGAATACTTCGCGCACGAGAGCCGCGACCTGGTGCCGCGCGCCGAGGCCGAGGACTTCTACCGGCGCGTGGAACGGCTGCGCGAAGACCTGGATCGCCTCGATGCGCGCGCCCGGCTGCTCGAGCAGGCCGACGAGGCGGAGACCCAACGATGAAGCTTCGCGTCCTGGCCCGGCTCATCGAGATCCAGAAAGTCCTGGTGCGCCACGGGCTCGACGAGTTCGTGCGCGCCACGCATTTGTATCGCCCGCTGCGCTTCCTGTTCCTGCTGAGCCCATGGACCTGGGCCGTGCGCCGGCGCGACGAACCGCGCGCGGTGCGCCTGCGCGATGCGCTGCAGGAGCTCGGGCCCATCTTCGTGAAGTTCGGCCAGGCGCTGTCCACCCGCCGCGACCTGCTGCCTCCCGACATCGCCGAGGAGCTCGCCAAGCTCCAGGACCGGGTACCGCCCTTCGATGGCCGCATCGCGCGCGCCGTGATCGAGCAGGCCTACGGCCGTTCCGTCGAACAGGTGTTCTCGAGCTTCGACGAGACGCCGTTGGCCGCGGCCTCGATCGCGCAGGTACACGCCGCCGAGTTGCGGCCCGAGGTCGCGCTCAACGGCGCCAAGACCCGCGAAGTCGTGGTCAAGGTGCTGCGCCCCGGCATGCACGAGATCATCACGCGCGATCTCGAGGTGCTGCACGCGCTCGCCACCTTCGCCCACAACAACTGGGACGGCAGCAAGCGACTCAAGCCGATGGAAGTGGTGCGCGAGTACCAGAAGACCATCCTCGACGAGCTCGACCTCATGCGCGAGGCCGCCAACGCCTCGCAATTGCGCCGCAACTTCGAGGGGTCTTCTCTTCTATATGTGCCTGCCGTGCACTGGGACTTCTGCCGCCCCGGCGTCATGGTCATGGAGCGCATCCGCGGCGTGCAGATTTCCAACATGGCGCGCCTGCGCGAGGCCGGCACCGACATCAGGCGGCTGGCCGAGAACGGCGTGGAGATCTTCTTCACGCAGGTGTTCAAGCACAATTTCTTCCACGCCGACATGCACCCGGGGAACATCTTCGTCCTCATCGACAACCCGGCGCAGCCGCGGTACGCGGCCGTGGATTTCGGCATCGTCGGCACGCTCGATCCACGCGACCAGTACTACCTCGCGGAGAACTTCCTCGCGGTATTCGACCGCGACTATCGCCGCGTGGCGACGCTGCACCTGGAATCGGGCTGGGTGCCCGAGGGCTCGCGCGTCGATGAAATGGAATCCGCGATCCGCACCGTGTGCGAGCCGATCTTCAACAAGCCGCTCAAGGAAATCTCCTTCGGCACCGTGCTGCTGCGGCTGTTCGAAATCTCGCGGCGCTTCAATGTCGAAGTGCAGCCACAACTGATCCTGCTGCAGAAGACGCTGCTCAACATCGAGGGACTGGGGCGCGATCTGTACCCGGACCTCGACATCTTCAAGACCGCGGGCCCCATCATGCGCGACTGGGTGCGCGAGAAGATGAGCGCACGCACGGTGTTCGAGAACGCGCGCCAGCAGATCCCGGAAATCATCTCCAGCCTGCAGACGCTGGCGCCGCTGATGCGCTCGGCCGTGCAGCGCGCGCAGGACGGGCGGCTGCGGCTCGCGGTCGAGGCGCCGGAGATCAACGCGCTGCGCAATGAGATCAGGCGCACCAACCGGCGGCGCGACCGGGTGACGATCGCGGCCGTGGTGTTGCTGGGTGGCATCGTGTGGCTGGCGCTGGGGCGTGAACCGCAGTGGGCCGGCTGGGCACTCGCCGGCGCCGGCGTTGCGTGGATGATCGCGGCGCTGCGGCGCTGAGCACCAACGAGGGCGCCGTTGCGTTCGTTGCCTGCCCGGGCGGGCGCTGTCGCATTGGAATCAGCTTCCGGATCGACCGGGTGGCCGTCGCCCCGTCACGCTCCACATCGTCGGTGACGGAATCGCGAACTCGTCGCGCTCGATCGTCGCCAGGTCCACGTCGATCTGCTGGCGCGTGATCAACCCCGCGGCGATCACGTCGTTGCCGATCTGCTCGAAGTTCACGCGCATGAGGTCGGCGCCGCCGTTGCGCTTCGTGAACATCACGCTGCGGCCCTCGGCATCCACGTCGACCAGGCCCAGCTCGCGGAAGCGGCCGTAAAGCCTCCTGCCGAAATATCCATCCTGGTTGCGCGTGAGATAGGCGCGCACGGCTTCGGAGGTCGGCAGCGGTGTCTCGAACTCGTTGATGCGCGCGTCCGGCGTCACCGAGGCGACGTCGAAGTCCTCGATGACCAGCCAGCCGCCGGGCTTCAGTGCGTCGACCACGCGTTCGAGCGCGCGCTCGCGCTCGATGACGTGCAGGAACACCAGCCGCGCGTGGACCAGGTCGAAGGCCTTGGGCGGCAACGGATCGCTCGCGATGTCGTGGCGAACCACTTCGAGGTTGGCGGGTGCGCTGGCGCGGCCCTGCTCGATGATGCGCGTGTTGAGATCGGTGCACAGGACGTGACCCCCCGGCCCCACGCGCCCCGCCATCCAGCGCGCGATGCTGCCGCCTCCGCCGCCGATTTCGAGGCAGCGCCAACCCGCGGCGATGCCCACTCCCTCGAGCACCCGCTGCGTCGTCGGGTCGAACAGGCGCGCCAGCAGCTCCATGCGCGCACCGGCGATTTCATTGGCGTTGTCGAGCGGGTAGTTGGATTCGGTTGCCATGGTTTCCCGGTTCACTCCTCGGGGGGCTCGGCTCCGGGCTCGGGTAGCCAGCGGCTGAGAATGAGCGCGCACGCCGTCACGGCGACGGCCACCACGGCCATCGAATGCGCCAGCTTGAGCGTCGGGTTGGCGCCCGGCATCACGTTGGACAACTGCGTGGTGGCCAGCACGGTGAACGGCGCCAGCACGCGCGCGCCGATGCTGATGGCGAAGCTCTCGCCGGTGCCGCGCAGGTGCAGCGGGAACACGCGCGGTAGATAGTTCCCCCAGAAGCTGTACTGGATGCCGACCACCAGCGTCACCGCCAGCACGGCGTACTTGAAGACCTCCGCGTCGTGCAAGGCGGGACCGAAGAACACCAGCGGGTACAGCGCGAGCCCGGCCCACAGCATGCCGCGCAACATCGGGCGACGCGCCACGAGCCAGACCACGAGGCCGGTGAGGACCAGCCGGCCGATCAGCGCCCCGGTGTCGACGTGCACGTGCACCCAGGTCACCCACTGTTCCTGTTGCTGGCGGGGCAAGGCCGCGATTTGCGGCAGCCCCGGCACGATGCGTGGAATGTGCTGGAGCATGCCGAAAGCCAGCGCGTAACAGCAGGCGACGAGGCCGGTGGTGATCAGCGTGACCCGGCGCAGGCGCGGCTCGAACAGTTCGCCGAAGCGGGGCCGTTTCAGCGTGCCGGCCGCGCGCTTCTCGCGCCAGGCCGGCGACTCGGGCAGGAACGGCCGGACCAGGATGAGTGGAATCGCCGGCAAGGCGCCGAACAGCAGCGCGTAGCGCCACGCCGAATGCCCGCCGTGGATGGCCGGCGCGAGGTCACCCCAGGTGACCGCCGCGTAGTAGGCGCCGGCGATCATGAAGTTGCCGCCCGTGGCGCACACCTGCGCAAAGCCCAGCACCGCCTCGCGCCGCTTCGCCTCCGGGAAGAGCTCGGTCAGCCAGGCGATGGCGGCCACGAATTCCACGCAGGCGCCCGCCACCGTGATGCAGCGCCAGAGAATGAGCTCGGGGATGGACGTGGCAAAGGCGGACATGAAGGCCGCGGCGCCGTAGAGCACGATGCTCCACACCAGGACGCGTTGCCGGCCGAGGCGGTCGGTCAGGTAGCCGCCCAGCAGCGCCGTCAGGCCGCCGGCCACCGTGGGGAGGAACAGCATCAGGCCGGTCCAGTGGTTGAACTCCGGCGTGCCGGGTTGGAACGGGCCCAGCTCCATCAACATGGGGCGCACGATGATGGCCTGGACCACCACCTCGTACATGTCGAATGCAAAGCCGACGCCGGCGGTCACGAGGATGAGCACCTGGACGCCGGTCAGGGGCGCGGTGCGTTTGTCGAGGACGGCGGCTTCCATGCCTGGAGAATGACCCAGGACGCCGGCGCCTGTCCTGCCGATGGCGGAAATGCCTCGCGACTGCGCGCGGAGCGCCGGATCCGGGCAGGGTTCCAAGGGAACGGAGCATAAAACTAACTAAATTGCGGCCCCCCGAGCGTTTGGATTAGCGTGCGCGACCATGGCTCCCTTCGCGAGATTTGCGGCACTGGTCGCCATGGTGGTCGGCGCATTCGTGCTCGCCGGGTGGACCTTCGACCTCGAGCAGCTGACCAACCTCGTGCCCGGCTGGCCGAGCATGGTGCGGCTGTCGGCCACGGCCTTCGTGCTCACCGGCCTGGCGCTGTGGCTGCTGCAGTCGGGCTCGCGCCGTGCGGCCGTGGGCACGGCAGCACTGGTGGTCGCAATCGGCGCGGCGGTGCTGCTGGTCAACGCCACGGGCTGGAATGTCTACCTCGAGCAATGGTCGCTCGGGCCGGTACCGACAAGTTATGACGGCGAGAACGTCCCGCGTTTCGCGCCGGCGACCGCGCTCGCGTTCGTGATGCTCGGGCTGTCGTTGATCCTGGCCGTGCCGCCGGGGACGGCCCGGCTGCACCAGGCGCTCGCCATCGGCGGGCTGCTGGTGGGCTGGGTCGGGTTGTCGCGCTTCGTGTTCGGCAGCGAGACACTCTTCTGGTTCGCCGACATGGCGCTGCACACCGCGTTGCTGCTGGTGCTGCTGTCGCTGGCCATCATGGGATTGCGCACCGACGCCGGCATCGCGACGCTGCTCGCGAGCGACGGCGTGGGTGGCGGCATGGCGCGGCGGCTGCTGCCGGCGGCGGTGATCGTGCCGCTGGTGATCGGCGCACTCACCGTGCAGTACCAGCGACGCGCGCTGTTCGGTTTCGAATCCGCGGTGGCCATCTTCGCGCTGCTCAGCGTGATCGTGTTCGTGGCGTTCGTCTGGACCAATGCGGCGCGCGGCGAGCGCGCCGACCGTTTGCGGCGCAGTGCCGAGCGCGCGCTGCGACTCTCCGAAGAACGCTACCTGCTGAATTTCGAGAGCGCGCTCGACGCCATCATCATGATCGACAGCCACGGGTTCATCACCGGCTGGAACAACCAGTCGCAGAAGATGTTCGGCTGGCCGCGCGGCGAGGTGATGGGACGCGAGCTCGCGGAAATCATCATCCCGGAGCGTGATCGCGCCGCGCATCGCGCCGGGCTGCGCCGCTACGTCGAGACCGGCGTGGCGCGCGTGCTCAACCGGCGCATCGAGATGTCGGCCGTGCATCGCGACGGCCGCGAATTCCCGGTGGAGCTCGCCATCCTGCCGATCGGCTTCGGCGAGGAGCTGGTGTTCACGGCGTTCATCCGCGACATCACCGAGCGGGCGCGCGCCGAGAGCGCGCTGCGCGAGAGCGAGCTGCGCTTCCGCACCACGGCCAATGCCGCGCCGGTGATGATCTGGATGAGTGGCCCGGACCGGCGCTGCACCTGGTTCAACCAGCGCTGGCTGGACTTCGTCGGGCGCGACATGGAACAGGAGCTGGGCGATGGTTGGTGCGACAGCCTGCACCCCGCCGACTTCGATCGGGTACTCGACACGTACCACGCCGCCTTCGATGCGCGCCGCTCCTACGAGATGGAATACCGCCTGCAGCGCCAGGACGGCGCGTGGCGCTGGCTGCTGGAGCGCGCCACGCCGAACCTCGGCCCCGGCGGCGTCTTCGAAGGCTTCATCGGCACCTGCGTCGACATCACCGAGCACCGCGAGACGGTCGAGGCGCTGCGCGAGAACCGCGCGCGCTTCAAGACGCTGACCGAGTCGCTGCCGCAGATGATCTGGACCTGCTCGCGCGACGGCTCCTGCGACTACCTCTCGCGCCAATGGCTGGACTACACCGGCCGCAGCGAATCGCAACAGCTGGGCAAGGGCTGGCTCGAGCAGGTGCATCCCGAGGATCGCGCCAAGGTCGAGGCCGAGTGGGGGCGCGTGGTCAGCAGCGGCGATACCTTCGACTGCACCTTCCGTATCGCGCGGTTCGACGGACAGTACCGCTGGTTCAAGACCCGCGCGGTACCGCTGCGCGACCCGGCCGGCCGCATCCTCAAGTGGTTCGGTTCGAACACCGACATCGAGGACTCGGTGCTGGCGAGCGCCAAGGTGCGCGTGCAGCTGGAACGCATGCAGCTGCTCGACCGGACCACGCAGGCCATCGGCGCGCACCAGCAGCCGGTGAAGGTGTTCGAAGTGGTGCTGCGCAGCCTGGAGGAAAACCTCGGCGTCGACTTCTGTTGCGTGGCGCGCTATCACACCGACCCGGCGCAGATCGAGATCACCCAGACCGGCGACCGGAGCATGCGTCTCGCCGCGCAGATGGGGCTCGATCCGCGGGCGAGGATCGAGGTGGACGCCGACGAGCTCGCGCGTTGCCTGCGGGGCGAGCTGGTCTACGAGCCCGACGTGGAGCACGGGCCGAACTCCCGGCTGTGCCAACATCTCGGCCGCGGCGGCCTGCACGCACTGGTCGCCGCGCCGCTCGCGGTGGAGGAAGAGGTCTTCGGGGTGATGCTGGTCGCCAAGCGCGAGCCCGGGTCCTTCAGCAGCGACGACAACGAATTCCTGCGGCAGCTCTCCGGCCACGTGGCGCTGGCCGCGCGCCAGGCGCGCCTGTACGACGCGCTGGAGAATGCCTACCAGGACCTGCGCCAGACCCAGCAGACCGTGATGCAGCAGGAGCGCCTGCGCGCCCTCGGGCAGATCGCCAGCGGCATCGCGCACGACATCAACAACGCGCTGTCCCCCGCCGCGCTGTACACGCAATCGTTGCTGATGCACGAGCCGGGGCTCTCGCCACGTTCGCGCGAACATCTCGCCGTCATCCAGCGCGCCATCGAAGATGTCGCGCAGACCGTGCAGCGCATGCGGGCGTTCTACCTGCCGCGCGGCCTCGAGCGCACGCTGGCGCCGATCGACCTGCACCCCTTGCTCACCCAGGTCATCGACCTGACGCGCGCGCGCTGGCAGAACATGCCGCAGGAACGCGGCATCGTGGTCAACGTGTCCACGGACTTCGGCGCCAGTCCGGCGCGCATCCTCGGCGCCGAGAGCGAATTGCGCGACGCACTGACCAACCTGGTGCTCAACGCGGTCGACGCGTTGCCCGAAGGCGGCACCGTGACGCTGCGCACCCGCCACGATGCGCGCGACAACCGGGTGATCGTGGAAGTGATCGACGACGGCATCGGCATGGATGAGGTCACGCGCAGCCGCTGCCTCGAGCCGTTCTACACCACCAAGGGCGAGCGCGGCACCGGGCTCGGCCTCGCGATGGTGTTCGGCATGCTGCAGCGGCATGGCGGCGAGCTCGCGATCGACAGCACGCTCGGCCAGGGCACGACGATGCGGCTGTCGTTCCCGGCCGCCCCCACCGGCATGACCGCGCGCGAACGCGAGCTGCCGCCGGAGCTGCCGAAGCTGCGCGTCCTCCTGGTGGATGACGACCCGCTGGTGCTGAGATCGCTGCGCGACGCGCTCGAGAGCGACGAACACGAAGTGGTGACCGCCGAAGGCGGCCAGGCCGGCATCGACGCCTTCGCGGCGCGGGTCGAGGCGGGCGAGAGGTTCGACCTCGTGATCACCGATCTCGGCATGCCCTACGTCGACGGCCGCAAGGTGGCGGCCGGCGTGCGCCAGCTCGATGCGCGCACGCCCATCATCATGCTCACCGGCTGGGGTCACCGGCTGAACGCCATCGACGACAAGCCCGAGCACGTCGATCGCGTGGTCAGCAAGCCGCCGAAGATGGCGGAACTGCGCACCATCATCGCGGAGCTGATCCGGCGGCGGCCGGACGCGTGACCTGGCGGCGCTACGTCGGCGCGCCGGGCCCCGAGGCGACGGGGTGCGGCTGGTGCGCGTCGTGCCAGCGGCGCGACAGGTACCAGCAGCTGGCCGCGGCGCAGGTGAACGCCAGCGAGGCCCACGCCAGCCACTCGAGATGCGCCTGGGTTTTCGTGGACACCAGGCCGAGCGTGGACGCGGTGACCAGCAGCGCGACGAAGGACTGCGCCGAGGCCGCGGTGCCGCGCGCCGCCGGGAACAGGTCGAGCATGCGCAAGGTCAGCACCGGGAACGCGATCTGCGCGCCGAGGCCGGCGCCGAACAGCAGCAGCTGCTGGACCGGCACGGGAACGCTCTCGAGGCCGGCGTGCAGCAGCACCCGCGCCAGTGACACCCCGAAGGTGATCGAGATGCCGAGCCGCACCTGGAACACCAGGCTGAGGCGCCCGGCGATGCGGCCCGACACCCAGGCGCCGAGCAGGATGCCGAGGATCACCGGCACGAACAGCGCGGCGTACGAGGTCTCGCTCATGCCCCAGTGACGTTCGACGATGGCCGGCGCCGCGCCGATGAGCACCGACAGCGACGAGAAGTTGACCGCGGCGGCCAGCGCCAGCATCAGGAATTCCGGGTGGCGCAGCACCGTCCACGAGGTCGACACCAGGTTGCGGCCATTGAACGGCAGGCGCGCGGCGGGCGGATGCGTCTCGGGCAATCGCCACCAGGCCGAGAAGGTGAACGCCAGCCCGCACAACACCATGAACGCGAACACCGCGCGCCAGCCGAACGCCACGTGCGCCCAGCCGCCGACGATCGGCGCGATCGCGGGCGCGATGCTGAAGATCATCGTGGTCATGCTCATGAGGTGCTGGGCGCGCGCGCCCTGGTAAAGGTCGCGGATCACCGCGCGGCCGATGACCACGCCCACGCCCGCGGTCGCACCCTGCAGCATGCGCGCCGCGATCAGCGCGCCGTAGTTAGGCGCGACCGTGCAGGCCACCGAGCCCACGGTGTACAGCGCCATGCCCCAGATCATCACCGGGCGGCGCCCGATCGCGTCCGACAGCGGGCCGTGCACCAGCGAGGCGAAGGCGAACGGCACCATGTACGCGGTCAGCACCTGCTGCAGCGCCCAGGGGCTGACGCGCAGCGCCTTTTCCATGGCATGGAAGGCGGGGAAGAAGGTATCGATGGAGAACGGGCTCACCATCGACAGCCCGCCGATGAGCACGGCGAGCATCGTGTAACCGGGCAGTTTGTGTTGCAAGCGGGGAGCCGGGCGTCAGGGCCGCAGCGATCTCAGGAAGTTGCCTGCATCCTGTCCGTTTTCCACCACTTCCACAAGCGCCGAGCCGACGATCACGCCGGCGACGTGGCCGCGCAGCTGGTCGACCTGCTCGCGTGCGCGTATGCCGAAGCCGGCGCACACCGGTAGTTTGGAAGCGCCGACCACGGCGTCGAGATAGTTCGAGACCTCGCCGGGCACCGACGCGTTGCGGCCGGTGGTCCCGGTCATGGTGACCGCGTAGACGAAGCCCTGGGTCGCGGCGCACAGCCGCCGGGTGCGTTCCGGCGTGGTCACCGGCGTCACCATCTGGATCTGCGCGAGGCCGTGCGGCGCCAGCGCGGCGCGGAAGTCCTCGCTCTCGTCGAAGGGCAGGTCCGGCACGATGAAGCCGCAGACACCGGCCTGGACGGCCGCGGCCGCCAGATCGGGGAAGCCGAACGACAGCAGCGGGTTGAGGTAGCTCATCAGCACCAGCGGCGCGCGCGGGCGCTGCATGCCGCGCAGGGTGTCGAGCAGCCAGCGCAGCGTGAAGCCCTGGGCGAGCGCCTCGCGGCTGGAGCGCTGGATGGTCATGCCGTCGGCCATCGGGTCGGTGAATGGCACGCCGATCTCCACCACGTCGGCCTCGTTGCCCACCTGCGTGAGCAGCTCGCGGAATTTCTCGCGGTTCGGGAAGCCGCCGGTGACGAAGGCCACCAGCGCCATGCCGCCGCGCGCATCGCGAATCGCGGTGCTGATGCGGTCGGCGGGGGTCACGAGTTGCCTCCGGCGAGCAGCGTGCGCTGCAGGGTCGGCATGTCCTTGTCGCCGCGGCCCGAGAGGCCGATGAGCACGGACTTGCCGGGGTTTTGCTTCGCCCAGCGGCGCGCGCCCGCCAGCGCATGCGCCGACTCGATGGCCGGCAGGATGCCCTCGCGACGGCAGCATTCGTCGAGCGCATCCAGGGCCTCATCGTCGGTGGCCGCCTCGTAGCGCACGCGCCCGGCCCACAGCAGCAGCGAGTGCTCGGGCCCGACGCCCGGGTAGTCGAGGCCGGCGGACACCGAGTCCGTCTCCTGGATCTGGCCGTTCGCGTCCTGCAGCAGCAGCGAGTACGCGCCGTGCAGCACGCCCGGCCGGCCGTAGGCCAGCGTCGCGGCGTTCTGCCCCAGCGCCGCGCCCTTGCCGCCCGCCTCGATGCCGACGATCTCCACCGATTCGTCGCCGATGAAGGGATGGAACATGCCGATGGCGTTCGAGCCACCGCCGACGCAGGCGACCACCGCGTCGGGTAGTTTGCCGGTGCGCTCCTGGATCTGCGCGCGCGCTTCCTTGCCAATGACCGACTGCAGCTCGCGCACCAGGTACGGAAACGGGTGCGGGCCGACCGCCGAGCCGATGATGTAGAAGGTGTCGGTGGGATTCGCCACCCAGTCGCGGAACGCCTCGTCGATGGCAGCGCGCAGCGTCCGGTCGCCACTGGTCACCGGCACGACCGTGGTACCCAGCAACTTCATGCGGCCGACGTTGGGCGCCTGGCGCTCCATGTCCACCGCGCCCATGTACACCGTGCAAGGCAGGCCGACGCGCGCGCACGCGGCGGCCGTCGCCACGCCGTGCTGGCCCGCGCCGGTCTCGGCGACGATGCGTTTGACACCGAGCCGCCTGGCGAGCAGCGCCTGGCCCAGCGCGTTGTTGATCTTGTGCGCGCCGGTGTGGGCGAGGTCCTCGCGCTTGAGCCACACGTCCACGCCCCAGGCCTTCGACAGCGCCGGCGCGTGCGACAGCGCGGTGGGCCGGCCCACCCAGTCCATGAGCTCCGCGGCGAGCTCGGCCTGGAAATCTGGCGCGTGCAGGTGCTGCTTCACGCCGGCCTCGAGCTTCTCGAAGGCGGCGACCAGCGTCTCGGGGATGTAGCGCCCGCCGAAGGGGCCGAAGCGGCCGCGAGCGTCCGGGTACTTGCCGGCGATCTCGTCGGCGAGCAGTTGTGCCGGGTTGATCGTGTCCCTGATGTTGGCGTTCATGCGATCTCCAGTGCTGCCGCCCTTGCGGCAGCCACGAATTGTCCGATCTTGTGCGCGCTCTTGAGGCCGGGGCTGTGCTCGACCCCGCTCGACACGTCGACGCCGAACGGCCGCACCTGGCGGATGGCGGCGGCGACGTTGTCGGGGTTCAACCCACCCGCGAGGATGACCTGCGCGCGCCGCGCCAGCGTGGCGGCCTCGTTCCAGTCGGTAGTTTGGCCGCTGCCGCTCACGGGTCCCTCGAACAGCACGCGGCCCGGCAGCGCGCACGCGGGTTGCGGCCCCGGCCGCATCACCGGCAGCACGCCGAGCTCGCGCGGCAGCGCCAGCCCCTCGAGGTCGTCGATGTCGGTCTGCAGGATGTCGGGCTTGAACTCGCGCAGGATGGCGTCCACCTGTTCGCGCCGCGGATGGCGCGTCACGGCCACGCAGGCCACGCGCCGGCGCGCCGGGGCCGCGAGCTCGCAGGCGCGCGCCGTGGTGACGTTGCGCACCGAGGCGGCGAATACGAAGCCGATGGCGTCGACCTCGCAGTCGAGCGCGGCCTGCACGGCCTCGGGCGTGGTCATGCCGCACAACTTGATGAAAAGATCGCTCACCGCGCGCCACCGGCGCGGCTCGCGACCGCCGCGCGCCCCGCGCGCAGCATGTCGCGCGCGAGTGCGGCAGGGTCGGCGGATGACATCAACGCGCTGCCCACCAGCGCGAGGTCGTAACCCGCGGCCGCCACGCGCGCCGCGTCGTCGGCCGACGCGACACCGCTTTCGGCGACCCGCGGCACGTTGTCCGGCAGCGAGGATGCCAGCAGGTCGAGCCTTCCGGGCACCACCTGCAGCGTCACGAGATCCCGCGAATTCACGCCCACCATGAGCCGTGCGCGGCTCGCGGGGCGCGCGTCGATGAGGGCGTTCGCGAGCTCGATGTCGGGCAGGTCGAAGGTCTCGAGGAGCACGAACATGTCCAGCTCGAGCGCGGTGTCGATGAGCTGGTCGAGCTCGATGCGCGACAGCATGCGCAGGATGGCGAGCACACCGCCCGCTCCCGCGGCGCGGCCCTCCAGCACCTGGTAGCCGTCGACCAGGAAATCCTTGCGCATCGCCGGAACCTTCAGCGGCGCCAGCGCCTGGCTGCCGGCGCCCAGGTCGGCCAGCGACCCGTCGAAACGGCTGGGCTCGGTGAGAATGGAAACGGCCGCCGCGCCGGCGCGCGCGTAGCTCACGACCCGCGCGCCGACGTCGTCTTCGGCGGCGGCCTTGAGCACTCCCACCGCGGGCGAACGCAATTTCACTTCGGCGATGAGATCGAAGCGATCCAGCGCCAGCGCGGGCGGCGGCGGCAGCTCGGCAATGCGCGCGCGCAGCTCACGCGCGGGCGTCGCATCCTGGGCGGCCGCCGAGCGGGCGCGGCTGGAGGCCGCCATGTGCCCGAGGAAGTCGTTGGCACCGCTCATGCCGCGCCTCGAGCGCCGAAGGACGCGAGCGCGTCCAGGGTCTTGCGCGCCGCGCCGCTGTCGATGGCCGCCGCGGCCAGGCGCACGCCTTCGCGCGGCTCGCTGACCTTGCCGACGATCTCGAGCGCGAGCGCCGTGCCCAGCAGCAAGGCGTCGCGATGCGCGCCGCGCTCCTCGCCGCACAGCACGGCGCGCAGCGCGCGCGCATTCGAGGCGGCGTCGCCGCCGGCGAGATCGGTGGCGCCACACAGGTCGAGGCCATAGTCGGAGGGACTGCGAATCGAGGCGCTGACGTGACCCGGCCGCACGTCGAGCACCGTGAACGGGCCCATCGGGGTCGGCTCGTCCCATCCCTCCGCACCGTGCACGACGAAGGCGCGCTCGACGCCGAGGCCGGCGAGCGCGTCGGCCATGAGTTGCGCGGTAGGCAGATTGAAGGCACCGGTGAGCTGGTACTTCGGGGCCGCGGGATTGGTCAGCGGTCCGAGGATGTTGAAGACCGTGCGCACGCCCATGGCCTGGCGGATCGGCGCCACCGCCTTCATGGCCGGGTGGTAATGCGGCGCGAACAGGAAGGTGAAGCGCGTGGCGGCCAGGCAGGCGCCCGCGGCCGACTCGTCGAGCGGCAGCCCGAGTCCGAGCTGCTCGAGCACGTCGGCGCTGCCGGACCTGCTCGACACCGAGCGGTTGCCGTGCTTGACCACGTCGACGCCGCAGGCCGCGGTCAGCAGCGCCGCGCCGGTAGATAGATTGAAGCTGCCGGAGGAATCGCCGCCGGTGCCGACGATGTCGATGGCGTCCGGGTGCGCCGCGATGGCGGGCTGGCGCGCCAGCGCGCGCATGGCGCGCGCGAAGCCGCGCACTTCATCGGCGGTCACGCCCTTGGAACGCAGCGAAGCCAGCAACGCGCCGGCCAGCGGCGGCGGCATCTCGCTGGAGGTCAGCGCACGCAGCAGCTCGGAGGCCTCGGCCTCGCTCAGCGACTTGCCGGACAGCAGGTGCTCGAGCGTGTCGCGCAGCGTCACTGCCGGCCTCCGGTCATCTTGAGGAAATTGCCGATCAGCGCGGGACCTTCGGGCGTGAGCACGCTCTCCGGGTGGAACTGCACGCCCTCGACTCTCAGGATCCTGTGCCGCACGCCCATGATCTCGCCCTCCGGCGTGCGCGCCGTGACTTCGAGCTCGGCCGGCAGCGTGTCGGGCCTGGCGATCAGCGAGTGGTAGCGCCCCACCTCGGTGGTGGGCTGCAGCCCGGCGAACAGTCCCTTGCCGTCGTGCGTCACCGGCGAGGTCTTGCCGTGCATCAATCGCCCGGCTCTAACTACTTTGCCGCCGAACACCTCGACGATGGACTGGTGGCCGAGGCACACGCCGAACACCGGCACCTGCCCGGCGAACGCGCGGATCATGTCCATCGACACGCCGGCGTCGTAGGGCGTGCCGGGCCCGGGCGAAATGCACAGGTGCGTGGGATCCAGCGCCTGCGCCTGTTCCACGGTGATCGCGTCGTTGCGGCGCACGTCCACCTCGGCACCCAGCACCATGAAGGCCTGCACCAGGTTGTAGGTGAAGGAGTCGTAGTTGTCGATCAACAGCAGGCGGACGCTCATAAACCCTCGGATGCCATCTTGAGCGCGCGCGCCATGGCGCCGCTCTTGGCGACGACCTCGTCGTATTCCGCCGCCGGCACGCTGTCGGCGACGATGCCGGCACCGGCCTGGTAGCTGTATTCATCGCCGCGGAACACCAGCGTGCGGATGGTGATCGCCTGGTCCATGTCGCCGCGCGCGCCGAAGTAGCCGACCGTGCCACCGTACAGGCCGCGCCGCACCGGCTCGAGCTCGTCGATGATCTCCATGGCGCGCACCTTCGGCGCGCCCACCAGCGTGCCGGCCGGGAAGGTGGCCGCGAACAGGTCGAAGGCATCGCGGCCCGGCGCGAGCTGGCCCTTCACGCCGCTGACGATGTGCATCACGTGGCTGTAGCGCTCGATGACGCGGTACGGATCGACGTGCACGCTGCCGGCGCGCGCCACGCGGCCGAGGTCGTTGCGCGCCAGGTCCACCAGCATCACGTGCTCGGCGTTCTCCTTCACGTCGGCCAGCAGCTCGCGTTCGTGGCGCTGGTCCTCGGCCATGTCCTCGGCGCGCGGCCGGGTGCCGGCGATGGGTCGCAGTTCCGCGCGACCCGCGGCGTTCACCTTGACCAGCGCCTCGGGCGAGGAGCCGACCACGGTCACCTCGCCGAGCTTGCAGTAGTACATGTAGGGCGACGGGTTGATCAGGCGCAGCGCGCGATAGGCCTCGAAGGGATCCAGCGAGTGGCGGCCGGAGAAGCGCGACGACAACACCAGCTGGTAGACGTCGCCGGCCGCGATGTATTCCTGCGTGCGCTTCACGCCCGCCATGTATTGCTCGCGCGACAGGGAGCTCACGGCCTCCGAGTAGCGCGCGCCCGCATGCGGGCCGTTGCGCAGGTAGTCAGGCAGGCCGCCGCGCAGCGCGCCGATGACTTCGCGGCGCAGCGACTGGCGCTCGGCCTCGCTGCCGGCGTGCAGCAGCGCGATGCCGCGCGTCAGGTGATCGAACACCAGCATCGACTCGGGCGCGACGTAGTGCAGGTCCGGCACCGGCGCGTCGGCGTGCGCCTTCGAGGGCAGGCGCTCGAAGTAGCGCACCACGTCGTACGAGGAATAGCCGACCAGGCCGCCGGCCAGCGGCACGCCCGCCATCTCGGGCAGCGGCTTGGGCGCCTGGCGCAGCGCGTTGCGCAACGCGCCTAACAACTCGGCCTGGTTGGCGGGCCGCCGCCGCAGCTCGTCGCCGACCTTGAGCCCGGCGGGATCCAGCCGGACTTCCAGGCACTTGCCGAAGCCGATGAACGAGTAGCGCGCCAGGCGCTCGCCGCCCTCGACGCTCTCCAGCAGGAAGCGCGGGTTGAACGCGCCCAGCTTGGCGAAGGCCGATACCGGCGTGTCCAGGTCTCCGGCGATGTCGAATGGCGGTTTCACCGCATGTTTCTCCGCTTTTCCTCGAGTTCCTGCGCGGCTTGCGCCGCGCGCAGACAACAAAAAACCCATCTCTGGCTGCTACCGGAGATGGGTTCTTCTGGAATTCGCTGATCAGTTCAGGTGTGCAATAGCGATCCGGGACGCCCTCTCCTCAGGGGAGGCGCCACCACCAGACTTTGCTCATGCCGTTCTTGATCATGGGGCGGCGAGTATCGCCAAGCCCCGAAGCTGTCGTCAAGGCTCGCGAGGATTAATATCGCCCTCCTTGCAACAACAGGGAGCCATGCATGGCGCGCCGTCTGATTTCCTCGGGTTCGAGCTTCGAAAAGAGCATCGGTTATTCGCGCGCGGTGGTGGACGGCGACTGGATCTTCGTCTCCGGCACCACCGGATACGACTACGCGACGATGTCCATCCAGGATGACGTGGTGGCGCAGTGCGAGCAGGCGTTCAGGAACATCGAGGCGGCGCTGAAGCAGGCCGATTCGAGCCTGAAGGACGTGGTGCGCGTGCATTACCTTATGACCAATGGCGCCGACTTCGAACGCTGCTGGCCCGCGATGGGCGCGGCGCTCGGGGACGTGCGTCCGGCGGCCACCATGATGGTGGTCGGGCTCGCCGACGCGAAGATGAAGATCGAGATCGAGGTGACCGCCTTGCGCCGGCGTCGCGCGGCACCCGCCGCGAAGGCGAAGAAAACCGCGGCTGCGCGCTCGAAGAAGGCCACGGCGCCACGCCGCAAGAAGTAGATGACCACGGACTACGAAAAGCTCGGCGTGTTCTACCTGGGTCGCGAGTACGACGCGGCCAGCAATGCGCTCAAGGACGACCTGGTCCTGTACGACTCGCAGGACCTGACCACGCACGCGGTGTGCGTGGGCATGACGGGCTCGGGCAAGACGGGCCTCTGCCTGTCGCTGCTCGAGGAAGCCGCCATCGACGGCGTGCCGGCGATCTGCATCGATCCGAAGGGCGACCTCGGCAACCTGCTCCTCACCTTTCCCCACCTCGCGCCCGCGGACTTCGCGCCGTGGATCGACGCGGGTGAAGCGCAACGCAAGGGCCTCAGCGTCGAGGAACTCGCCGCGAAGACCGCGGAGAACTGGAAGAAGGGCCTGGCCGAGTGGGACCAGGAGCCGTCGCGCATCGCGCGGCTGCGCGCGGCGGCGGAGGTGGCTATCTACACGCCGGGCGCGGAGACCGGGCTGGCGCTGTCGGTGCTGCGCTCGTTCGCGCCGCCGGCCGCGACGTTGCTGGCCGACGCCGGCGCGCTGCGCGACCGCGTGGGCTCGGTGGTGTCGGGCCTGCTGAGCCTGCTCGGCATCGAGGCGGATCCGCTGACCTCGCGCGAGCACATCCTGCTGGCCAACCTCATCGAGGCCGCGTGGCGCCAGGGACTGGCGCTCGACCTGCCGTCGCTGATCCAGTCGGTGCAGAAGCCGCCGTTCGAGAAGCTCGGCGCGTTCGACCTCGAGACCTTCTTCCCGGCGAAGGAACGTCTCAAGCTCGCGATGCAGTTGAACAACCTCATCGCCTCGCCCGGCTTCGCCACCTGGATGGCCGGCGAGCCGCTGGATGCCCAGCGCCTGCTGTTCACGGCCGAGGGCAAGCCGCGCATCTCGATCATCTCGATCGCGCACCTCAACGACGCCGAGCGCATGTTCGTGGTCACGCTGGTGCTCAACGAGCTCATCGGCTGGATGCGCGGCCAGTCGGGCACCTCCTCGCTGCGCGCCATTTTCTACATGGACGAGATCTTCGGGTTCTTCCCGCCAACGGCGAACCCGGCCTCGAAACCGCCCATGCTCACGCTGCTCAAGCAGGCGCGGGCCTTCGGCCTGGGATGCGTGCTGGCCACGCAGAATCCCGTCGATCTCGACTACAAGGGACTCGCGAACTGCGGCACCTGGTTCATCGGGCGGCTGCAGACCGAGCGCGACAAACTACGCGTCATCGAAGGGCTCAAGTCCGCGCAGGCGGCGGGCGACGACGGCAACGTCGAAGCGCTGATGAGCAATCTCACGCAGCGCGTGTTCCTGATGCGCAACGTGCACGAGGACGCGCCGGTGCTCATGAAGACGCGCTGGGCGCTGTCGTTCCTGCGTGGGCCGCTCACGGGGCCGGAGATCGCGCGCGCCATGGGTGCGCGCAAGGCCGCCGCAGGCAACGCGGCCGGCGCCGGCACCGCGGTCACCGCTTCCGCGACGCCGCCTTCGACCGCCTCATCGGCGCCAGTCGGTGGCGCGCGCCCGCCGGTGGGCGCGGGTATCACCGAGTATTTCCTGACGGCCTCGAAGGGCTCGGGCGCGGTGCTCTACAAACCGATGATCGCCGCTTTCGCCAAGCTCCACTTCGTGGACGCCAGGCTCAAGCTCGACGACTGGCAGACCTCGGGCTGGCTCGCGCCGCTCGACGACGGCGGCGGCAACGCCTCGTGGGAGGACGCCGCGCGCGACCCGCAGCTCAAGTCGCGGCTCACCAGTGCGCCGGTCGACGGCGCGCAGTTCGCGGACCTGCCGGCCCAGGCGCTGCGCGCGCCCAGCTACGCGGCCTGGGCCAGGTCGCTGCAGTCGTACCTGTACGAGACCGCGCGCGCGCGGGTCCAGTGGTGCGAGGCCTTCAGGACGGCCTCGAAGCCCGGCGAGCCGGAAGGCGATTTCCGCGCGCGCCTCGCGCTCGCGGCGCGCGAGCAGCGCGACGCCCAGGTGGCCGAGCTGCGCAAGCGCTGGCAGGCCAAACTACTGCAGCTGCAGGACCAGGTGCGGCGCGCCGAGGAACGGCGCCAGCGCGAGCAGTCCCAGCTCTCGCAGCAGAAGATGCAGACGGCGGTGTCCATCGGCACGTCGATCCTGGGCGCGCTGCTCGGCCGCAAGGCGATCTCGGCGACCAATCTCGGGCGCGTCGGTTCCGCGGCCCGCTCCGCGAGCCGCTGGGGCAACGAGTCCCGGGACGTGGATCGCGCCGAGGAGAATCTCGACGTGCTCCGGCAGCGGCTGGCCGACACGCAGCGCGAGGTCGACGCCGACGTGGCGCGCCTCGAAAGCAGCCTGGATTCCGCCGGCATCACGCTGACCAGCGTGGACGTGCCGGCGCGCAAATCGGATATCGCGGTGGGTGAGGTCGCGCTGATATGGGCTCCGTGGCGCCAGGGCGCGGACGGCTTCCCCGCGCCGGCGTACGACTGAAACGAGGACCGGATGAAAGAACTCATCGACCAGCTCGTGAACAAGCTCGGCGTCACCGGCGCCCAGGCCGAGGGCGGCGCCGCGGTGCTGTTCAAGGCCGCGAAGGACAAGCTCGGTGGCGCGCAGTTCGATCAGCTTCTGGGTGGCCTGCCCGGACTCGCCGAGCTCATGAAGAAGGCGCCGGCCACGGGTGGTGGCGGCCTCGGTGGATTGCTGGGCGGCCTCGCCGGCGCCGTGGGCGGTAACGCCGCGCTGATCGGCACGATAGTCGGCGGCTTCGGCAAGCTCGGGCTCGGCGTCGACGATGCCAAGCGCTTTGCGCCCGTCATCAGGGATTTTCTTTCCAGCAAGGCCGGGCCCGAGGTCGCTGCCAGGCTGGAAAAGATCCTGCGCGGATAACCCGGCATGCCCTCCTTCGATACCGTCTCCGAACTCGACGCCCACGAGCTCACCAATGCCGTCGACCAGGCTAACCGCGAGCTCGCGCAGCGCTTCGACTTCAAGGACACCGGCGCCACCTTCACGCTCAAGGAGAAGGAATTCGTGGTGCAACTCAAGGCGCCGGCGGAATTCCAGCTGCGGCAGATGATGGACATCCTCACGCAAAGGCTCGGCAAGCGCGGCATCGAGGCGCGCTGCATGGAGAAGAAGGACCCGGTCACCAACCTCGCCGAGGCGCGCCAGGACGTGGTGCTGCGCCATGGCATCGACCCGGACACCGGCAGGAAGCTGCAGAAGCTCATCAAGGAATCGAAGCTCAAGGTGCAGGCGCAGATCCAGGGCGACCAGCTGCGCGTCACCGGCAAGCAGCGCGACGACCTGCAGGCGGCCATGGCGCTGCTGCGCAAGGCCGAGGTCGACCGCCCGCTGCAGTTCAAGAACTTCCGGGACTAGCTACTTCGCGGGCGGGGCGGCGCGCGCCCGGTCGATGAGCTCGCACAGGCTGGCGGTCGCAGCGATGACCGAAGGCCCCATGCGGTCCATGCGCTCGTCGGAGTAGATCTCCAGCCGGCCGGTGCGCACCGCGCGCAGCGCCGGGAAACGCCGCCACTCGGCCATCCACTCCTGCGCCGAGGGCGCCGGCGCGGAAATCAGGATGAGGTCGGGATCGCGCAGCACCGCCGACTCGCGCGTCACGGCGGGCGCCGCGGTCGCGAGGTCGGCGAACACGTTGTTCGCGCCGCACACCCGCAGCGCGTCGTTGATCACGTGCCTGCCGCCGATCGTGTAGATAGGCCGATCCCAGATCTGGTACAGCACGCGCACCGGCGGCCGGCCGCGATAGCGCGCGGCGATCGCCTCGAGCTCGGCCGCGAGGCCGGCGGCGCGCGTCGCCGCCACGCCGGGCGTGCCGCTCATGTCGCCGAGGCGCCGCAGCGATTCCGGCATCTGCGCCAGGCTGGTGACGTGCACCTGGTAGACCGGGACGCCGAGCGCGCGGATGCGGTCGATGCGCGCCCGCTGCACCACGTCCACCGCGACCACGACCACGCTGGGCCGCAGCGCCAGCAGCTGCTCGAAATCGAGCGTCTCGGCGTCGCCCACGACGGGCACGGACGCCGCTTCCGCCGGCTCCTTGCTGTGCGCGATGGTTCCCACGAGGCACTTGCCCGCGCCCGCGGCGAACAGCATGGCCGTGGTGCCGGGCGCCAGCGACACCAGGCGGCAGTTGTCGGACGGAACGGTGACGGTTTCGCCGGTGTCGTCGCGCACCGTGCGGCCAGGCGGCGCGGCGCTGGCCACGCCGGCGAGCAGCAGCGCCGCGAGCGGCGCCAAGGAACGCGCGCGATTCACCGCGGGCGGTGCGCCGTGTCGTGCGCGGCGCAACCATCGCAGCCGCCGCCGGCGGCGCGCGCGATACGCGGCTTGAGCGAGCGCGTGCGCCAGGCCGACAGTTTCGGTCGCGCCGCTGCCCAGCCATCGAGCGCCAGCAACAGGCGCAGGCGGCTGCGCGCGGGCATCAGCTTCCAGGCGGCGAAGAGCGCCGCCCAGGTGCCGATGATCGCGACGATGAGGAGTTGCGCCATTGCCGGTGAATTCGTTGCGAAGAGTCTAGCCCCACGCGCTCGCGACGCGGAAGGTGATGAACGCCGCGAGGTAGGCGAGCGCGAAGAGATAACCCGCCATGATCAGCGGGTAGCGCCACGAGTTGGTTTCGCGCTTGACGACGGCGAGGGTCGACAGGCACTGCGGCGCGAAGATGTACCAGGCCATCAGGCTCAGGCCCGTGGCCAGGCTCCAGCTGCCGGCGATCACCGGCTGCAGCTGCGCGGCGAGGTCGTCGCCCGCGGCGGACATCGCGTAGACGGTTCCGAGCGCGCCCACGGCGACCTCGCGCGCCGCGAGCCCGGGCACCAGCGCGATGGAGATCTGCCAGTTGAAGCCGAGCGGCGCGAAGACGTGCTCGAGCATGGCGCCCAGCCGGCCCGCGAGGCTGTACTGGATCGCCGGCCCGGTGGCCCCTTCCGGCGGCGCGGGCCAGGTCGACAGGATCCACAGCACGATCATCAGCGCGAGGATGATTCCGCCCACGCGGCTCAGGAAGATCTTCACGCGCTCCCACAGGCCGAGCAGCAGGTTGGCGGCGTTCGGCCACTGGTAGTCGGGCAACTCGAGCATCAGCGGCGAATACTGGCGCGCGCCGCCAAACTGCTTCACGACGAATGACACCAGCACGCCCGACAGGATGCCGATGGCGTACAGGATGAACATCACCAGGCCCTGCAGGTTGAACGGGCCGACCTTGTGCGCCGGGATCAGCGCGCCGATCAGCAGCAGGTACACCGGCAGGCGCGCCGAGCAGGTCATGAGCGGCGCGATCATGATGGTGGTCAGGCGATCGCGCCAGTTGGGGATGGTGCGCGTCGCCATGATGCCGGGGATGGCGCAGGCGTGGCTCGACAGCAGCGGGATGAACGCGCGGCCCGAAAGCCCCACGAAGCCCATGAGCCGGTCGAGTAGATAGGCCGCGCGCGGCAGGTAGCCGGAGTCCTCGAGCGCCAGGATGAAGAAGAACAGGATGACGATCTGCGGCAGGAACACCAGCACGGTGCCCGCGCCGCCGATCACGCCCTGCACCAGCAGGTCGGCGACCGGGCCCGGCGGCATGTGCGTGGCGACCAGGTCGCCGAGCGCGGCCATGCCGGCCTCGATCCAGTCCATGGGCGCCTGCGCCCAGCTGAACACCGCCTGGAACATCACGAACAGGATGGCGAGCAGCGCCAGCAGTCCGGCGAACGGCTGCAGCAGCAGCGCGTCGATGCGCGCGAACCACGGGTTGTCGCGCGGCGGGCTGTAACCCGACGCGGCCAGCAGCGCGCGCATGTCGTGCTGCAGTCGCTCGGCTTCCGCGGCGCCGATCTGCGCGCCGACCGCGGCGACCGGCGCACCTTGCGGCCAGCGCGCCGGGTCCAGGATGCCGATGAGCGCATCGGCACCGCCACGCCGGACCGCGACGGTCGGCACCACGGGCACGCCGAGCGCGGCGGCGAGTTGCTCGACGCGGATACCGACCCCGCGGCGCCTGGCGACGTCCATGCGGTTGAGCGCCAGCACCATCGGCAGGCCGAGGCGCTTGACCTCGAGCGCCAGGCGCAGGCCGATCGGCAGGTGCACCGCGTCGACCACGCACACCACGAGCTCGGGCGCCGGCACGCCGGCGAGGCGGCCGAGCAGCACGTCGCGCGTGATGGCTTCGTCGAGCGTGGTCGGATGCAGGGAATACGTGCCCGGGAGATCGAGCACGCGCAACACGCGGCCGTCGTCGCCGATGCGCTCGCCCTCGCGCCGCTCGACGGTGACGCCGGGGTAGTTAGCCACCTTCTGGCGGCTGCCGGTCAGGCGATTGAACAGCGCGGTCTTGCCGCAGTTCGGTACGCCGACCAGCGCGACTCGCAGGGACCTGGTTTCGACGAGGGCGTCCATGTGACGCGATGGAAGGCGCCGGACGCTCAGGCGGCAGCGGCGCTGGTCCCCGGCTGCGTGAGCGATTCACGGCCGGCGGCCTGCGCGGGCGCCATCTGCACCTGCACCGCGGCGGCCTCGGCACGGCGCAGCGCGAAGGTCGATCCGGCGATGCGCACCGCGATCGGATCGCCACCCAGCCACATGCGGGCCACCACTTCGCAGCGCGCACCGGGCACGAAGCCCAGGTCGCGCAACCGTGCGACCAGCGATTCGTCGCTGTGTCGTCCCGCATCGAGGGAGGCGGATTCCCGCAGGCTGGTGACCACCGCCACATCGCCACGACGCAATTCGGCCAGCGCCAGGCAAGGAGCAGTCGGGGAATCTGTCGGCGGAACAGCAGGTTTCACGGGGCCGAGTATGCGGTTGCGACACCGCAAAAGTAAATGCGACAGGTTCGCATTTAGGATTTTCGGGTGTTGCACAAAGTTCTACTAATTGACGCAGCGTCAATCCTAGGGATAACCTCCCGCGCCATGAGTTACATCGCCGAACGCAGACTCGAAGAGAAAGAGCGCCGCCGCGCGGAAATCGTCGATGCGGCCGAAGCCGCGGGCCGCGAGGTCGGCCTCGACGCGCTCACCATGGACGACGTCGCGCGCCGCGCCCGCCTGTCGCGCGCGCTCATCTACGTGTACTTCCAGGATCGCACCGACCTGATGTTCGGGCTCGCCGAGCGCGCCATGAACATGCTGCACGGGCGCTTCGTCGAGGCCGCCGAGCGCAACCGCACGGGCCTCGACCAGGTGAGCGCCATCGGCCGCGCCTACGTGGCTTTCTCGCAGGAATTCCCGGTGCTTTTCGATGCGCTGGCGCGCTGCGAACTGCAGTCACCGGACCCGGCCCAGTGTTCGCCCACCGAGCAGGCCTGCGCGCTCGGCGGCGATCGCCTGCACGCCACGCTGGTTGCCTCCATCGAAGCCGGCGTGCGCGACGGCAGCATCCGCGCCGACGTCGGCTCGCCGCTGCTCATGAGCGTGACGCTGTGGGGATTCATGCACGGCATCATCCAGCTCACCACCACCAAGGCACATGCCCTGGCCCATCACGGCGTGACGCCGAAGGCGCTGATCGACTACGCCATCGACATGATCACGCGCGACCTCAAGCCTTGAAGACCTGACCCCGGAACCTCCGACGATGGAACGTCTGCGTACAAAAATAGACACGCGTCCAGCAACTCGACAGCTGAAAAACGCAGTCCTCGCCCTGGTGTTGGCGGCGGGCGTTTTTCCGGGGGCCCACGCCCAGGAGGCTGCCGCGGCGCCGCCCGCCCTCACCGGCCGTCCGCTGGCCGAAGTCATCGATGAATACGTGCGCGAAGGGCTCGCCTCGAACCTGAGCCTGCAAGCGCAGTCGCTCGAAGTCGAACGCGCCAACGCGGCGCTCGACGCGGCGCGTGCGCGCTACTTCCCGGAGCTCGGCTTCGCCGCGCGCTATTCCAGGTCGCAGGGCGGGCGCGAAATCGAACTGCCGCTCGGCGACATGCTCAACCCCGCGTACCAGACACTCAACGAACTGCTGGTGGCGCAGGGCCAGCCGCCGCGCTTCCCGACGCTGCAGAACGAGACCATCTCGTTCCTGCGCGAGACCGAGCAGGACACGCGCATCACGTTGCGCATGCCGCTCATCGCGCCGGCAATCCCCGCCGCGGTGCGCGCGCAGCGCGAGCTGCTCGGCGCCAGCGAATATTCGCGCGTGGCGCTGGCGCGGCGCCTCAAGCGCGACATCACGGTGGGTTACCTGCGCTGGCTCATGGCGGTCCGCAACCAGGGCATCGTCGATGCCAGCGTCACGCTGCTCAACGAGAACCTGCGGGTCAACGAGTCGCTGAACCGCAACGGCAAGATCACGCAGGACCAGGTGCTGCGTGCGCGCGCCGAGCTGCTGCAGGTCACCCAGCAGTCGCGCGATGCGCAGAACCTCGCCGCGCAGGCGCAGAGCTATCTCAACTTCCTGCTGAACCGCCCGCTCGATACGCCGCTGGAAAATGCCGAGATCGCGACCGGGGTCACCGCCACCACGCGCGCCCTGTCGGAGTTGCGCCAGGCGGCGATCGACAACCGCCCGGAGCTCGCCGAGCTGGCGCACCTGAAGCGCGCCAGCGAGGCGCAGACCAGCATCGCGAAGGCCGACCGGTGGCCGACCCTGTCGCTCGGCGCCGATGGCGGCATCCAGGGCGAGGAATACGAGTTCGGCAAGGGCTCGAACTACTACACCGTGTCGCTGCTGCTGAACTGGACCTTCTTCGACGGCGGCGCGCGGCGCGCGGCCGTGCGCCAGGCCGATGCCGCGGCGCGCCGCACGGCCACGCAGTACGACGAGCTCACCCAGCAGGTGCAGCTCGAAGTGCAGCAGTCGCTCGACCGCCTCAACGCCAGCGCCGATTCGCTGGCCACCGCCGCGGCGCGCTCCGAGGCCGCGCGCGCCGCGTTCCGCATCGCCAGTCGCAAGCGCGACGAGGGCGTGATCAGCCAGGTGGAATTCATCGACGCGCGCTCGAGCCTCACCGGCGCCGAGCTCAATCTCAACGTCACCCGTTTCGAAGTGCTCGCCCGCCAGGCCGAGCTCGACTACGCCACTGCCGCGGGCACCCTGCCCCTGGGACCTTCGCATGCACGCTAACAAGAGAAATGGAAGTCTTCTCCCCGTCACCACCGCGCTGTTGGGCGCGACGCTGCTGCTCGCCGCGTGCGGCAAGGGAGACGCCCCCGAGCCGGCGCGCGCCACGCCGGTGCGCATCGAGCACGCCGGCCAGGGGCCGGCGGTGCCGCCGATCGACACCAGCGGCATCGTGGTCACGAAGCACGAGATGCGCCTCTCCTTCAAGACGGGCGGCCTCGTGCGCCGCATCTACGTCACGCAGGGCCAGGCGGTGAAGAAGGGCCAGCGCCTCGCCGAGATCGAGCTCACCGAGGTCGACGCGCAGGTGGAACAGGCGCGCCAGATGGCGGAGAAGGCGGCGCGCGACCTGAAACGCGGCGAGAACCTCTACGCCGACCAGGTCATCAGCCTCGAGCAACTGCAGGACCTGCGCACCCAGTCGGCCATGGCCGCGGCGTCGTACAAGTCCGCGCAATTCAACCTGGGCCACTCGGTGATCATCGCGCCGCGCGACGGAGTGGTGCTGCGCAAGCTGGTCGAGGAGCGCGAGCTGGTGCCGGCCGGCGCGCCGGTGCTGCTGTTCGGCGAGAGCGATCGCGGCTACGTGGTGCGCGCCGCGCTCGCCGACCGCGAAATCGTCAACGTGAAGCTCGGCGACAAGGGCGAAATCCGCATGGATGCCTTCCCCGGCCAGGCCATGACCGGCACGGTGGTCGAGGTGGCGAGCGCCGCCGAGGAACGCACCGGCATGTTCCCCATCGAAGTGCGCTTCGACGAGCCGCCGCAGCGCCTGGTCAGCGGCCTGGTGGCGCGCCTGCACCTCACGCCGGAGACCGCCGCGCCGCCGCTGACCTACGTGCCCATGGCGGCCCTGGTCGAAGGCGACGGCGACCGCGCCAGCGTGTTCGTGCTGGACGGCGGCAAGGCGCAGAAGCGCGACGTGCGCGTGGCGTTCATCACCGCGGATTCCATCGCGCTCGAAAGCGGCATCAGCGCCGGTGAGCCCGTGATCACCGACGGCGCGCTGTATCTCGCCAACGGCGAGGCGGTCGAGGTGCAGGCCGGCACCCAGCAGGCCAGCAACCGCGAAGTGGACCCTGGCCATGACGAGACCGAAGAGTAGACGGAGCCTCGCAGGGAGCGCGCCATGACATTGCTGGAATTTCCGATCCGCCGTTACCAGTTCACGCTGGTGGCGTTCCTGTGCCTGGTGGCGCTCGGCTGGTTCGCCTTCGACAAGGTGCCGCGCGAGGAGGATCCCTATTTCAAGATCCCGGGCTACACCATCGCGGCTATCTACCCGGGCGCGGATCCCAAGGACCTGGAGCGCCTGGTCTCGAAGCCGATCGAGGACCGCATCGCCGCGCTCGACGACGTCATGAAGATGGAAACTTCGATCCGCGATGGCGTGTCATTCACCGCCATCGAGTTCGAGACCTTCGTCGACGCCGACAAGAAGTACGACGAGGTGACGCGCGAGGTCAACGCGCTGCGGCCGGAGTTCCCGCCGGAGACACAGATCGTGATCCGGCGTTTTTCCCCCGGCCTGGTGAACACCATCCAGATCGCGCTGGTGTCCGAGGACGCGCCGTACCGCGAGCTGGAAGACTACGCCCGCGAGCTCAAGGACACGCTGAAGACTGTGGATGGCGTGCGCACCTCGGAGACCTGGGCCTATCCCGCGCGCGAGCTGCGCGTGGCCCTGGACCTCAAGCGCATGGCCGAGCTCAACCTCGCGCCGGCGCAGGTCATCGGCGCCGTGCAGAGCGAGAACGCCAATATCCCCGCGGGGTTCGTCGACCTCGGCTCGCGCAGCTTCAGCCTCAAGACCTCCGGCTCCTACACCTCGCTCGACCAGGTGCGCGACACCGTGATCGCCTCGGTCGAGGGCCGCATCGTGCGCATCCGCGACGTCGCCGACGTGAGCTGGAACACTTCCGCCTACAGCTACACCGGCCGCTACAAGGGCAAGCGCGCGGTGTTCGTCACCGCCAACCAGAAGGACGGCTACAACATCCTGCAGGTGCGCGAGAAGGTGGTCGCCGCGGCCAAGGCCTACGGCGCCAACCTGCCGAAGCGCGTCAGCCTCGAGATCGGCTTCGACCAGTCCGAGAACGTGCGCCACCGGCTCAACCGCTTGTACACCGACTTCGGCATCGCCATCGCGCTGGTGCTGTTGACGCTGCTGCCGCTGGGGCTGCGCGCCGCGGGGCTGGTCATGGTCGCGATCCCCCTGTCGCTGTCATTCGGCCTCGCCTGCCTCTATTTCCTCGGCTACTCGCTCAACCAGCTGTCCATCGCGGGCTTCGTCGTGGCGCTCGGCCTGCTGGTCGACGATTCCATCGTGGTGGTGGAGAACATCGCGCGCCACATGCGCATGGGTTACTCGCGCACCGAGGCCGCGCTGGCCGGCACGCGCCAGATCTTCGTCGCCATCATCGGCTGCACCGCGACGCTGATCTTCGCGTTCCTGCCGTTGTTGGCGCTCCCCGGCACGCCCGGCAAGTTCATCCGCGTGCTGCCCATGGCCGTGGTCGCGACCATCATCGGCTCGCTGCTGCTGGCGCTGTTCATCATCCCGTTCCTCGCCAGCCGCGTATTGACGAGCCAACAGGAGCACGAGAACAAGCTCCTGAAGCGCGTGATGTCGGTCATCCACAACTACTATCGGCCGGCGCTGCACTGGTGCCTGGCGCGGCCGAAGCTGACCGTGGTCGCTGCCATCGGCGGTTCGCTGCTCCTGTCGGCGGTGCTGGTGCCGGTGATCGGTTCCAGCCTGTTCCCGAAGGCGGATACGCCGCAGTTCCTGGTGCAGGTGGAATCACCCAACGGCACGGCGCTGGATGAAACCGATCGCGCGCTGCGCTTCGTCGAGGACGAGCTCGGCCGCATGCCGGAGGTGAAGAGCTGGTTCTCGAACCTCGGCCACGGCAATCCGCAGATCTACTACAACCACATCCAGAAGAACGACGCCGCCAACTACGCCGAAGTGTTCGTGCAGCTCAAGGAGTACGACACCGATGAGACTCCGCAGAAGCTGCAGGCGCTGCGCGAGCGGCTGGGCCGCTACGCCGGGGCACATATATATGTGCACGAGTTCGCCAATGGCCCGCCGATCTCGGCGCCGATTTCCATCCGCGTCATCGGCGACGACCTCAACGTCATCGAGCAGCTGAGCCACAAGGTCGAGGACCTGGTCAAGGCGACGCCGGGAACCCGCGACGTCAAGAACCCGCTCAACGTGGCGCGCACCAACCTCAAGCTGCGCATCGATTCGCGAAAAGTGCAGCAGTTGGGCGTGCAGACCGCGGAACTCGATCGCGCGGTGCGCCTGGCCGTGTCCGGCATCCCGGTGGGCACGTTCAAGGAGACGACCGGCGAGCAGTACCCGATCGTGGTGCGCACGCCCATCGGCCAGCACGCCGAATTCTCGGCGCTGGAACAGGTGCGCGTGCCCTCGCTCGGCGGTTCGACGCTGCCGCTGTCGCAGCTCGCGTCACTGGAATTCGAGAAGGCACCGACGCTCATCCAGCGCTTCAACCGCGAGCGCGCCATGACCATCGACGCCGACGTGCAGGCCGGCTACAACGTCGGCGAGCTGACGCGCAAGATCACGAAGCAGCTCGACGCCATGCAATGGCCGCGCGGCTATCACTATTCGCTGGGTGGCGAGAAGGAAGCTTCCGAGAAGGCGTTTGGCGGAATCGGCATCGCCATCATCGTCGCGATCTTCGGCATCTTCGCGATCCTGGTGCTGGAGTTCGGCAACTTCAAATCCACGCTGATCGTGCTGACCGTGGTGCCGCTCGGGGTGCTCGGCGGCCTGATCATGCTGCTGCTGTCGGGCAATGACATCTCGTTCGTGGCGTCGATCGGCTTCGTCGCGCTGGTCGGCATCGAGATCAAGAATTCCATCCTGCTGGTGGACTTCACCAACCAGCTGCGCGAGCAGGGCGTGCCGCTCGACGACGCCATCGAGCAGGCGGGCGAGATCCGCTTCCTGCCCATCCTGCTGACCTCGGCCACGGCCATCGGCGGCCTGCTGCCGCTCGCGCTGCAGAACATCGGCCTGTATTCGCCCATGTCCTGGGTGATCATCGGCGGCCTGATCACCTCGACCCTGTTGGCGCGCCTGGTGACGCCGGTCATGTACAAGCTGATCCCGCCGGCGATTTCGCCCCTGCCCCATTCTCCCGAGGGCGAGGCTGGTGGCACACTCGCGGCTCCGGCCGGCGCACTCCCCGCGCCCGCCTCGCGAGTGGAGTAGGTGGTTGAGATCGGTATTCCTCGACTTCGGCACGGTCAGCCACGACGATCTCGACACCGCCTCGCTGGAGCGTGTACTCCCGGGCATCGAGCTGTATCCGGCCTCCACCGATGCCGAGGTCGATGAGCGCATCGCCGGCTGCGAGTTCATCCTCACCAACAAGCTGAACATCTCGCGTGCGCGCATGCGCGCGGTGCCCGGGCTGCGATTCATCGGCCTGACGGCCACCGGCACCAACAACGTCGACCTCGAAGCCGCGCGCGAGCTGGGCATCGCGGTGTGCAACATCCGCGACTACTGCACCGTATCGGTGGCGCAGCACGTGCTCGGCGTCATGCTGCTCTTGACCCATCGATTGCGCGAGTACGGCACGGCCGCGATCGACGGCACCTGGGCGCGTTCCGCGCAGTTCACGGTGCCGGGCGCGCCGATCCGCGAGCTCTCGGGCAAGGTGCTGGGCATCGTCGGCTTCGGCACGCTGGGCCGCGCCGTCGCGAAGGCCGCGCAGGCGGCGCTCGACATGCGCGTGCTGGTCGCGCAGCGACCGGGAGTCACGCCAGGCCGCGAGGCCGATACCCAGAGCACCATCGGCCCGGTGCGCGTCACGCTGGACGAACTGCTGCGTACGGCCGACGTACTGTCGCTGCACTGCCCGCTCACGCCGGCAACT
>DASSRK010000089.1:0-4004 GCA_035701825.1 Steroidobacteraceae bacterium
TTCGCGGTCGAATCGATGATGTGGTCCGTGACGAGCTTTCCGTTCATCTCGAGGTTGGTTCCCGGCGTGCAGACATTGCCGGTCTGCTTGCCGGCGCTCGACCCGGCCGCGAGGAACTGGAACTCCATGCTCGCGGGCCACGACTGGTTCAGCTCCAGCGTCAGCGGCGACTGTGAGTGGATCATCACGCCGCTGTTGAGCTTGGCCCACGGCGGCGAATCGGCCACCGCAGTCCCGGTGATCCGGTAGTCGAGCCGCAGGATGTAGCGCGAATACGCCTGGTTCGAGTACAGGTGCCCGAACTGCTCGTCGAACCTCCCATACTTGTCGTACGCCACCTTGATGACGCCGTCCTCGACGCGAAAGGTGTCGCGATAGTTCTCGCCGAGCGGATGCTTCGCGATCTTGACGGTCCAGCCACCCAGGTCCTTGCCATTGAAGAGCGAGTGCCACTCGCGCGGATCTTCGCCGGGCACGGTCTGCGCGACCGCGGTCCCCACTGACAAGCACAACAGCACGCCCGCGATTCGCTTCATGGTTCTCCCCGACTCATGACCCCGCCGTACAGCTTCTCCTCCGCCTCCACGTAGCATTTCCCGCCGCGCAGCGGATCCAGCCGCGGCTCGAGCCGCAGCCAGTTCACCAGCAATGACTTGTCGGTGAGCGCGCGCTCCAGCGCCGCGCAGGCCGCATCGAGTTCGCCCAGTGTCGCCTGGATCAGCGCCTGCTCGTAGGCCACCGCGAAGCCGCGCCGCGCGCGCTCGTCGAGCCGCGCGATCTCGCGCAGCGCATCGTCGCGTCGCCCCATCTTCGCGTACACCATGCCGAGATCGCCCTGGTTCGGCCCCGACTCGCCCTTCGCGAGCGCCTGCTGGAGCGCGCCTTGCAGATCCCCGGTCGCCAGCAGGGCTCGCGACAGCACGCTCTGCGCCTGGTCGAACTTCGGGTTGGACTCGAGCACGCGCCGTTCGACCGCGATGGCCTCGTCGTAACGCCGCGCCATGTAGAGCAACAACCCGTAGTTCATGGTGAAGACGGGCCGCGTCGGTTCGAGCTCGCGTGCCTGGCGAATCGACGCGAAGGCCGCGTCGAGATGCCCTTGCTGGCCGTTCCACATCGCGAGGTGATGCAACGCCAGCGAATACTGCGCATTGAGTTGCAACGCGCGGTCGATCTCGCGCCTGGCGGCGGCGAAGTCCTTGTCGTAGTCCAGGAGGATCTGGGCGAGCAGGGCGTGGCCACTGGCGAGCCCGGGGTCGAGCTGCAGGCTGCGCTCCGCGGCCGCGCGCGCCTTGGGCATGCCGTCGGCCGGCGTCATCAACTGCCGGATGACCGAGACCGACAGGCCTTCGCCATACGCGCTCCAGGCCTCCGGATAGCGTGGGTCCTCGCGCAGCGCCTGGGCAAACTTCTCCACCGACTGCATGCCGAGGTCGTCGTCGCGGCGCGAGCGCAGTTGCAGGCCCTCGAGATACAGCTCCTGGGCGCGCTCGCCCGGTACGTGACGCGAGCTTCCGTGTGTCGACCAGAGCCACCAGGATCCGCCGAGACCCGCGGCCAATGCCGCCAGCGCAATGATCAACGCGGCGCGCCGGCGTCCCTGCCGCGGCGCCGGGTCGCCAGGATCCGGTGCGAGGGATGCCGCGCCCGGCTTGCCGATGAACCGATATCCCACGCGGGGCAGGGTCTCGATGTAGCGCGGTGTGTCGCCCACGTCATCGAGCGCCACGCGCAGCTTGCGCATCGCGACATTCAGGCCGTTGTCGAAATCCACGACGCCCGCGGGCCACAGCACTTTCACCAGCTGCTCGCGCGTCACCACCTCGCCGGCGTGATCGAAGAGCTCGATGAGGATGCGCAGCGGCTGCTGTTGCAGCCGCACCCGGCGATCGCCGCGCGAGAGCTCGCCCGACACGCGATCCACCGTCCACCCGTCGAACTGGAACGTCATTTCCGTTGCCACGCGCCCGGATAATAAAGAGTTAAGACGCATCCAAGCAGTGGCTAATGGCTTAACAGCCGCCTGCGGGTGGATTTTCCCGTCCAGTCCACGGGAGGCCCGCCATGTCCGCCATCGCTCGACCGAACTTCCACCGCCACATCGCCGTGGCGCTGGCGCTGTTCACCGTCGTCGGGTTTTCGCGCACTTACTACCTGCGCTTCCTTTCCGACCTGCCGCCGCTGGACGCACTGGTCCGGCTGCACGGCGCGGTATTCACGGCGTGGCTGGCGATATTCGTGGCGCAGACCCGCCTGGTGGCCGCGAACCGGGTGGACCTGCACATGAAGCTGGGCATCGCCGCTGTGGTGCTGGCGGTCGCGGTCATCTGGGTGGGCCTCGCCACCACGGCCGTGCGTGCCTCGGTGCCGCGAATCCATCCATCCGGCCTGACCGCCGCCCAGTTCTCGGCCGTGGGCGTGATGAGCCTCGTGCTCTTCGCCGGGTTCGTGGTGCTGGGCATCCTGAACCGGCGGCGCCCGGCGTTACACAAGCGTTACATGGTGCTCGCCATGATCGGGGTGTTGACGCCGGCCGCGTCGCGCATCCTCACGCTGGTCGGATTGCGCGAGCACTGGATCTACCTGGTGCCGGTGTTGCCGGCGTTGTTCGTGGTGTGGTGCCTGGTGAATGATTGGCGCAAGTACAACCTGGTGCATCCGGTCTACGCCATCGGCGGCGCCGTCATCACCGCCGCGTGGCCGCTGCGACTTATGATGGGCCGCGCCGACTGGTACCAGCCCGTGGCCGAGTGGTTTGCCCGCTGGGGCACCAGCCTCGCGGGCGCCTGAATCGCAAGCAGTTGGGAGGAAACATGGCCGCAGTGACTCGATCGCGCTTCTATCCATTGTTCGCGCTGGCCCTGGCGCTGGTGGTGTTCGTGGGCTTTGCGCGGACCTTCTACCTGCGGCAGTGGTTCGACGTGCCGCCGATCACGGCGCTGCTGTTCCTGCACGGCCTGGTGTTCAGCATGTGGGTGGCGGTCTACGTCATCCAGACACGCCTGATCGCCGCGCACCAGGTGCGCGCGCACATGCGGCTCGGCATCGCCGGGCTCGCGCTGGCGGCGCTGGTCGTCATCATCGGGTTCGCCACCGCGTGCGTCTCCGCGAACGAGACGCGCCCGCGGCCGATGGGCATGGCCTCGAATCACTTCGTGTTCATACCCGTCTTCATCCTCGTCTCCTTCAGCTCGCTGGTGACCGCGGCCGTGGCGCTGCGCTGGCGCCCCGAGCTGCACCGGCGTCTGATGACACTGGCCATGATCACCATCCTCCCGCCGGCGACCGCGCGGCTGATCATGCTCACGGGCGCGCGCGGGCACTTCCTGGAGCTGCAGACCACGGTCACCGCCGTGTTCGTGTTCGTGTGCCTGGCGGGCGACTGGATCAAGCATCGCACCGTGCATCCCGTCTACGCCGTCGGCGGGGTGCTCCTTGTGCTGTCATGGCCCTTCCGCGTCTGGGTGGCGCAGACTGAAGCCTGGGGCCACGTCGGAACTTGGATGGCGAAAATCGGGACAGTCCTCATTTCGTAGCAAACCGGGACAGACCTCGGCTAGTCTCGCGCGATGAAAGTATCCGCGTGGTGCCTCGTAGCCGGTTCGATCTTCCTGACGCTGACCGGCCCCGTCGCGAATGCCGCGGGCTTTTGCGGCAAGCGTGCGCTTCACGCCCGGGACACGGTGACCATCCAGCTGGATACACCCAAGCACGCAACCCGCGATCGCCCGGCCTTCTACTTGCGCGACACCGAGCATGCGCTGGTGCTGTTCTTCAAACCCGAGGACCTGCTCGCGGCACTCGAAGAGCACGTCAACGGGAAGAACAAGGACGCGCAGCTCGCGCCGATACTCGCCGCGGTTCGCGCCGACCTGCCGCTCGAGGACAACACCGATCTCTTCAAGTACGAATTCCACGGCGAGGGATGGCATGGCCGCCTGGACAACGTCGTGGCAACCCTGCTCGATGCCGGCCACGTCGACATCGACCTGCAGCCGCTGCAC
>DASSRK010000090.1:0-7810 GCA_035701825.1 Steroidobacteraceae bacterium
CGTCGGTGCTGGTACGCGAGCCGCTCGCGTTGCTGGGCGTGCTCGCCATCATCATGGTGGGCAAGTCGCTCGCGGCCTTCGTCATCGTGCTGGTATTCCGTCACCCCGTGCGCACCGCCCTCGTGGTGTCGGCGAGCCTCGCGCAGATTGGCGAGTTCTCCTTCATCCTCGCAAGCCTCGGCGCGGCGCTCGGCCTGCTGCCGCCCGACGGCCGGGATCTCATCCTCGCGGGCGCGTTGCTGTCGATCGCGTTGAACCCGCTGGCCTTCGCGGGTGTCACGCCGTTGACGCGCTTCTTCGAGTCGCGGCCGCGGCTGCTGGCGCTGCTCGAACGGCGTGGCGCGGAGCGGCACCGCACGCCGGTGGCGAGCGCGCTGAACCTGCGCGACCACGCCATCCTGGTGGGATACGGCCGGGTCGGCGGCGCCATCGGACCGGTGCTGCGCGAGCAGGGCCTGGCCTTCGTGGTCATCGAGCGCGATCACCTGATGCTGGCCAGCGCGCAGGCCGCCGGGGTTCCGACGCTGGTGGGCGATGCCGCGGCCGAAGGCGTGCTCGAAGCCGCCGGCATCGCACGCGCCCGCCTGCTGGTGGTCGCGACGCCGGACAGTTTCCAGGCGCGCCGCATCGTCGAGCGCGCCCGCGAGCTGCGACCGGGCATCGACATCGTGGCGCGCACGCACAGCGACGGCGAGTTCGCCAAGCTCGAAGCCCTGGGTGTCGGCCGCGTGGTCATGGGCGAGCGCGAGCTGGCGCGCGGCATGCTCGAATACGCGCTGCGCAGCCTCGGCGTGCCGGCGGAGCGGGCGCGTGCCGCCGCGGGACGCAATGCCGCCGTGAATCCCGAGGGCACCTGACGTGCTGATCAGCGCAGTCGTGTATCGCGATGGGCGCAAGCTCGCGGACATCGAGCCCGCCGAGATCCATCGCTACGTCGCGCAGCCCGAGAACCTGGTGTGGGTCGCGCTGCGCGATCCGGACGCCGCGACGCTCGCGCAGATGCAGGAAGAGTTCGACCTGCATCCGCTGGCGGTCGAGGATGCGCGCAACGGCCACCAGCGACCCAAGATCGAGGACTACGGCGACAGCCTGTTCGCCATCCTGCACGTGATCGAACCGGCCGACGACAAGATGCACGTCGGCGAAGTGGCGATCTTCGCGGGCCGCAACTACATACTCACGGTGCGCAACCACACCGAGAAAGGTTTCCAGGAAGTGCGCGCACGCTGCGAGCGCGAACCGGAGCTGCTGCGCATCGGCGCGGGTTACGTGCTGTACGCGCTCATCGATGCGGTGGTCGACCGCTATTTCCCGGTGCTCGACCTGCTCGAGGGCGAGATCGAGACCGTCGAGGAGCGGCTGTTCGCGGACAGCTCGCCGCGCGTCAACATCGAGGCCCTCTACAAGCTGCGCAACCGCCTGACGGTGGTACGCCACGCGGTGGCGCCGCTGCTCGAGAGCATCTCCAACCTGTCGGGCGCGCGCGTACCGGCGCTGTGCGCCGACCTGCGCGAGTACTTTCGCGACATCTACGACCATCTGCAGCGGCTCAACCAGACCATCGAGTCGATCCGCGACTCGGCGGCCACCGCCACCCAGGTCAACCTGTCGATGATCACGCTGCAGGAGAGCGAGACCATGAAACGCCTCGCGGCCTATGCGGCGTTGATCGCCGTGCCCACGCTGATCGCGGGCATCTACGGCATGAATTTCACGCACATGCCCGAGCTCGACTGGAAGTACGGCTACGCCTGCGTGCTGGGGCTGATGATCGCGATCGATGGCTGGCTGTTCGCGAGGCTGCGCAAGTCGAAGTGGTTGTGAGGCCCTGCGACGGGAGGCTCGCCTATACTGCGCGCCGATGCTGTCCCCCGCAGAATCCGAAGCCCTGTTCCTGAGCCTCTCGGTCGCGGCGCGCAGCGTCGCCTTCAACCTGCCGTTCGCCATCCTGGTGGCCTGGATCCTGACGCGCGCGCGCTTCGCCGGCCGCACGGTGTTCGACGCCTTCGTGCATCTGCCGCTGGTGCTGCCCCCGGTGGTGGTCGGCTACCTGCTGCTGGTGTTGTTTGGCGTGCGCGGGCCCATCGGCTCGTGGCTGTACGACCGCTTCGGCATCCAGCTGGCCTTCACCAGCACCGGTGCGGCGCTGGCCACCGCGGTGATGTCGTTTCCGCTGGTGGTGCGCTCCATCCGCCTCTCGCTCGATGCGCTCGATCCCGGCCTGGATGATGCCGCGCGCACGCTCGGCGCCGGCGCCGTCGACCGCTTCTTCACCATCACCCTGCCGCTGATCACGCCGGGCATCCTCGCCGGCGCGGTCACGGCGTTCGCCGCGGGGCTGGGCGAGTTCGGCGCGGTGATCACCTTCGCGTCCAACATCCCGGGCGAGACGCGCACGCTGCCGCTGGCGTTGTACACCGCGCTGCAGACGCCGGATGGCGATGCGCTGGCCGCGCGGCTGGCGACGATTTCGTTCCTGCTGGGGCTCGCCGGCCTGCTGGTGGCCGAGTTCCTCGCGCGGCGCGTGCGCCGCATGGTAGGTCGCTGATGCTGCGCGTGCAGCTCACGCGGCGCCGAGGCGACTTCCTGCTGGACGCGGACTTCTGCGCGCCCATGCCTGGCGTGACCGCGCTCTTCGGCCGCTCGGGCTGCGGCAAGTCGACGGTGATCGCGCTGATCGCGGGACTACTGGCCCCCGAGGCCGGCCGCGTGCAGATCGGCGACGACGTGCTGACGGACACGCAGCACCACATCGCCGTCGACGCGCGCCATCGACGCATCGGAGTGGTGTTCCAGGATGCGCGCCTGTTCCCGCACCTGTCGGTGCTCGGCAACTTGCAGTACGGTGCGCGGCGCCTGCCGCGGAACATCGCGGCGCCGATACGCTTCGATGACGTGGTCGGCCTGTTGGGACTCGAATCGTTGACCGCGCGCCGTCCACACGAGTTGTCAGGGGGTGAAAAACAACGCGTGGCGCTGGGGCGTGCGCTGCTGGCGCAGCCACGGTTGCTGCTGCTGGACGAGCCGCTGGCCTCGCTCGACCAGGCGCGGCGCGATGAAGTCTTGCCCTATCTCGAACGCCTGCGCGATGCCATGCAGATCCCGATCGTGTACGTGAGCCATCAATTCGACGAGGTGCTCAGGCTCGCGACGCGCGTGGTGATGCTGGAGGCGGGCCGCGTGGCGGTGGATGGCGACCTCGCGCAAGTCAGCCGCCATCCGGCGCTGCGTGAAATCGTCGGGCCCGACGCCGTCGGCGCGGTGCTCTCCGGAGTCGTGGAGTACATCGACGACGCCGGGCTCACGACCCTGCGCGTCGGCGACGCGGCGCTGCAGGTGGACGAACCGGCGGTGCGGGGTCAGCGCATCCAGATCCAGGTCCTGGCGCGCGACGTGATCATCGCGTCGGAGCGGCCGACTGGGCTCTCGGTGCGCAACGTGGTCGCCGCACGCGTGGTGTCCGTGACGCCGGACGTCGGCCACGCCGTGCTGGTCGAGCTCGATATCGGCGGCAAGGCGACTCTGCTGGCGCGCATCACCGCGCGGGCCGCGGCCGAGCTGGCGCTGGCCGCGGACCGGCAGGTCTGGGCGTTGATCAAGGCGGTCTCGTTGCGCGGGCACATGTTCAGTGCGCCAGCGCGTTGAGCACGGGCTCGTATTCGATCGTGAACCCGAAGGCGGTCACGATGGCGAGGGCGCCGATCGCGAAGCCGATGCGGGTGATGAGTCTTGCGAGGCACATGACGATTGCTCCAGGTGATGAATATCCTGCGAGCGATCATGCGCACCAGGCCCGCGCCTAACAAACGCCAGGGCTGATCCCGGCATCAGCAAAACTATCGGGTGGCGGCTAGGCCTTGCGCGCTGCGCGCCGGGCGAACAGGTCGTGCGGCTTGGGGAAACTGCGGGCCATGTCGAAGATCCAGTCGCGGAAGCGCTTGACCTTGGGCATGACCAGGTAGGGCTCGGGGCAGACGAAGAAATACGAGAAGCGGAACGGCAGCAGCGCATCGCCCGCCAGCACCACGCGGCCCTGCTCGAGGGCGCGCTGCACCAGCGACCAGCGGGCCAGCGCGAAGCCGATGCCCTCCTCCGCGGCCGCGATCACGCCGGCCGAATCGTCGATGATGGGCGCGCGCGCCAGCCAGCTGCCTTCCTGGCCCTTCTCGATCCATGCCTGCCACGGCTCGTCCTCGCTGCCCAACAGCGGGAAGTTCTGCAGGTCCTGGCCGCGCGGCACCGGGCCGTACTTGGCCAGCAGCGACGGCGAACCGATGGGGATCACCCACTCGTCGAGCAGCTTCTCGACGTGCAGGCCGGGCCAGCGGCCCAGGCCCATGCGGATCGCCACGTGCATTTCCGAACGCGAGAAGTCGACAGGATCGCGGCTGGTATGGAATCGCAGTTCCACGCCGGATTTCTGGTCGTTGAAGCTGCCGATGCGCGGCAACAGCCAGCGTTGCAGGAAAGACGACAGCAGGGTGACCTGCAGCGGCCCCTCGGCGCGGTGTTGCTTGAGGTGCTGCATCGAGGCCTCGAGCTCGTCGAGCCCGCGGCGCACGCCCGGCAGCAGTTGCTGGCCCTCGGCCGTGAGCTCGATGCGCCGGCCGGCCCGCTTGAACAGCTGAACCTGCAGGTAGTCCTCGAGGGACTTGACCTGCTGGCTGACGGCCGCCGGGGTCACGTGCAGCGCCTCGGCCGCGTCCGCGAACGACAGGCGCGACGCCACCGCCTCGAAGACTCGCAGCGCATTCAGCGGCAGGCGCGCATAGGCGGTGGACACGTCAGTTTTCCTTATGTGCGCTTCAAGAAGCGCGTTTGTTCGTGGCGGCACTGTAGCGCAGATTGCATCCATCGCAACTGACCCCTTGGAGAGAGCCCATGAGCGTTCGCAACCACATCCCCCGCACCGTCGCCGGCAACCTGGATGCACGCCTGGCGCCCTTCCGCCTCGATGAGCCGCACTCGGTGCTCGAGGACCTCGACGTCGAGCCGGCGCGGGCCGTATCGCCGCGCGCCGAGCGGCGCGCGAAGCTGTCGCTGGTCAACGATCTCAAACTACTGTTCGCGGCGCTGGCCGCGGGCGGCAGCACCGTGCCGCTGGGCGACAACAGCCGCGCGGCGCGCCTGCTGGCCGACTACGCACGCAGCCTTCGCGACCATTGATTCCCCGCATTACCGAGGGCCCTCGCGGCCATCGACTGCTTGCCTGACGACCCCTGCCTGGGCCCCGATGAGGGGCCTTTTTTTTTCTCGCCGGAATTGCCCGTTCATAGCGGTATAACCAAACGGCCTTGGCACGTAACCAGCCCGTCACCGGGCCACGACTGACGCCATAACCCCCGCATTTCTACGCTCTCCCGGCCTTATGGCTCACATGACCAGGAGAACGAGAGTGAACAACAAACGCGCAGTAGCGGCCGCCATCGCGGCGCTGCTGCCTTTCACCGGGACGGCCTTCGCCCAGACCGGCGCCACCCAGAGCAGCGCGAGCAATGCGGAACTGCAAAAGGAAATCGAGGACCAGAAGCAGCGCCTCGCCGTCCTCGAGCGCAAGCTCGAATTGCAGCAGGAGGCCGCCACGGCCGCCGCCGCCAGCGCGCCACGCGTGACCATCAACGCCTCGCGCTTCCAGATCGGCAATACCGACAACACGAATTTCATCCGCTTCCGCGGCAACCTGCACGTGGACAACCGGCTGTTCGGCGGCGATTCGGTGCCGGAGACCGCGGACACGTTCATCCTGCGGCGCGTGCGCCCGACCATCGAAGGCACGTTCGGTGGCATCTATGACTTCCGTTTCACCCCGGACTTCGCCAGCGGACGCTCGGTGATCATCGACGCGTACGCGGCGGCGCGCTTCAAGCCGGGCTTCGCGATCACTGCCGGCAAGTTCAAGCCGCCGGTGGGACTCGAGCGCCTGCAAAGCGGCTCCGACCTGCGCTTCATCGAGCGCGGCCTGCCCACCAACCTGGTCCCCAATCGCGACCTGGGCCTGCAGATCTCGGGTGACGTGGCGGGTGGCGTGTTTTCCTACCAGGTCGGCTACTTCAACGGCGTCACCGACGGTCAGAGCAGCGAGAACCTGCCGAGCCCCGACGTGGAATCCGATACCGGCGGCGACTACGCGGCGCGCGTGTTCTTCCAGCCTTTCCTCAACTCGGAGAACTTCAACCTGCGCGGCCTCGGCTTCGGCATCGGTTCGACCTGGCAGGACATTCCCGGCAGCGCCGCCAGCACCTATCTATCCGCCTACCGCTCGCCCGGCCAGCAGAGCGTGTTCAGCTATCGCGCCAACACCGCGACCGGCACCACGCCCAACAACGCCACTTTCGCCAATGGCGAGCGGCTGCGACTCGCGCCGCAGGTGTACTACTCGCGCGGCAGCTGGGGATTCCTCGGTGAATACACGCAGGTCGAGCAGGACGTGACGCGCAACGTCGGCGGCACGACCTTGTCCGACACGCTGACCAACAGCGCCTGGCAGGCGCAGTTCTCCTGGTTCCTCACCGGCGAAGAAGAGGCCTTCCGTGGCTTCACGCCGGGCAGCACCTTGCAGCCCGGCAAGCCGGGCTGGGGCGCTCTCGAGCTCGTGGCCCGCTATCACGAGCTCGACGTCGATGACGACGCGTTCGTCGGCGGCGCCAATTCCTTCGCCAACCCGGCCACCGCGATCAGCAAGGAATCCGCCTGGGGCATCGGCGTGAACTGGTACCCGTGGAACACGGTGAAGCTGTCGCTCAACTACGAGACGACGACTTTCGAGGGCGGCGCCGCCACCGGCGACCGCGCCGACGAGCACCTGCTGTTCACGCGCTTCGCAATCAACTATTGAGAGACTGGAACATCATGAAACAACCCAACTGGAAGCGCCGCCTGCTGATTTCGATCGCCAGCGCGGTGTTCATCGGCGGCACCGCCAGCGTCTCGAACGCGGGCGAGGTCAAGCTGCTCAACGTGTCGTACGACCCGACGCGTGAACTGTACGAGGACTTCAACAAGTCCTTCGCCGCCTACTGGAAGAAGAAGACCGGCGACGACGTCAAGGTGACCCAGTCACACAACGGTTCGGGCCGCCAGGCGCGCGCCGTGATCGACGGCCTGCCGGCCGACGTCGTGACGCTGGCACTCGCGGCGGACATCGACGCCATCGCCACCAACGGCAAGCTGCTGCCGTTGAACTGGGAAGAGCGGCTGCCCGAGCACTCATCGCCCTACACCTCGACGATCGTGTTCCTGGTGCGCAAGGGCAACCCGAAGAAGATCAAGGACTGGGGCGACCTGGTGCGCGACGGGGTCACGGTGATCACGCCGAACCCGAAGACTTCGGGCGGCGCGCGCTGGAACTACCTGGCGGCCTGGGCCTGGGCGAAGAAACAGCCGGGGGGCAGCGATGCCACGGCGCGCGAGTTCGTCAGGAAGCTCTTCAAGAACGTGCCGGTGCTGGATACGGGTGCGCGCGGGTCCACCACCACGTTCGCCCAGCGCAACATCGGTGACGTCGCCATCTCGTGGGAGAACGAAGCCTGGCTCGCCACCAAGGAACTGGGTCCGGACAAGTTCGAGATCGTGGTCCCGTCGATCAGCATCCTGGCCGAGCCGCCGGTGGCGGTGGTCGACAAGGTGGTGCTGCGCAAGGGCACCCGCACGGTGGCCGAGGAGTACCTCAAGTACCTCTACACGCCGGAAGGCCAGGAGATCGCCGCGCGCAACTACTACCGGCCGAACGCGCCGGAGGTGGCGGCGCGCTACGCGTCGCAGTTCCCGAAGGTCGAGCTCATCGACGTCGACGAGACGTTCGGCGGCTGGG
>DASSRK010000091.1:0-12826 GCA_035701825.1 Steroidobacteraceae bacterium
CTCGCGGTGGTCACCAACGTCATCCCCTACATCCTGGCGTTGTCCGCGCTTCCCGTGATGATGAAGACCGCCAACGTCGCCGACGGCGTCTTCACACGAAACATGGTCATCGGCGTGATCGCCATGATTTATTGCGTCTACGCGTTGTATGCCTCCGGTGGCAGCGCCGTGATGGGCGGCATGCTGGTTTACGGCCTCACCCTCATCATCTGGGGCTTCATCTCGAACCGCTTCAAGACGTCCGGCGCCACCGCGAGCACCCTGTAGAGCCCGGAGCACCAAGGAGAATTCCAATGACCAACACACATCATCTTCGGGTCTCGATGGGCGCGCTGTTGTTAGCCACGCTGGCCGCCAGCGCCGCCTTCGCCGGACCGACCACCGACCGCATCCGCGACAACAACCGCCTGCGCCTCGCCTACATCCCGCAGGCACGGCCGTTCACCTCGGCCGCCGGCCAGGCCGCCGACGGCTACGGTGCGGCGTTGTGCGGCGAGATCGCATCACGCGTGAAGTCGGAGCTGGCATTGCCGCAGCTCGACGTGGAGTGGGTGCCGGTCAGCCTCGACACGGCCTTCACCACCGTGTCCAGCGGCAACGCCGACGTGCTGTGCACGCCGTCGAACGCCACGCTGCAGCGGCGCAAGACCGTCGCGTTCTCGATCCCCGCCTTCGCCGGCGGCATCCGCGCCGTGGTGCGCGCCGACGCACCGACCGCGTTGCGCGACGTGCTCGAGGCGACGCCGCAGCCGAAGAACGTGTGGCGCGGCTCGCCGGCGCTGAACCTGGTGGAGAAGACCCGCTTCGCCACCGTTGCGGGCACGAGCTCGGAGAAATGGCTGGCCGGCAAGGTCTCGACCTTCAAGCTCAACACCGCCACGGTCTCCGTGCCCGACTACGCCAGCGGCATCAAGTACCTGCTGGAACGGAAGATCGACGTGTTCCTCGCCGAACGCGACGTGGTGCTGGCCGCCATGGACGACGCCACCGAGCAGAAGCTCGTGATCCTCAAGCGGCAACTCACGCACGAACCGCTGGCCCTGGCCCTGCCGCGCGGCGACGACGACTTCCGGCTGCTGGTGGATAGCGCCCTCGCCTCCGCCTACAGCTCGCCGCAGTTCGCCGCGATGTACAGCAAGTACTTCGGCGCGCTCGACGACAGCTCGAAGCAGTTCTTCAGCTGGGTCATCCCGCCGCCCTGACCTGACCACGGAGAAATCACGATGATCACCCGCAACGTCAAGCGCATTTCCCTGCGCGCGCTCATAGTCGACGACGAGCTCGGCGCCGCCACCGCCGAAGGTCGCGCCGCGCGCGCGCTGGTCACGGAAATGCAGGGCCGCAACATCGAGGTCGTCGAGGCGCTGTCGGCCGAGGACGGCCACTCGGTGATCACCTCGGACTCGGCCATCCACGCGCTGCTGATCGACTGGTCGCTGGGTGACGACAGGAACCACGCGCGGGCCCGCGGGCTGATCGAGCACGTCCGCTCGCGCAACGACAAGATCCCGATCTTCCTGCTGGCCGAACGCGGCGAGGCCTCGAGCATCCCGGTCGAGGTCATGAGCAAGGTGGACGAGTTCATCTGGACGCTCGAGGACACGGCCACCTTCGTTGGCGGCCGTGTCGCGGCGGCGATCCGCCGCTACCTCGAGGTCATGATGCCGCCGCTCGCGGCGGCGCTCATGAAGTTCACGCTGGACTTCGAGTACTCCTGGCATACACCGGGCCACCAGGGCGGCACCGCCTTCCTCAAGTCGCCGGTGGGCCGGATCTTCTTCGACTACTTCGGCGAGAACGTGATGCGTTCCGACCTGTCGATCAGCGTGGGCAGCCTGGGCTCGCTGCTCGACCACTCCGGCCCGATGGGCGCGCACGAGCGCTACTGCGCGCGCGTGTTCGGCGCGCATCGCAGCTACTCGGTGACCAACGGCACCTCGATGTCGAACCGCGTGATCTTCATGGCTGCGGTGGCGCGCGACCAGATCGCGCTGTGCGACCGCAACTGCCACAAGTCCATCGAGCACAGCCTGGTGATGACCGGTGGCATACCGCAGTACCTCGTGCCGCTGCGCAATCGTTACGGCATCATCGGCCCGATCCCGCCCGAGCGGCTCTCGAAGGCGGCGATCTCCCAGGGCATCAGGAACAACCCGCTGGTGACGCGCGGCGTGGGCACGCGCGCGGTGCATTCCATCATCACCAACTCCACCTACGACGGCCTGATCTACGACGCGCGCCGCGTGCAGGAATTGCTGGATCCCTCCGTCGACCGCATCCACTTCGACGAAGCCTGGTACGCCTACGCGCGCTTCAACCCGATCTACGAGGGCCGCCACGCCATGCACGGCGACCCGGCGGATCACAAGGGCCCGACCATCTTCGCGACCCACTCGACGCACAAACTACTCGCCGCGTTGTCGCAGGCCTCGCTGCTGCACATCCGCGACGGCCGCAGCCCCATCCCGCACTCGCGTTTCAACGAGTCGTACATGCTGCATGCGTCGACCTCGCCGTTCTACCCGATCATCGTGTCGAACGACATCACGGCCGCGATGATGGATGGCCCCGGCGGCCCCGCCCTCACCCGCGAGTCGATCGACGAGGCCGTGGCCTTCCGCCAGACCATGGGGCGCGTGCACCGGCAGTTCGCCGCGAAGAAGGAATGGTTCTTCAAGACGTGGAACCCCGACTTCATCAAGGGCAAGGGCGGCAAGAAGGTGCGCTTCGAGGACGCGAGCCCGGACCAGCTGGCCACCGACCAGGACTGCTGGGTGCTGCATCCAAACGAGACCTGGCACGGCTTCGGCGACCTGGAAGACGGCTACTGCATGCTGGATCCCATCAAGGTGTCGATCGTCACGCCCGGCATCGCCGACAAGGGCGGGCTCGAGAAGACCGGCATCCCGGCGACCCTGGTCACCGGGTACCTGCACTACCGGGGCGTCGAGGTCGAGAAGACCACCGACTTCACCGTGCTGGTGCTGTTCTCCATGGGTATCACCAAGGGCAAGTGGGGCACGCTGCTCAATGCCCTGCTCGACTTCAAGAAAGACTACGACAACAACGCGCCGCTGGAGCAGGTACTGCCGGGCCTGGTCAACGACCATGGCGCCACCTACGGCGGCCTGGGCCTGCGCGACCTCGCCAACCAGATGTTCGAGCAGCTCAAGACCTCGAAGCAGACCCAATGCATGGCCGAGGCGTTCTCCACGCTGCCGGTGCCGCGCCTCTCGCCCAACAACGCCTACCAGTACCTGGTGCGCGACGAGATCGAGCACGTGCCGCTGGAGGAACTCGCCAACCGCGTGCTGGCCACCAGCGTTGTGCCCTATCCACCCGGCATCCCGATGCTCATGCCCGGCGAGGACACGGGGCCCGACGACGGCCCGTACCTCGGTTACCTGCGCGCGCTGCAGAACTGGGACAAGCGCTTCCCGGGCTTCGGCCACGACACCCACGGCGTCGAGAATCGTGACGGCACGCATTTCATCCAGTGCCTGAAGCGAGGTTGGGAGAAGGCGTGAGCGCGCCCGGCAAGAAGATGACGCTCACGCAGGCCACGATGCTCGTGGCCGGCAACATGATCGGCACGGGCATCTTCCTGCTGCCGGTGAACCTCGCGCACGTGGGCAGCATCTCCATCTACGGCTGGCTGATCGCGACGGCCGGCGCGGCCGCGCTCGGCCTGGTGTTCGCGCGCCTCGGCCAGATCAGTCCGCAACAGGGTGGACCCTACGCCTACGCGCGCGATTTCCTCGGGCCGTTCGCGGGTTTCCAGACCAACTACATCTACTGGTTCGGCAACTGGGTGGGCAACATCGCGATTGCCGTCGCCGCCGTGGGTTACCTGGCCGAATTGATCCCGCACATCGATGGCCCGCCGGCCAGCACCCTGGTGACGGCGCTGGTCATCTGGTTGCTGACCTGGGTCAACATCCGCGGGCCGCGGCTCGTCGGCCTGCTCGAAGCCTGGACCATGACGTTGGCGCTGATCCCCATCGTCGCCATCGCACTGCTCGGCTGGTGGTGGTTCAACCCGGAGACTTTCCTCGCCAGCTGGAACGTCACGGGCGAATCCGACTGGAGCGCGATCTCGCGCGCCGCGTCCATGGTGCTTTGGGCCTACATGGGCATCGAGAGCGCCGCGGTATCGGCCGGCGTCATCGAGAACCCCAGCCGCAACATCCCGCTCGCCACCATCATCGGGCTGGTGCTCGCGGCCGTGGTCTACATCCTGAGCTCCACGGTGATCATGGGCATCCTGCCCGCCGAGCAGCTCAAGGATTCGCACGCCCCGTTCGCCGAAGTCGCGCGCATCGCGCTCGGCCCGGTGGCCGCGATCGTCATTAGCATCTGCGCGGTGCTGAAATCCATCGGCTCGCTGGGCGGGTGGATGCTGCTGGTCGGCCAGTCCGCCAAGGCGGCGGCCGACGACGGCATGTTTCCAAAAGTGTTCGGCACGCTGAACGAACACGGCGTGCCGCGCACCGGCCTCATCATCGTCTCGGCGCTGATGACGCTGGTGCTGTTCGCGACCATGTCGCCAACCATCGCCGAACAATTCAACCGCGCGGTCGACCTGGCCGTGATCCTGATCATCGTGCCGTACATCTACTCGGCCATCGCGCTCATCAACCTGCTCGCCATCCATCGCGGCGCCTCGACGCTGACCGCCCTGCACGTGTACCGGGTGATGGCGCTGCTCGCGGTGGTGTACTGCCTGTGGGCCGTGCTCGGCGGCGACCAGCGCACCGTGGTGAACGCCTTCGTCGCCCTGCTGCTGAGCGTGCCGCTGTACCTGTTCGTCACGCGCCGCACGCAGCCGGCCATCCTGCGGCAGCCGGTGGTGGCGCCGCCGGCGCCGATGCACCAGGCATGAATTTCAACCAAGGAAACCGCCATGCAACCTAACTACCTCCGACTCGCCGTCGCCGCGGCGCTGCTCGCGTCCGCCGCCGTCGCGCAGGCCGAGGATGCCCCCAAGGACAGTGGCATCGGCCTGCCGGATGGCCTCGACGCCAAGCTCGAGTTCAGCGCCGGCTGGGGCTTCTTCGGCTTCGGCAACTCGCTGTACGCGAACTCGCACGACGAGGTGACCCAGGACCTCTCCGACAACTGGATGGAGGGCTACGTCAAGGGCGGTTTCAGCGGCACGTTCAAGCTGTCCAATGGCAGCGAGTTCTACGGCAAGCTGACCGGCGTGGGCGAGCGCACCTACAACGCGCCGCCGCCGGTGGTCGGCGGCGAGGCCTCCTCGTTCGGCATCGAGGACGCCTTCATCGGCTGGCGCTCGGGCAACCTCCTGGGCCTCGGCGAGAACGCGCTCGACTTCAAGGTCGGCCGCACGCAGTACACGCAGGGCCACGGCATGCTGATCTGGGACGGCTCCTCCGAGGGCGGCTCGCGCGGCGGCTTCTGGACCAATGCGCGCAAGGCCTACGAGATGGCCGCGGTCGGCAGCGTCACGGCGGGCCCGACCCGGATCGAGGCCTTCTACCTCGACCGCGACGAGCTCCCCGAGAACGACTCGGACAGCAAGACCTACGGCGTCAACTTCGAGTACTCATGGAACGAGGACAACACGCTCGCCGCCACCTACATGAGCTGGTCGGCGAACGACCTGCGCGAAGCACGCGACGGCATGGACGTCATCGACCTGCGCGCCTTCCTCACGCCCTTTCCGTCACTCAAGCCGCTGTCGTTCGAATTCGAATATGCCCGGGAGGACAACGGCAACCTGCGCGATTCCACCGCGTGGAACGGCCTCGTGGCCTGGCAGTTCGAGGGCGCGTGGAAGCCGAAGGTGTCGTACCGCTACGCGGTGTTCGAAGGCGACGACCCGGATACCGTTAAGGACGAATCGTTCGACGGCCTGTGGACCGGCTTCTACGACTGGGGCACCTGGTGGCAGGGTGAAATCGCCGGCGAGTACTTCGCCTCCAACTCGAACCTGGTGACCAACACGCTGCGCGTGCATGCCAAGCCCAACGAGTCGCTGGGCACCGGCCTGATCCTGATCGACTTCAAGCTCGACACGGACGTGCCGGGCATCACCTCGAAGGACCTCGCCACCGAGCTCGACTGGTACGCGGACTGGACGCTCAACGATCACTTCACGCTGAGCTTCGTCGCGGCCTTCGCTTCGCCGGGCGAAGCGGTCGAACAGGGCTTCGATCGCAACGAGGACTTCTGGTACGGGATGTTCTACGTGGCGTACAGCTACTGACGAATGCGCAGCTGCACCTCCGCCTGCGCGCCGTCGGCGCGCAGGCGCCTGAGGTGCAGGCCCCAGGCGATGAGCACGATGCCGTAGAGCACCGAGAAGCTGGCGATCATCCACACCAGCGCGAGCGCCCCGGCGCCCGGCCGCAGCAGCAGCAGCACGCCGAACAGGAACGACAGTACGCCGGCGCAGCCCAGCCAGAATTCACCGCGGATCTCGGCGCGCAGCCGCCAGGCCGCGACCATCTGGAAGATCCCGGAGAACAGCGCCCACGCGGCCAGCAACCAGAGGAACAGCAGCGCGGCGCTGCGTGGATAGGCCAGCGCGTAAGCGCCCATCGCGAGGCTCAAGCCACCCTCGAGCATCATGATCCAGCGCGCTTCACCGCCCTCGCGCGCGAAGGCGCCGATCAGCGTGGCGATGCCGCCGAGACAGGCGAGCGTGCCCCAGGCCAGCAGCAGCACCAGCACCGTCATCTGCGGCCAGAACCACGCGAACATGCCGAACGCGATCGCGCAGGCCCCGCGCAGCACCAGCGTCCACCAGTTGCGCCGCAGGAGGCCGAGCATGGCGGCCGGCATGGCCTACTTTCTCTTGATCTTCACCTTGAGGCCGGTGACCGAGGAACTCGTCTCGCTCAGCACGAACTTGGGCGTCTTGCCCTTGGTCTTGACGTGCACCTGCTCGCCGTCCTCGTGCTTGACCTTGTAGCCACCGCCGAGCTGGCCGGCGAGCGATCCCGCGACCAGTTCGGCCGCGGCGTTTTCGTGCGTGCCCTTGGAAATCCGGGTGGTGATGTCCACGGGGTCGCCCGTGGCTGGCGCGAAGTGCAGCACCAGCTCGCCGTCGTTATCGGCGGCGCCGTCGAAGATCAGCATCCAGTGGTTGGAAGGCTTGGGTGCGTCCTCGGCGGAAAGGGGTGCCGAGACCAGCAATGAAAACGCAATGGCGACGCCGCAGGCGCGTAGCAGTGATTTCGTGAACATGGATTCGCCCTCCGTGGCCCATCTAGCCAGTCGCATTGCACCGCGACAATGGGCCCATGGACCTATGTACGCGCCGCCGGACACTCATCGATGCTGCCGTCACGATGCCGCACGCTCGCCGCTTCGCCGTACTCCTGGCGCTCAGCGCGTGCTGGGCCGCCGGCGCGACCCGTGCGCAGGAAATCGAACCCCGCTCTTATTCACCCGCGCCCACCGGCGTCAACTTCCTGGTGGCGGTCGCCGGCAACTCCGAAGGCGGCGTGCTCACCGACCCGTCGCTGCCCGTGACCAACATCGAAGCGAAGATCGACGCGCTGGCCCTGGGCTATGGCCGCACCTATGGCCTGTTCGGGCGCTCCGCGAATTTCGCCGTGGTGCTGCCCTACGTGCGCGCGCACGCCACCGGCGACATCGGTGAGACGCGCGCCGTGGCGACGCGCGAGGGCCTCGGCGATACCCGGCTGCGCTTCGGTGTGAACCTGCTTGGCGGGCCGGCTCTCAACCCGCGCGAGTACGCGCAGAACAAGCCCGGGACCACGCTGGGCTTCAGCCTCACCGTCAACGTGCCGACCGGCGAATACATGCCCGACAAGCTGGTGAACATCGGCACCCATCGTTGGGCGGTCAAACCCGAGTTCGGACTCGTGCACCCGGTGGGCAAGTGGTACCTGGAGGCCTACGTCGGTGCCTGGCTGTTCGGGGACAACGATGACTTCTTCGGTGGCCACCACCGCCAGCAGGATCCGCTCGGCAGCATCCAGGCGCACGTCAGCTACACCTTCAAGCCGCGCATGTGGGCGGCGCTGGATGCGACCTACTACGAAGGCGGACGCACCAAGGTCGATGGCGCGATCAATCGCGACCGCCAGGAGAACACGCGCGCCGGCCTCACCTTCGCCATGCCGGTCGGCCAGAAGTATTCCCTCAAGTTCAACTGGAGCCGCGGCGCCAGTACCCGCATCGGCAGCAACTTCACCACCGTGGGCGTGGGGCTGCAGTACACCTGGATGGACAAGCCCCGCGGTACGTGACTACGAAACCCCAAGCGCGGTCGGAGCCCGCACCGGCTCGGCCTCCGGGAATTTCCATTTTCCGGCCAGCAGTTCGGCGCGCGGCCGGTAGAGGCGCAGCAGGTAACACCAGCCACGCTCGATCTGCAGGCAGTTCGTCGTGCCCGGCTCGCAGCCGCCGAACTGCACCGTGATGCTGCCGTCGGGGCTGCGCGTCGCGGTCAGGCTGTTCACCGTGCGCCCGGCAGGCGCGTCGGCGAAGAGGTGCCCGTGCGAGTCATAGACGCCGAGCGACCAGAACCCGTCGACCGGCACCTGCCCCACGGTGAGGCGGTGCACGGTGTGGCCATCGTTGTGGCGCGGCACGTGCAGTAGATAGGCGATGTCGCGCGGCGGGGAGCGGTCCCAGTGCGTGGCGGTGCCGATCAGGTGGCGCACCGGGTCGACCTCGCCGCGCGCGCCGAAGGTGCGGCCGTCGTCGGCCAGGGTGTTGCCGAGCAATTGCAGCGCGACGCGGACCTTGGCCTGGCTCACCGGGTCCCAGTTCGGGATCACGAATCGTCCCCCGCCCTGCCGCGACACCACGATGGCGTCCTGCACGGCGTGGGCGTTCACCAGGTCGGCGCGATTCGCCGGCTCGACCGAGACGCGCACCACGATCATCACGTAGCGCGTGCTGACATTGTCGAAGCTGAAGGTAAAGGTGCCCGGCCCGTGGAACATGGCGAGCGTGTAGTGGTCCTCGTCGAGCGCCTCGAGCGACATGAAGCGCGCGCCGGCCTGCGGCAGCGTGATCTCCACCGGCCCCAGCTCGAGGTCGAAGACACCGCGCGAGCGCAGGATGTCGCCCTCGGCCCAGGGCGTCGAGTGGACGCCGCCCGGCGTCAATTCACGCTCGTGCGCCAGGCGGCCGAAGCCGCCGCGCTTCACCACCGCCATGAACTGCATGTCGGTTTCGGCGCGCACGAAGTTGTCGGGGGTCACCTGCAGCGTGTGCGCCACCCCGCCGTCCGGCCCGCGTCTTTCCATGGTCGTCAGGAAGCCCATGTACGTCTTTTCCGTGTAACCCAGCCGGGCGACACGCGGCCATAAGACCTTCTGCTCATGGAAGCCGGGAGTGCCGGCGACGCCGGCGCGGGGGCCGGCGGCGGCCCGTGGACTAACTACTTGCCGGCGGCACCACCCGCATGGACGCGCCACCGGCGCGCAGTCCCGCCCCCGCGGGTCAGCCGGTGCACCCGGATTTCGTCGCCCCGGCGCGGGGCGTGGCCGGCGATTCCCGCGCCTCGGCCGCCAGGTGCTGGGCCGTGCGCAGCGTCTCCGTGGCGCGCTGGGTGTCGCGCGCCAGGTCGGCGAGCGCGGCGCGCACTTCGGCCAGGTCCGGCGGATCCCGATCGAGCAATCGCTCGATGGCATCGACGTTGGCGGAGATCGCGCACAACGGCTGGCTCAGCCGCTCGGTGATGCCGTCGAGCCTCGCGCCCTCCGTGGTGCGCGCCTCGACGCCCTGCCCTGCGGTGAGCGGCGCGCGCGGAATCGCGGAACGCGACTCGGCGACGCTTTCCGCCAGCAACGACACCGCGATGCAGGCCGCGCCGAGCAGCGCGTAGGTGCGCGCGACCTGCCAGGCGATGCCGCTCGCATCCGGCGTCACGGACTGCAGCAGCACCTGGACGATCCACGCGGTGAGCGCCACCAGCAGCCACAGGTCGAGCGCCGTGCCGCGGCGCCGCCACAGCAGCAACATCGCCAGGCCTTGCGCGCCCACCAGCCACAGCGCCGCCCACGCGCGCGCGCCCGTGTCCCAGCCGGGCGCGACACTCCCGGCATCCACCTGGATCCACCAGCACAGCGACGCGACGGCAATGGTGACCAGCACGCCGCCGCCCAGCCACGCCGCGGGCAGGACGCGCGCCGCCGGGGCGCGCGTCACCAGCGCATAGCCGACCAGCGCGAGCGCCAGCCCGAGCTGCTTTTCGAATGCCAGGCGCGGATCGGGCAACAGGCCCTGCGCCATCCGCAGGAGCTGCGGCAGGGTAGTTAGAGTGACGAACAGGAAGCCGCAGGCGAGCAGCAGCAGCGAGGCGGAGCGCAGCGCGCTGACCCGCACCAGCAGCAGCGCCGTGAGCAGCGCGCCGAGCAGCGCGAACGCGGTATCGCTGACGAGCAGGAAAGCGGGGAACCCGTCGACTCGGGCGCGGAACAGCGGCAGGGTGAACACCAGCCCGCAGATCATCATCAGTGCGAGGACGTAGGCGCCCTGCCGCCTTCCGGCGGCCGGGTCCGGAGTCGCCAGCACCCTGAGCTTTCCAGTCACGGTTGCCCCCGCCGCCTGTTTCAGCCGGGAATTCTATGGGGCGAAGCCCAACGGCAGCTGAATGGAATCGCAGCCGGATGTTGTAGGAGCGTTCTTACGGCAAGCGCCGAGGGTTGGAACGCGGCATCAGGGGTTAAAGAAGAGTACCTGCGAGAGGTACTTTATCGCCCGTTGCCCGCGCACGCTGACTCCCGAGGCATCGAGCGGCGGTGAATACACCGCCAGACCCAGCCTGCCCGGGATCACCACGATGATTCCGCCCGAGATGCTGGCGGTGGCCGGAATGCGTGCCCTGGACATCCACGCGCTGCTGCCGGTGCGCTTGGCGAGGAGCTGCGACTGCAGATCCCGGGCCACCTCGGGCCTGACCACGGCTTTGCGCGTCACCGGATTGACGCCGTCATTGGCGAGGGTCGCAGCCATGACCGCAAGGTCATGGGCGGACGCCGCGAGCGAATTCTGGCGCAGGTACAGGTCTGCGGTAATGGCGGGATCGTCGAGCAACCGGCCTTCGGTGCCGAGATCGCGCGCCATGGCCTGGACGCGCGGCACGATGGGCTTGTCGGCGCGGTACACGCGCTCGTCGACCTCGAGTCCGGTACCGGCGAAATTCGTGAAGTTGGCGAGCAACGCGCGCCACTTGGCGTCGGCGTCGCGTTGCGGAGTGACCAGGCCGAGGGTGGTCATCGCGCCCTCGCCCGTCAGTGCATTGCGCGGCGCCTTGCCGAAGTCGGCCGGCGTGCGCGCATCCGGTACCGGCGCGGTTCCCGCCACGGCACCCGCGACGCTCGATCGAACCTCGGTGCCCTGCTGCTCGGCTGCGAGCGCCGCGGTGAAGGGCGCGGCCAGCGCGCCCATCACGAAGCGAACGCGCGAATCACCCGCCTCGAACACCTTGCCGTCCACTCGCACCACGACCACGCCGTACGTGGCCGGCGAAGCAGCGTCGAAGGAACTGACCAGCTCCGAGACTTTGCCGGAGTTCTCCGCCTGGTAACGCGCGTGGGCCTGCGCCACCGCGGTCTGGATGTCCGAGTCGCGCGCGCCGTAAGGGCCACGCGCGGCGACGCCGCCGGCGATCAGCACGATCGCGGCGGCGAAGCCGAGCTTGCGGGTCGAAGCGCTGGCCGCCCTGGGCATGATCATCGGCGGCCAGCGGCCTTGACCTTAGCGCCCGCGCAGCGTGCGACGGGTGCGCATCGCGCTGGCGACGCCGAGCGACAGCACGCCGAACAGTGCGACCAGCGGCCAGTTGCTGGCGGTCCTCGGCATTTCGGCGGAGGAATCAGTCATCGCGACCTGCTCCACCGGCTCCGGAGCAATCGCGATCTCCTCGATCGGTGCGGACGGCGTCTCCATGACGGCCGCGACCACGCGATCTTCCGGCACGTAGAACGTCAGCTTGTCGCCGGGCCGCAGGTTCTTGACCGGAACCTGGTTGCCGCCGATGTACACCGTCTTGTCGGCGGTGGGCTGCAGCGTGAGCGTGTCGGCTCCCGTCATGGCCATGACGACTTCGCCGCCGTTCTTGCTGACCTTCTTCACCGTGCCTTCGAATTTCACGTAGGTCTTGCCGTCCCGCTGCAGGACTTCCTGGCAGGCGCTGGCGATCTTCGGATGCTTGGCCATCATCTCTGCCGACCAGGTGATCTGCGTGCAGTTGGAGCCGGTGGCGGTGAAGGCCTTGTCGACCGAGCTCTGTGCGTTGACGCCAGCCGCTGCCGCCAGGGCAGCCGCGGCAACAATGATCTTGGCGCGAGTTTTCATGTTTCTCTCCGTTGCGGGTGTTTTGGGATCACGACGTGGTTGAGGGTCTGGGACTCATCGAGCTCGGCGCGCACGATGAAGCGCTGCGGCGCCGTGCCGACGAAATAGAACGGGTAGCAGGTGACCAGCGTGATGCTGGGCTTCTCGGTGGGCGCGAGCACGGCGCTTTCCTGCGGCGTGACGATCTGCATCTCCACCACGCGGTAGCGCAGCGTCTTGCCGCCGCTGTCGAGGAACAGGTCCATGCCGAGCTGGACGTCCTTGAGCTTGCGGAAGAAACCGTCGCGGTGCGCGGCGATACCGGCATTGCCGTCCTGCGCGAACGCGGATGTCCCGGGGATGTGCCCGGCGCCGCGATCGAGGTTCAGGTCGCTGGTGTCGCCATACACCGGGACCTCGAGCGTCAGCCTTGGAATGCGCAGCAGGGCCTGCGGAGCATCGCCAGCGCGCTGCGCCTCGGAATACGCGGCCACGCGCTTCTGCGACCAAAGGCTCTGGTCGGGCGCGGGCACGGAGAGTG
>DASSRK010000092.1:0-10292 GCA_035701825.1 Steroidobacteraceae bacterium
CACGTCTACGAAACCGGCATCACCGCGATCCCGATCGTCTCGCTGATCGCCTTCCTGATCACGCTGATCATCGCCTACATCATGGCGCAGCTCAGCCGCGAGTACGGCGCCGAGGTGTACGTGGTCGACGGCATCACGCCGCTGGTGCTGCGCGAGCTCGGCGTGCTGCTCACCGCCATTATTGTCGCCGGCCGCTCAGGCAGCGCCTTCGCCGCCGAAATCGGCGTGATGAAGCTCAACGAGGAGGTGGACGCGCTGCACGCCATCGGCGTCGATCCGCATGAGGTGCTGGTACTGCCGCGGCTCATCGGCCTGGTGATCGCGCTGCCGCTGCTCACGGTGATAGCCGACGGCATCGGGCTGCTGAGTGGCGCGTTGCTGTGCCACTGGCTCATCGACATGCCCCTGCCGCTGTACTTCGATCGCGTGCAGGACGCGATCGCGCCGACCACCTTCTGGGTGGGTGTCTGGAAAGCGCCGGTGCTGGCCATGATGATCGCGCTCACCGGCACCTATCGCGGGCTGCAGGTGCGCGACTCCTCGCGCGAGCTCGGCCGGCTCACCACCGTGGCCGTGGTGCAGTCGATCTTCCTGGTGCTGCTGGCGGACGCGGTGTTCGCGGTCGTGTTCTACCAACTGGACATCTGAGGGGCGCATGGCAGACGCGCTGGTGGAAGTCAGGGGGCTGGTCAACCGCTTCGGCGCGCAGATCGTGCACGACGGGCTCGACATGACGGTCCTGGAGGGCGAGGTCTTCGGCATCGTCGGCGGGTCGGGCTCCGGCAAATCCGTGCTGCTGAGATCCATCCTCGGCCTGCAACGCCCGCAGGCGGGGGAAGTGCGGCTCATGGGCCGCTCGCTCAAAGGGCTCAGCGACGAGGAGCTGCGCGCCATGAAGGCGAACTACGGCGTGACCTTCCAGCAGGGTGCGTTGTTCTCCTCGCTGACCGTGCTGCAGAACGTGCAGCTGCCGATGCTCGAGCACCAGCGGCTCTCCGCGCACGCCCTCGAGGAACTGGCAATGCTCAAGGTGCGGCTGGTGGGCCTGCCCGACGAGGCCGCGCAGAAATTCCCGGCGCAGCTGTCCGGCGGCATGATCAAGCGCGCCGCGCTGGCGCGCGCCCTGGCGCTCGACCCGCCGCTGCTGATGCTCGACGAGCCCACCGCGGGCCTGGACCCGATCAGCGCCGCGGCCTTCGACGAGCTGCTCATGGACCTGCGCCAGCAGCTAGGCCTGACCGTCATCATGATCACGCATGATCTCGACACCATCTTCAGAACCTGCAATCGTGTCGGGGTGATCATCGACCGCAAGATGACCAGCGACACGCTGGAAGGCATCACGCGCAATCCGCACCCGTGGATCCAGGCGTATTTCCATGGCGAGCGCGCGCTGCGCTTCGGCCAGGCCGGGGACGCGCATGGAGCGTGAAGCTAACTACACCGCGGTGGGCGCGTTCGTGCTGCTGATCGTCACCATGGCGGCCCTGTTCGTCTACTGGTACGCGGGCAACAGCGACGCGCGCGACTACACGCGCTACGAGATCTATTTCGAGGGCAGCGTGTCGGGCCTGAACCGCGGCAGCACGGTGCGCTACCTCGGCGTGGAAGTCGGGCGGGTGGTGGCCATCCGCATCGACAAGCGCGCCGCGGACCGCGTGCAGGTCATCGCCGACATCGATTCGCAGGCGCCGATCTCGAAGGACACGCTGGCCTCGCTGTCGCTGCAGGGCGTGACCGGCCTGCTGTACATCGACCTGCTGGCGCAAGCGGATTCCAAGCACCGCATGGAGCCGGTGCCGAGCGAGCAATACCCCGTCATCGACTCGGTGCGCTCCAACTTCGACATCTTCCTGGCCAGCCTGCCGGACCTGGTCGGGCGCGCCGCCGAGGTGGCCGATCGCGCCGCCCGCGTGCTGTCCGACGACAACATCCGCGCCTTCAACAACACCATGCGCAGCATCGAGCAGGGCGCGTCGACGCTGCCGCAGACCCTGCGCGACGCCCAGCACGTGGTGGCCGAGCTCAAGGCCGCGATGCAGGACGTGCGCGTCGCGGCCTCCGGTGCGCGCACCCTGATGGAAACCTCGGGGCCGAACCTCGCGACCGCCTCCGAGCGGCTGCGCAGGATTTCCGAGAACCTCGCGAACACCACCTCGCACCTCGACCAGCTCATGGCCGAGCATCGCGAGGACCTCGGGCTGTTCATGCGCGACAGCCTGCCCGAGATGGAGCGCCTGGTGCGCGACAGCCGCCAGGCGGCGCAGGAGTTCCGCGAGCTGTCGCGCAGCCTCAAGGCCGATCCCTCTCAACTGCTGTACGAGCCGAGCTACCGCGGCGTGGAGATTCCCCGATGACCCTGCGCGCCCTGGCGCTGATCTGCGGCGTTTCCATGCTGGCGGGCTGCGGCAGCTTCTTCGAGAGCTCGCAGCCGGCGCCGCAGGCCTATGTATTGCGCCTGCCGCCGCGCGCGGCGCCCGCCGACACCGCCGCGCGCGGCAGCGTGCGCGTGCAACGACCGGAGGCAGGTCCCGGCCTCGATTCCGATCGCATCGCGGTGCTGCGCAGCGACCGGCGCTTCGACTTCTACTCCGCGACGCGCTGGGCCGCCGCGGCGCCGGACCTCGTGGAAAGCGCGATGGTCGAACGGCTGCGCGGCAGCGGCCTGTTCTCGGCCGTGTTCGACGACTCGGCCGCCTATCCACCGACCTACAACCTGCGTTGCACGCTGGCCCGCTTCGAGGCCGACTACAGCGCCGGTGGCCGCGCGCCCGCCATCCAGGTGGTGCTCGATTGCAATTTCGGCCGGCACCGCGACCGCACGCTGCTGGCCAATTTCACCGCGCGCGGCTCGACGGTGGCGGGCGACGACCGCACCGGCGCGGTGGTCGCGGCCTTCGAGAGCGCGACGCTCGCGGCGCTCGGCGAGATCGAGCAGGCCATCGCGGCCGCGCTCGCCACCGACCAGGCCGCGGCCAGGTAGTTAGCCAGCCTCAGAAGGTGCCGACGCCGCTGGCTTCCATGAGCCGGTACAGCCAGTAGGTGCCCTGCGCCGGGTCGGCGTAGGCATCGGAGCCCGCGGTGTACTCGAGGTCGGGCGGACCGTGGTTGGTCCACAGCATGTCGAACCAGGCATTCACGCTGGCCGCCAGGTCGGAGCCGGGCGGCAGGCTGACGCCGACATTGGCCTCGAGGTTGAAGTTGTCGAGGTTGCGGCGCGTGAGGTTGGCCGAACCGAGCGTGAACCAATACTCGTCCTGCGTGCGCAGCGCCACCAGCTTGGCGTGGAACTGCTCGCCGTGCGTGCGGAACCAACGCACCTTGATGGCGCCGTCGGAGGCCGCCACCAGTTCGCTCGCCACCGAACGGTTGGGGATGCCGTTCTTCTCGCGCCCGAACGCGTCCTTGTTGGGATCGAGGATCACGCGCACCGCCACGCCGCGCCTGGCCGCCGCGATCAGCGACGCGATCACGGTGCGGTCGGACAGGTAGAACATCGCGATGTCGATGCTGTCGCCGGCGCGCGTGCCGCCGACATTGCGCGTGATGGCGGCGCCGATCTGGCCCTCGGTCAGCACCTGTACGCGCGCGGCCTCGGCGGGATTGGCGAGCGCCGGCGTGGGCGCGGGTGGCGGCGGTTCCCAACCCGTGTGCCAGCCGGAATCGCGCGCCAGCGACAGCTCGCTCTCGAGCAAGGGAACCAGCGCCGCGCCGGATATCTTCAGCGCGACGTTGGAGTGCAGGCTGCTCGCGTCGTGCGGGTTGGCCGAGGTGACGATCCCGGTGATGCCGCCGCGGCCGTCGTCCGCGATCAGCACCTTGCGGTGGTCGGCCTTGAAGTTGAGCAGCCGCGCCCAGGCGCCGAAGCTCACCTGCTCGGGGCCGGAATCGAGGGGATTGCCGAGCCAGGGGTCACCCTTGCCGTCGCCCGCCCACCACTTCGTGGTCAGGCGCCACAGCGCGGAATACATGAAGTTCGAATCGCGCAGCGTGTCGAGGTCGACGCGCACCACGTCCACGCCCGCGTCGCGCAGCCGGGCGAGGTCGGCCGACGGCAGGCTGCCGTAGAGGTCGTTGATCGGGTCGACGATCAGCAGCACGGTAAGTCCCGGTAGCGCGCGCTTGCGCACCAGCAGCGCATCGCGCAGCTCTGCCGACAGCGCGCGATGCGGGGCGGTGTCGGTGGCTGCGCCGCGCTGCGCGTTGAACAGGAAGAAGTCGAGCACGATGTATTGGCGCGCCTCGGCCACCGTGCGCAGCAACTCGTCGAAGATCTGCTGGTGAACGATCGGCGCGCCGAACACGTCCGCGCCGGTCACGTCGGTGAGGAAGCGCAGCTGGTTGACCGGCGTTTCGATCACTTCGCCGCGCACGTTGGTGCCGGGCGGCATGGGTTTGTAGAGATTCCACAACGCGACCACGGCCCACAGCCCGAGCAAGCCCCAGGTACAGATCCGGCGGACAGGCAGTTTGCGCCGCTTCTCTTCCGGCGGCGGCGAAGGGTCGATCGGTGTGTAGTCAGGCGCCTCGGCCATCAGCCGGATTCTAACCGCTCGGATAGTTCGAGCCAGCGTGTCTCCAATTGCTCGACTTCGCGCAACAGGGCGGCGTGGCGTTCGGTCACCTTGCGGGCGTGATCGGGATTGCGCCCATAGTCGAGTCCCGCGAGTTCGCTCTCCAGCTTCGAGCGTTCCTGTGCGAGCTTGCCCAGCGTCGTCTCGATGGACTTGATCTCCTGGCGCCGGGGCGCGTCTTCCCGGCGGGCGCCGGCATCCTTGCGACGCTGGTCGCGGCCGGGACGCTCCCGCTCGGCGCCGGCGCGTGGCTTGGGAGCGGTGGGGGTGGCGGCCGAACCCGCGCGTTTCTCCAGCCAGCCGGCATAGTCCTCGAGGTCGCCGTCGAAGTCGCGCACCACGCCGTCGGCCACCAGCCAGAACTGGTCGCAGACGCTGCGCAACAGCCCTCGGTCGTGCGATACCACGATCACCGCGCCGGCGAAGTCCTGCAGGGCGGTGATCAACGAATGCCGCATCTCGAAATCGAGATGGTTGGTGGGCTCGTCGAGCAGCAGCAGGTTGGGACGCTCGGCCACCAGGATGGCGAGCGCCAGCCGCGCGCGCTCGCCGCCCGAGAAGTGCACCACGGGCTCGAACACGCGGTCACCCCGAAAGCCAAAGCCGCCCAGATGGTTGCGGCGGCGCTGCTCGTCCCATTGCGCGCGCACGCCCATCTGGTCGATGCGGTTGGTGAGCGCGATCAAGGCAGTATCGCGCGCGTCGAGGCGGTCGACCTCGAGCTGCGCGAAGTTGCCGACGATCAGGTCCGGCGAGGCCACGCGCTCGCCCTCGGACTGCGGCAGCGCGCCCGATATCAGCTTCATCAGCGTCGACTTGCCGGCCCCGTTGCGACCCAGGATGCCGATGCGTTCGCCGGGATTCACCGAGCGATTCACGCCCGCGACCACGATGCGCTCGCCGTAGCCCGCGGCCGCGCCGTCCAGCGTCACCAGCGGCTGCGGTAGTTTGTTCGCGGCGGCGAACTCCCACTCGAAGTTCTCGAGCTCCTGGTAGGTGGCGATGGTCTCGAGCTTGGCCAGCGCCTTGATGCGGCTCTGCACCTGGCGAGCCTTGCTGGCCTTGGCACGGAAGCGATCGATGAAGGAGTGCAGTCGCGCGACTTCGCGCTCCTGGCGCGCCGCCATGGCGGCCGACTGCTGGATGCTGGCGGCGTGCTGGCGCTGGAAATCGGTGTAGTTGCCGGTCCAATGCGTCAGCTGGCCGTTTTCGATGTTGACGATGCGACCGACGATGTCATCGAGGAACTCGCGATCGTGCGACACCAGCAGCAGCGTGCCCTGGAAGCGCTGCAGCCAGCCCTCGAGCCACAGCACGGCATCCAGGTCCAGGTGGTTGGTCGGCTCGTCGAGCATCAGCACGTCGGCGCGCGACATCAGCGCGCGCGCCATGTTGGCGCGCATCTGCAGTCCGCCCGACAGCACCTTGACCGGCCGCTCGATGTCCTCGGGCGCGAAGCCGAGACCGTCGGCGAGCTCGGCGGCACGCGCGGCCGAAGTCCAGCCGCCGGCCGCGTCGTAGTCGCCGAGCAGCTCGGCTTCCTTCATGCCGTCGTCGGCGGCGCGCGCCTTCTCGAGCGCCGCCTCGATCTGCATCAGCCGGCCGTCGCCGCCGCGCACGTATTCGAGCACCGTCGCCTCGGTGCGCGGCAGTTCCTGCGACACGGACACGAAATTGAGCTTGCCGGGCACGGAGTAGTCGCCGGCATCGGCGTGCAGCTCGCCGCGCAGCAGCGCGAGCAGGCTGGATTTGCCGGTCCCATTGCGTCCGACGATCCCGATCTTGTCGCCGCGGAAGATGGTCAGGTTGGCCTTGTCGATGAGGACGGCGGCGCCGCGGCGCAGGCGCAGATCACGGAGTTCGAGCATGGGGGGCGGATTCTATGGGAGCGCGGCTGCTCGTGTGCGGTGAAAGTCGAACCTGCCCACCACCCGCCAAGGAAGCGGCGGCATGCCTGCGTCCATCACTCCAGCGGCTGCCGCGTTCCGGGCCTGCACGCGCGTCGGGGTACATCCCCGGCCCGCACGCGTGCGCGAGGATCAACCCGGGCGGGTACGCCGCATCGTTCATCACACGGGCGCGATGGTTCGCGCGAGGAGTCCGCATGAAATGTCTCGCAGGCGTCTTGTTGGCGTTCGGCGGCTGCGCGGCGCTGGCCAACGAGGCAACGCCCGTGTCGGTGGAGATCGTGTCGGCCGACGGCGGCACCTTCCGCGAATTCCCCGTGAGCTCGCGCGACGGCGCGCTTCGCTCCTATCTACAGGCGGAGAAGGGCGCGCGCTACCGGGTGCGCGTGCGCAACGATTCCGGCGAGCGGCTCGGCCTGGTCATCGCGGTCGACGGCCGCAACATCATCAACGGCGCGAAGTCCGAGCTCACGCGCGACGAGCCCATGTACGTGATCGGCGCGTGGCAGACGGAGAACTACCGCGGCTGGCGTGCCAGCCTCGAGGCGGTCAACGAGTTCTATTTCACCGACTGGAGCGATTCGTACGCCGAAGCCTTCGGCGATCGTTCGGCGCGCGGCGTGATCGCGGTGGCCGTGTACCGCGAAGTCGCGCCGCCACGCGTGAATCGGCCGTGGCGGGAAGACGGGCGCGAAGCGGGCGCCTCGGGTCCGGCGCCGGCGTCCGCCGGCGCCGATCGAGCGGCGGGTGAAGCCAAGGCCGCGCGGCGCGACGAGTCCGCGGGCACCGGTTACGGCGACCGGCGCATCGACCGTGCGGTCGCCGTGGAATTCGTGGCCCAGTCGGAGCCCGACAGCCGTCACTTCATCAAGTACGAGTGGCGCCAGACCCTGTGCCGCAAGCACATCGTCGATTGCGGCGAGCGCAACCGCTTCTGGGACGAGTCGACCCTCGGATTTGCACCGCCACCGCCGGGCCGCGGCCGACGCTGAGCCGCGCGCGGCTCACACGCTGCGCGGCTTGGAATACTTCTCGCTGGCGGCGGCCTGGGTGATCAGCGCGGCGAACGCGGGGCCGGTCTCCTGCTGCCGCGCCAGCATCAGGCGCAGCTCCTCGAGCGTCATCGGCTCGCCAAACAACTTGCCCTGGCCGAAGCCGCAGTGGTGGCGGCGCAGGAAGTCGAGGTGGCCGGGGGATTCGACGCCCTCGGCGATCACGTTCATCTTCAGGCTGCGGCCCATCTCGATGATGGTGCGCACGATGGTCGCGTCGCTCTCGTCGTCGTCGACGTCGCGCACGAAGGACTGGTCGATCTTGAGCGTGCCGATCGGGAACTGCTGCAGCGCCGACAGCGACGAGTAGCCCGTGCCGAAGTCGTCGATCGACAGGTGCAGCCCCATGGCGTACAGCTCGTCGAGCAGGTGCAGCGTGCGCTTGGAATCGGCCATCAGCGTGGTCTCGGTGATCTCCAGCTCGAAGCTGGTGGGCGAGACCCCGTGCTTGCGGAACACGGAACGGAATCGAAGGATGAAGCTCGCCTGGCGCAGTTGCTTGAGCGACAGGTTGAGCGAGATGCGGCCCGGCGTCTGCACGGTCTGCTGCAGGTCGCGGTAGTCCTGGCAAACGCGGTTCAGCACCCACTCGCCCACCTCGAGGATGAGGTTGGTCTCCTCGGCCAGCGGGATGAACTGCGACGGCGGGATGTCGCCGTGGCCGGGCAGCCGCCAGCGCAGCAGCGCCTCGGCCCCGACGATGCGGCCGTCGCGCAGGTCGACCTTGGGCTGGTAGTGCACCAGGAACTCGTCGCGTTCCAGCGAGCGGCGCAGCTTGCTCTTCAGCATCAGGCGCTCGACCGCGGCGGCGTTCATCTCCGGCGAGTAGAAGGCGAAGGAATTCCCGCCGTTCTGCTTGGAGTGGTACATGGCCGCGTCGGCATTGCGGATCAGGTCGATGACGTTCTCCGCGTCGCGCGGGCAGAAGGCGATGCCGATGCTCGCGGTCAGGAACACCTCGTGGTCCTGCAGCTGGAACGCGCGGCTGATCTCGGCCAGCACGCTGCGCGCGAGCTGCGCGACGGTGCCGCGGTTGTCGGCGTCGGCGGCCAGGTCGTCGATGAACATCGCGAACTCGTCGCCGGCCAGGCGGCCGATCACGGTCTCCTGCGGCAGCGCGCGCATCAGGCGCTCGGTGAGGATCTCGAGCGTGCGATCGCCGGCCGAGTGGCCGAAGGTGTCGTTGATCTCCTTGAAGCGATCCATGTCGAGGTACAGCAGCGCGAGCGACGTCTTGTTGCGCAAGGCGCGCGCGATGGCCTGCTGCAGCAGGTGCTGGAACTGCATGCGGTTCGGCACCTTGGTGAGGGCGTCGTACCGCGCGAGGTAACGGATGCGTCGCTCGGCGCGCTTGCGCTCGGTGACGTTGCGCACCACGAAGATCGTCCCCTGGTATTGCGGATCGTCGGTGGTGATCTGCGAGCCGGTGATGGCCACCGGGATGGTCTGGCCGTGACGGGTCTTCACCACCGTCTCGCGCGTGTCCGACGAGGCGCGCAGCATGTCGAATTCGCCGCGCTCGCGTTCGTCGAAGATCGACACGATGCCGCGGCCCACCAGTTCCTCTTCACCCCACGACAGCAGCTTGCAGGCCGCGTGGTTGGCCATGCGGATCACGCCGTCGGGCGAAGTCACGAACACCGCGTCCGTCATGCTGCCGAGCACGTTGGTGAGGTAGTTCTTGTTGATCGTGGTCTGGCGCAACTTCTGGCGCATGCGCTCGAGCGCCTGCTGCAACTCGCCGAGCTCGTCACGCCGCCCCACTTCCAGCGGGCGCGAATAGTCGCCCTGCGCGATGCGGTCGGCGCTCTTTATGAGCGTGGTGATCGGCTGGTGCATGCGCCGGCCAGCCCACCAGGCCAGCGTGAAGCCGACCAGCAGCACCACGCTGCCGAGCAAGCCGGCGACGATCAGCGCTTTCTGGATCTGCGAAACCCGGAGCTTGTCGAATTGCGACATCGCCTCGGCGGAGTCCGGCGCGGGCTCGAGCGAGCGGACCTCGACCTCGACTTCGCCGACGGTTTGCGGGGTCGCTATGCCGGGCATCGCCTGTACGCTGGCGCGCACCGCCGAACTGGCGCTGCGCGTCATGCTGTCCCCGACATTGCCGGGCCGGCGCCAGGCGTACAGCTGGTTGCCTCCGGCATCGCGCACCACCATCCCGAGCAGCGTGGCGTCGCGTTTGAAATCCTCGAGCCGGGTCGCGATGTCCTCGCGGTTGGACATCAGCACGGCGTCGTCGACGCGTTCGGCAAGCCGCTGCGCGAGCTCGTTGGAACGCAGGGTCAGCTCACGCAGCACGCGGTCGCGGGCATCGGCGGTCGCCGTGTGCAGCAGCGCGGCGTGCTGGGACCGGTTTTCGAGCACCAGGACCGAGCCGACGGCCAGCGACACGACGATGGCTGCCACCACCGCCACGACGATGTATTTGCTTCTGAAACTGACGACTGCCACGGGCCCTTCGGCACCCCGTTTTTTAGTTTGGACGCATATTACAGGCGCAAATCCGGCAGGGGCGAGATTCGCGGGGCGGCGACAACCGTGCTTTTGTCGACTAGGTCCGCAAGTTGTCCCGGCGGACGGGTCGTCCCGGGGGCTGGGGTACCATCCCCGCCATGCCGGAGACCCCACAATTTACGGTGGATCAGCTGACCGGGCGGGCCCGCGACCACCTGGCGGAGTTGTCCGACCCCCGCTGTACCCTGCACAGACTGGTGATCGCCCCGTTCCTGGCGATGCGGGCGGCGGCGGCGGCGGAC
>DASSRK010000093.1:0-31904 GCA_035701825.1 Steroidobacteraceae bacterium
GTGGGCGAGGTCACGAGCGGCGTGCTCAGTTCGAACTCGAGCACGCCCGCCACCGCGTGGATGGTCGCGGCGATGCGCACCGCGCTCTGGATCGACTCGCGCGACACGTCGTGCTGGCGCAGCTTCTTCTCGTGCGAAGTCACGCACAGCCCGCAGCCGTTGACCGCGGACACGGCCAGCGAGATCAGCTCGAAGTCGAGCTTGTCGATGCCGTGGTTGGCGATCACGTTCATGCGCAGGCGCGCCGGCATGCTCTGGTACTCCGCGTCCTCCACCAGGTGGAGGAACCGGTAGTAGATGTTGTTCATGCCCATGATGGCCGCGGCCGCCTTGGCGCCTTCCACCTCGACGTCGGCGAGATGGGCGCGCGACTGCGCCTCGATGCTGCGCGCGAAGCCGGTGTTGCGCGCGGCGATGGCCGAGGCCAGTGCGATCGACCAGATCTGCTTGTCATTGAGTCCGGGCGCGCCGCCCGGCGTGAGCACGCTGCCGAGATTCAGCTTGAGATCGCGCGCGTAGTCGGGCAGCGCGTCGCGGATCGCATCGATTGTCACAGGTACGCTCATCTTCGACTCCTTGGAAACCTCTCGGGCGGCGGCGGCCTCATCGAGGCCGCCGCCACGCCGTCTCTCGCGGGTTGCGCTTCCGGCTCAGGCGGCCTTCAGCGTGTCCTGGCCCTGCTTCCAGTTGCAGGGGCACAGCTCGTCGGTCTGCAGCGCATCGAGCACGCGCAGCACTTCGTCCGGATTACGGCCGACCGACAGGTCGGTCACGTACACGAAGCGGATCACGCCCTCGGGATCCACGATGTAGGTCGCGCGCTGCGCGACGCCGGCCGCCTGGTCGAGGATGCCGAGCTCGGTCGACAGCTCGCGCTTGATGTCCGAGAGCATCGGGAAGGGCAGGTTCTTCAGCTCTTCCTTGGTGCTGCGCCAGGCGTGGTGCACGTACTCGCTGTCGATGGACACGCCGTACAGCTGCGCGTCACGTGCCTTGAATTCCTTGTCGAGCTTGCCGAACGCGGCGATCTCGGTCGGGCACACGAAGGTGAAATCCTTCGGCCAGAAGAAGAACACCTGCCACTTGCCCTTGGCCGCGGCCAGGTCGAACGGCTGGAACGCCTTGGCCTGGTCGTTCGAGACCACGCCCGTCAGGGAAAACTGCGGAAATTTCTGTCCAATACCCAGCATGTCGACTCCTTCGATGAATGATTGGTGCATCTGCGATGGGCGGGCATTCTCCGGGGCAACCCGTATTTCAGCCAATCGATTGATTGTATAAACTCGATAGAAATCATCTATGGCCGACCTCAAGCTCAAGGACCTGCGTTACCTCGTGGCGGTGGCCGACACGCGCCACTTCGGGCGCGCCGCGGAGCGCAGCTTCGTGAGCCAGCCGACGCTGTCGGCGCAGCTCAAGAAGCTCGAGGAGTACCTCGGCGTGCAGCTGATCGAGCGCGCCCCCAAGCGCGTGCAGCTGACCGCCGCCGGCGAGGAGATCGTGGCACGCGCGCGCCGCATCCTCGACGCCAGCGACGAGATCGTGGAGCTGGCGCGCGGCCACCGCGACCCGCTCGCCGGGCGCCTGCGGCTCGCCCTGCTGCCGACCATCGGCCCCTATCTACTGCCGAACGTCGCGGCGCGGCTGCGCAAGCAGCTGCCGCGGCTCGAGCTCATGCTGTACGAGTATCAGACCGACCCGATGCTGGAGAAACTGCATTCGGGAGAAATCGATGTGGGAATCCTGGCACTCCCGGTACCGATGGACGGGCTCGAGTCGTGGGAACTGTACAAGGAGCCGTTCACGGTGGCGTTGCCGTCGAACCACCGGCTGGCGCAGCGCGCCAGCATCAAGGTCGAGGACCTGGAGCACGAGACGCTGCTGCTGCTCGAGGACGGCCACTGCCTGCGCGACCAGGCGCTCGACATCTGCTCGAGCACCGACGTGCACGAGAAGCAGGATTTCCGCGCCACCAGCCTGGAGACGCTGCGGCAGATGGTCGCGGCCGGCGTCGGCATCACGCTGCTGCCGGAACTCGCCGGGCGCGGCGCCTACGGCAACGCGCGCGGCGTCGCGATCAAGCCGTTCGCGCGGCCGGTGCCCACGCGCACCATCGGCGCCGTGTGGCGCAAGTCGACCACGCGGCGCGAAGCCATCGAGGCGCTGTGCAGGCTCATCGAGGCGCACGCGCTGTGAGCGCGGCGCCGGCCATCGAGGCGCAGCCGCTGCGACTGCGCTGCTCCGACGGCCGCGAGCTCGCGGCACACTGGCTGGCGGCCGCCACGCGCCGCGCGGTGCTGGTGATCAACCCGGCCACGGGTTTTCCGCAGAGCTTCTATTTCCGCTTCGCCGCCTACGCGGCCGCGCGCGGCTACGACACGCTGGTGTACGACTATCGCGGCATGGGCGCCTCGGCCCCGGCGCGACTCGCCGAAGAAACCTGCCGCATGAGCGACTGGGGACTGTTCGACATGCGCACTGCGCTCGCGGTCGCGGCCGAACGCGCCGCCGGCCTGCCGGTGGCTACGCTCGGCCACAGCGTCGGCGGGCAATTCCTCGGACTGCTGACCAACCACGAGCTGGCGCGCGCGCACGTGCAGGTGGCGACATCCGTCGGCTATTGGCGCTGGGAGCAGGCGCCCTTCAAGTACCTCGCCTGGTGGTTCTGGCGCGTGCACGGCCCGCTGCTGCTCGCCCTCAAGGGATACGTACCCACCGGCGGCGGCTGGAGCGGACTGCCGCTGCCGCGGGGCGTTTTCGAGGAATGGCGCCGCTGGTGCCTGCGCGACGATCACTTCAAGCCGGACCTGCGTACATACCTGGCCGACAACGTCTTCGATACCATCCGCGCGCCCGTGCTCAACCTCGGCTTCAGCGACGATCCCATCGCCACGCGGCGCACCGTGGAGGCGCTGTTCGGGTTCTTTCCGCGCGTCGCGCGCGAGGCGCGCTGGTATTCGCCCGGCGAGCTTGGCTCGCGCATCGGCCACGAGGGATTCTTCGCCTCGCGCCACCGCGAGGGACTGTGGCGGCCGACGCTCGACTGGCTCGACGCGAAGCTCGGGATCGCCGCATGAGCCAGGCCGGCCCCGCCGACCACATCACCCCGTACGACCGGCTGGCGGCGCTCGACGAAGCCACGCTGATCGGAATGCTGGCCTCGGACACGCGCCACGATGCGCTGGTCGAGTATTTCGGCCAGGAGCTGCATGCCGAGCTGCGCCGCCTGGCGCGCGCGGTGCGCCGGCGGCGCGGCGCGCCGGGCCCGCGTGTCTATCTACTGCCGGGCATCATGGGCTCGCAACTCGGCTTCGTGCGCGGCGGCCGGCGGCCCAACGACATCCTCTGGCTGGATCCCATCGACTTCAATTTCGGGCGGCTGAGCGAGCTCAGGCTGCCGGGCAGCCCGCAGCTGGTCGCGCTCGGCGCGATGAACTACAGCTACCTCAAGTTGACCCTCTCCCTGCGCAAGGCGGGCTTCGACGCGGTGCAGCTCGACTACGACTGGCGGCACGACATCGCCTCGCTCGGCCGGGCGCTCGCCGCGCGCATCGCCGCGGACGGGCGCGGGGACGTGGCGCTGGTCGGTCACAGCATGGGCGGACTGGTGGCGCGTGCCGCGCTCACGCATGCCGCCGGCGCGCGGGTATCGCGCGTCGTGCTGCTCGGCACGCCCAACTACGGTTCGCTGGCCGCGGTGCAGGCGCTGCGCGGCACCTACTCGGTGGTGCGCAAGCTCGGCATGCTCGATCTGCGCCACGACGCCGAGTACCTGGCGCAGGAAGTGTTCGCGAGCTTCCCCGGGTTGCACGAATTGCTGCCTTCGAAGCAGCGGGTCGGCGCGCGCGACCTGTTCGCGGCGGAAGCCTGGCCCGCCGAGGGCCCGCGGCCCGATGCGGCGCTGCTGCGCGCCGCGGCCGGGCTGCCGCAGCGGCTCGCGCCCGCCGACGGCCGCTTCACCTGCGTGATCGGCTGCAACCGCATCACCGCGACGCGGGTGGCGCTGCGCGACCGCGACTTCGAGTACGAATACACGCTGCGCGGCGACGGCACGGTGCCGATGGAGCTCGCGAAGCTCGAAGGCGCGGACAACCGCTACGTCGACTGCGGCCACAGCGACCTGCCACTCTCCGACCGCGTGATCGCGGGTACCCTCGAGCTGCTGGAGGCCGGGACCACGCGGCGCTTCGCGGCCTCGCCGCGCATCCGCAGCCGTTCGCGCATGCGCGTGCGCGACGCCGAGTTGCGACGCGAGTACCAGGGCAAGATCGACTGGCCGCAGATGAGCCCGGAAGAGCGGCGCGAGTTCCTCGACACGCTCAACGAGCCGCCGCGCCGCATGCGGCATCACCCGGGCGCGAAAAGCCGCAGGACCGTGGCGCGAAAGCGCTGACCGCGCCAACGCTCAGCGCGGCGCGTTGAGCCAGCGGTCGAACCAGCCGATGTTGGCGCGCATGCGGTGCACCTGGTAGCTCGGCACGTCGATGTCGTGGTTCTGTCCCGGGTAGACGATCAGCCGGGTCGGCACCCCGCGGATGCGCAGCGCCTGGTACATCTGCTCGGCGCCGACGCAGGGCACGTTGTCGTCATCACCCGCGCACTGGAACAGCGTCGGCGCGCTGATGCGCTCCGGGTGCAGGAAGGGATAGGCGAGCTTGCGCCAGGTCTCGAAGTTCTCCCACGGCGTGCCGAGCTCGGCCAGGTATTCGCGCACGTACATGTCCACGCCGAAGGTGGCGAGCACGTTGGCGACGCCGGCGCCGGAGATCGCGGCGCGGATGCGCGGGTCGCTCGCGATCATGTAGTCAGTGAGGATGCCGCCATAGCTCCAGCCGACCACGCCGATGCGCTGCGGATCGGTGATGCCGCTGTCGATGAGGTGCGTGATGCCGGCGCTGATGTCCTGCGCATCGAGATTGCCCCAGTCGGCGTAGATGGCGCGCGCGAAATCGAAGCCACGCCCGGAGGAGCCGCGCGGGTTGACGGCCAGCGCCGCGTAACCCGCGGCTGCGTACAGCCGCAGCGTGAGGTCGAACTCGTGGCTGAACTGGTACACGGGCCCGCCATGGATCTTGGTGACCAGCGGCAGACGCTTTCCGGCGGCGAAACCCGCCGGCAGCGTCACATAGCCGTGGATCTCCGCGTCGCCGCTCCTGAACGAGACGTCGCGCACCTCGCCCTGCTCGCGCTGCGCGACCCAGTCGTTGTGACGGGTCAGCGCGCGATGCCCGTCGAGCGCGAACAGCCCCGCAGGAGTGCTCACGTCGCTCTCGAGCAGCACCACGCGGCCGTTGGCCGCGACCGCGAAGTCCGAGGCGAAGCGAGCCCCCGAGGTGAGATAGTCGATCTTCCCGCTGGTCGCATCGATGCGCGCCAGCCAGGTGTCACGGTCCTGTTCGATGAGCGCGAGTATCGAGCCGTCGGGCGCGAACTTCGGGGAATAGAACCAGCGATCGATGCGGGCCGGCCGTGTCACCTCGCCGGTGGCCAGGTCGGCGACCGCGAGTTGCTGCGGCCAATAGTAGAGCCACTTGTCTTCGCCGCCCTCCAGCCACAGCAGGCGGCGCGAGTCCGGGGACCATGACGGGCGCGAGCCCCAGTCGGCATCGTTGTCGTCGCCCGAGAATGTGCTGACCTTGCGCGGCGCCCCGCCGTCCACCGGCTGCACGAACACGTCGTAGTTGACGTCGCGGTCGGCCGCGCCGCGATCCTTGGCCGTGTAGGCGATCGACGTGCCGTCCGGCGACCAGGCCGGCAGCCAGTGATCGCGCTCGCCCGAGGTGAGCTGCGTGGCCTTGCCGGAGGCGAGGTCGACGATGAAGAGCTGCTGCGTGCGGTCATCGAGGTAACCCTCGCCGTCGCGCTTGAACAGGAACCGCTCGGTCTCGATGGGGGGAGGATTCTCGTCCTGGTTGCCGACGCTGCGCCCGACCTCGGCGACCACCACGGCACGGCGCCCATCGGGCGACAGGTCGTAGTCGCTGATGCCTCCGATGATGTTCGTGATCTTGCGCGCGCCCGACCCGCGCACCAACACGCGCCACAACTGCGTCACGGCATCCTCGTCGTCGTCATCCGTGCCCGCGCCGCTCAGGAAGAACAGCGAGCGTCCGTCCCGGGACCAGCGCGGCTGCGATTCGCTGCTCTTCGGCGTACGCGTGACCTGCACGGGCCTCGCGCCCGCATTTTCGCCGGACCAGGAAACCACCCAGATGTCGCTGTCCGACTGATCGCGCTTCCGGTCGTTGCGCGAGACGGTGTAGGCGATGCGCTCCCCGTCGGGCGAGAACGCCGGCTCGGCGACGTCCGAGAGTAGATAGTAGTCGTCGAGCGTGAACGGCGTCGCGGCGGGCGAGGCGGCCGCGAGCGTGGCCAGCAGCAGCCCCGCCAGCCCCCGCGACGCTCGGGTCATTTCGCCGGGGCGCCGAAGTTCACCTTCGCGCCCGCGTAGAAGTAGCGACCCATCGCCGACACCGGGTACGAGCTGTAGCCGAGCGTGGGCTTCGCGTCGAACAGGTTGTTGACGCCCGCGTACACGTTCACGTGGTCGTTGAAGTCCCAGCCCACGTTCAGGTCGTGCTCCCACTTCTGCCGGACCTGGAGGTACTTCGGCTCGGCATAGTCGGGATCGCCCGCCAGCACCTCGCTCTCGAAGCGGTCCGTCGCGCTGAACCAGTTGATGCCATAGGCGATCGTCAGCGGTCCGCGGATCCAGGTGACGTCGAAGGTGGCCGAGTACTCGGGAAAATACTCGTTGCTCGAGTTCTGCGGCGCCTCGCCGAGATCCGAATCCACTTCGGCGCCGGGTGAATTGACGAAGTCCAGGCGGTCCAGGTAGCCGCCCACGAGTTGCAGCCGGAACTCGCCAGCGTTCGCGGTGGCGATGGAGTAGTCGATCGCCACGTCGAGGCCCGCCGTGTGGAAGCTCGCGACGTTCTGCGGCTGCACGGTGAACCCGACGATGTAGCCGGTCTGCGGGTCGCGCGTGATGCCCGGGCAGAACGCGTTGTCGAGTGTCGGCTGGTCGACGCACAGCTGCGCCAGGTCCTGGGCCTCCGCCGTGTGGATGGCGTCTTCGATCTCGATGTCGTACCAGTCGAGCGAGATGCTGAGGCCGGGCGCGGACTCCGGCCGCAGCACCACGCCGAACGTCCAGGTGTTCGCCGTCTCCTCCGAAAGATCCGGATTGCCGCTCTCCAGGCCTTCCGTGTACAGCGTCGCCTGTGGCGTGTCCTGCGGCGTGAAGGTGGTCGGATCGATGCCCATCGCGGTCAGCATTTCGGCGCAGTTCGCCTCGCGGGTCGAGGAGCCATTGTTGAGCTCGGTGATGTCGCAGGGATCGACCAGGAAGTTGAACGAGGTGCTGGCCGGCGAAAACAGCTCCGAGATGTTGGGCGCGCGCACCGCCTGTGCGTAGGTGCCGCGGAAGCGCACCGAGGGCACCGGCGCGTACAGCGCGTCGACCTTCCAGGAGTTGGTCGAGCCGATGGTGCTGTAGTCGGAGGCGCGGAACGCGGCGCCGAAGGACAGCAGGTCCGCGCCGCGGGCATGCGCCAACACCGGCAGGCTGACCTCGGCGAAGGCTTCCTTGACGTCGAAGCTGCCGTGCGTCGGGTTGATGCCGCTGATCCAGGTGAGCTCGTCCTGGATCTCCTGCGCGGGATGATCCTCGCTCTCCTCGCGACGGAACTCGAGACCCGCCGCGAAACCGATGGACCCGCCGGGTAGTTCGAGGAAGGAACCCAGGTCGCCGCTGAGCGAGCCGGACAGCACCTGTTGCGTGACCTTGCTGCGCGTGACGGAGTCGGTGTTGATGAAATCGAGCGCGGCCGGGTCGCGCACGTCTTCGCCGAAGATGTTGTACGGCACGCAGCCCGCGAGCTCGGGCGGCGCGTCCGGATCCAGCGACGAACGGCACACCGGCTGGCCCGAGTCCGGATCGGTGACCACGTCGATGGCCGCCTGCCATTGCGCTTCCTGCCGGTTGTTGATGGAGGTGATGGTGCTGCGGGTCTCGCCGTACACGTACGAGGCCTCGTACTGCAGGTGGTCCGAGACACGCCCGTTGATCGCGAGCACGCCGCGCAGCGTCTCGCGCACGTCGTCCTCGGCGTTGATCCCGAGGTCGTAGTTGTCGCGCGTGACCTGCACGCCGTCGGGTGTGTCGGGATCGTCGAAGGCGATGGCGGCCGCGCCCGGAATGATCGCGTCACGGATCGACTGCGGCATGAACGGGTTGTCAGGCGTCATGAACAGGTAGAAATCGTAGGTCGGCTGCGCGCGCGTGTAGGCGTGCGAGCGCACGTACTTGACATCGGCGGACACCGTGAACGAATCGTTGACGTCGAAGTGGCCGAGCAGGTTGAACACGTGCCGGTCGGCCTCGGGGAACAGGTCGCCCTGGTAGCCGTCCACCGGCGTGCTCGAACCACCCTGCGTGTAGCCGCCCGAGTTTTCGAGCACGAAGCCGCGGTCGTAAAGCGCGCCCGTACCCTGGTAGTCGCCGGCGCCGTCGAAATCGACATCGACCGCACCATTGCGCGCGCTGTCGGCGTAGCGCACGTCGTCGTAGCGCACGTTGTCGGGCAGGCTCGGCGAATCGTCGAGGTCGTCCTGGTTCTGATAGAGGCCCGCGGCCTTCGGGGGCCGCAGGTAGGAGCGGTCCTGGTCGGAGACGCGCTCGTCCTTGTCGTACTCGTAGGCGAAGGCCACGTTGCCGCGGCCTTCGCTGAAGTTGGTGCCGGCGGTGAGGGCGCCGAAGGTGTTCTCGCCATCGCCTTCCGACGATGATCCGAACTGACCGCGGAAGCTGACGCCCTCGAGATTCTTCTTGAGGCGGAAGTTCACCACGCCCGACACACCGTCGGCGCCGTAGATCGCGGAGGCGCCGCCGGTGAGCACGTCGACCGCCTCGACCAGGTCGGTCGGGATCGCATCGATGTCCACCGCGGCGGATCCGGCCGTACCCGCGACGTGGCGCCGGCCATCGACCAGCACCAGCGTGCGATCGACGCCCAGGTGACGCAGGTTGAGCAGATTGAGTCCTGCGAGCCCGAAGTCCGCCTTCGAGCCCGCGGTCAGGTCGCCGGTGTTCGAGGCCACCAGCGCCGGGGCCTGCGACAGGAAATCCGCGAGATTAGTCCGGCCGGACTGCTGGATGGTGGACGCCGAGAAGGACGTCACCGGGTTCGGGAAATTCTGCGTGTTCTGCCGGATGCGCGTGCCGGTGACGACCACCTCGTCCATCTTCGACTCGTCGCCGGCCGGTGGCGGATCGCTCGCCTGTTGCGCCCAAGCAGCAGGAGCGAACAGTGGGGCGATTGCCGCCGCGATCAGGAACCGTGGCTTGAGCTCAGTGCGACGCATGACTCCTCCATGACGTTTTCCCCGGTATTTCCGTGCCGAGGATGTTGGCAAACGGGGACTGGAGTCAATCCAGCGTCGGCTCAACTCGTCGCAAGAATCCTCGCTCCGACGTCTTTTGTCGCGCGTTCGCCACGGTCCGGAAAGGGCGGCGCCCGCAGCATCCCGGCGGCATCGGCCCGCACCCGGATCGGCTTGCCCCACCGCCCGGTGCGCGGGTCGAACCAGGTCCACAGGTAGTTAGACGCGGGCGTGAAGCCGCGCAGCGCCGGGCGCCGCGCCTGCTGCTCGAAGTACGCCAGCGCGAAATCGCGCTCGGCGGTGCGCGCCAGGAAAGACCAGCCGTCGAGGCCGTCGGCCCGGGCGTCGGCGATGGCGCGCGGCTCGAGGTCCCGCGGTACGGGCACGAGGTCCTGGTAGCGCGCGCCCTCGGTCAGCACGAAGGCGCCGAGATGGCGCATCTGCGCGCCCGATTCGTAACGCAGCGCGGTCCAGATGTGCGGCCGCCAGCCGGCCGGCTCGCCGCTGCTGGTGACGTCGTAGGCCGCGGTGCCATGCACGTGGCCGGCGAGCGCGCCCGACAGCACCGAGCCGTACATCATCGCGCGCGCGAAATAGTTGTCGCGCGGCGAGTTCTCCTCGGGCGTCTCGCCGCCGGGCCGGTTGATGGCGTGGTTCCAGCCCGTGTAGTAAGGCTCGAGGTTCGCGGCCGGGTACGGCGGCGAGAGTCGGAAGAGTTCCTCGATCGACTCGTAGATGGCGTGGTTGCGCGGGTTGTTGCCCACGGTGTGCATGGTGAGCCAGGGCGCGTCGGCGCCGTGGCCGAAGGCCTTGTACGTCGAGCGATCGATGAGCGTGGTGTACGGCTGGCCGAAGGGCAGCGGGCCGTACTTCCGGTAATGGTACGTCAGCGCCTCGTTGAACTCGGCGGCCGTGAGACTGAAGTCCTTCGGGATCCAGTCGAGATGGATGCCGCTGAAGATGAGGTTGAACGCGCCGTAGCGCGCGACCAGGTATTGCACGTAGCGCGAGTACGAGACATTGAAATCGAAATAGCGCTTCCACGAAGGCGCGTTGTCGCGCCGCACGGTCTCGAGGAACGGCACGAAGCCCTGCTCGGCGAGGTGCCGCATCTTGCGGTCGAGGCTGGCGAAATAGCGCGGGTTGATGCGGTCGAAATTGGCCAGGCCCTCGCGGTCCGCGAATACTTCGAAGGGCCGGTTGCCGGCCTCGTCGTGCATGTCCTTGGCCGTGGTGGTCGCGCCGTCGGCCGTGGAGATCTTCGCGTTCGGCGCCCAGTAACCGAACTTTTCCCAGGCATTGCGCAGGAACACGCCGTCCTTGTTGGCGTAGGTTGCCCCGTGCTCGTCGGCGGCCCAGTTCGGAAAGGCCGCGATGAACGAGATCGAGTTGAAGCCCTGGCGCTTGCGCCACGACACCGCTTCCTCGAAGCCGATGCCTTCATCGGGCAGGTAGTCAGGCGCCGGCGGCGCGCCCTTGAAGGGCAGCCGCCAGGTCGAAGCCGCGAGCCAGGTGTCACCCAGCAGGAAGAACGGCGAGCCGTCCGCGTAGCGCAGCGCGTGGCCGTTGGCACTGGCCGTGACGAAGCCGCGGCGATTGGGGTTCTGCGCGATCTCGGCTTCGCTCCAGGCGACGGCGCGCAATTTTCCCGCGCCGGCGAGTCCCGCATCCGATGGCTGGTTGCTGTCCACGCGCCAGGTCCACTCCCCGGGCTGGGTCGCGACGAAGCGCACCTTGAAGGTCCTGCCGCCATCCCAGAAACCGTACACGCGGCGCTTGAACGCGGGACCTTCGAGCTCGATCCAGCACTCCACTTCGACGTACGGGTTCGCGTAGTCGCGCGCGGTGGCGAGCGTGATCTCCTGCGGCTCCCAGGTGTGCACCTCGCCCGACTGCAGGCGCGCCGCGGCGGCGCTGCCGGCCGCAGCCAACGACAGTGGGACGAGCAACGCGGCGGCCGACGCGGCACGGCGCCATGCGCGGAACGGGAGTGGCGATGTCATGGTGGGCTCGAAGAGTACACGGGCTGCCGAATTACTCTAATATCACGGCCACTCCATGGAAGCCGCCGCCGCGATGCTCAGCGATCCGCAAGTCTGGATCGCGTTCCTGACGTTGACCGCGCTCGAGCTGGTGCTCGGCATCGACAACATCATCTTCATCTCGATCCTGGTCGACCGGCTGCCGCAGGGCGAGCGCGAGAAGGCACGGCGCATCGGCCTGTTCCTCGCGATGTTCATGCGCGTCGGGCTGCTGCTCGGCCTGGCGTGGATCGTCGGGATGACCGAGCCGCTGTTCACGCTCGCTGGCACGCACATCTCCGGCCGCGACCTGATCCTCATCGGCGGCGGGATATTCCTGGTGTGGAAATCCACCAAGGAAGTGCACCAGCTCACCGAGGGTGACGAGGGCCACGCCTCCCGGGCGGTCAAGAGCCAGTTCACCGCCATCGTCCTGCAGATCATCATCATCGACATGGTGTTCTCGCTGGACTCCATCATCACGGCGGTGGGCATGGTCGACGAGGTCGCGGTGATGATCGCCGCGGTGGTGGCCTCGGTCGCGTTGATGATGGTGTTCGCGCGCCCGATCGGCGAGTTCGTCTCGGCGCACCCGTCGATCAAGATGCTGGCGCTGTCGTTCCTGCTGGTGGTCGGCGTGATGCTGATCGCCGAGGGCTTCGGCCACAAGGTGCCGAAGGGCTACATCTACTTCGCGATGGCCTTTTCGCTGGGTGTCGAGACGCTCAACATCCGCATGCGCAAGAAGAAGGCCGGGCAGGCCCGGCCGGTCGACCTGCACGAGCCCTACTCGAGGAGTTAGTCCATGGTGTTCGGACTGGTGCGGCTGTTCCTCGTGATCTGGATCTTCGGCTTCGTGGCGCTGGTGGCGATCTGCACCTCCAACTACCTGTTTTCCAGCGAGCCGCAGCCGGGACGCACCGGCCGCTGGCATTCGCGGCTGCGAGCCTCGCTGGTCTGGCCGCTCGCGGTATTGACGTCGAGCGGCCGCGCGCGCCTGCGCGGCGGCTGATGAGACCGGCGTGAGCGCCGAGCCGCCACTGGGCCTGGTCCTCGACTGCGACGGGGTGCTGGTCGACAGCGAGGGCCTCGCGAGCCGCGTCGAGGCCGAGGTGCTGCGCGATCTCGGCGTGCAACTCACCGTCGACGAGGCGCACGCCATGTTCCTCGGCAAGACCGTGGCCGGCGTGCTCGAGGCCGTCGAGAAGCGCACCGGCACGACGCCGACGCCGGGCTTCACCTACAACTGGGCTTTCGCGACCGCGCATGCGTTCATGCGCGAGCTGCAGCCGGTGCCCTACCTGCGCGCCGCCCTGGAAGAACTGCGCCGTCGCGGCCACCCGATGGCGGTGGCCTCGCAGTCGCCGCTGGCGCGGGTGCGCATGTCGCTCGAGGTGGCCGGGCTCACCGGGTTCTTCGCCGACCGTGTCTGTGTCACCAGCATGGTGGCGCGGCCCAAGCCGGCGCCCGATGTCTATCTATTGGCGGCGCAACGCCTGCAGCTCGAACCCTCGGCCTGCGTGGTGGTGGAGGATTCCCCGGCGGGCGCGGCCGCCGCTTCCGCGGCGGGCATGCGCGCGATTCTCTACACGCCGGGACCGGCCTCCGCTCCCGCCGGCGCCGGAAACGTGCGGCTCATGCATTCCATGGACGAGCTCCCGGGCCTGATTGCGGCGTTGCGCTAGCGTTCCCGCGGCGCCTTCCTACACGGCATTGCCGAAAAGACGCCGCGGCGACGTCTGACGGATTCCATGCCACTGCCGGGATTCCGACGGCAGCCTCGCCCCGCTGTCGGCAAATTGCCGGCACGCGTTCCGCACGAACGCACCTGGGAAACCCTGCATGCGCATCAAGATCTCGAGCGCCACCCTGGTGGCGCTGACCCTCGGCCTGTACGCCTGTGGTGGCGGAGGCGATGACAGCTCGCCCACGCCGCCGCCCCCTCCGCCGCCCCCGGCGTCGGACACCGCGCCACCCTCGGTGCCGGCCAACGTCAGCGCCGTCGCCCAGTCCGAGACGTCGATCGTCCTCAGCTGGGACGCGGCCACGGATGCCAGCGGCATTTCCGGCTACCGCGTGTTCCGCGACGGCGCGGCCAGCGCCATAGCCACGGTCACCGGGACTAACTACACCGACACGGCGCTGACCGCGAACACCAGCTACAGCTACACGGTCGCGGCCGTGGACGCCGCGCCGACACCGAACGTGTCGCCCGCCTCGGCGGCCGCCATCGTGAGCACGTTGCCGTTGGTCTCACCCGCGCAGATCAAGCTCGCCGTGCAGCGTGTATACGCGGGCCTCACGCTCACCGCGGCGCACACCATGCTGCGCGCGCCCGGCGACACCAGCCGCTGGATCGTCGTGCAGCAGGACGGCCACGTCGTGTCCTTCGCCGACCAGCCCGACGTCAGCACCACGCAGGCCATGCTCGATCTCACCGATCGCGTGGTGTTCCGCAACGTGCACGGCCTGCTCGGCCTCGTGCTGCATCCGGACTTTCCCACCGACCCGCGCGCCTGGGTGGCCTACACGCACGAGACCAGCCCCGAAGTCATCGTGCTGCGCGTCTCCGAGTTCAGGACCGCGGACAACGGCGTGACCCTCGACGCCGGCTCCGAGCAGATCCTGTTCGAGATGGCGCAGCCGGGCGGGCACAACAACGGCGGCAACCTGCTGTTCGGGCCCGACGGGTATCTCTATATCGGCACCGGCGATGGCGGCAACGACGACCGCGACTCCACGCAGGCCGGCAACGGCCAGCTCACCAACAACCTGCTCGGCAAGATCCTGCGCGTCGACGTCGGCGGCACGGTGGGATCGAAGCGCTATCGCATCCCGGCCGACAATCCGTTCGCCGCCAATCCGCCCTGCAACCTCGACGGCACCGGCAACGCGGATTGCCCCGAGATCTTCGCCTGGGGATTCCGCAATCCCTGGCGCTGGAGCTTCGATCGCGTCGGCGGCGCGCTGTGGCTCGGCGATGTCGGCTCGCATACGCGCGAGGAAATCGACCTGGTGGTCAAGGGCGGCAACTACGGCTGGCGCTGCAAGGAAGGCACGCTCGACACCGGGCTACCCTGCGGCTCGCCGACCACGCCGCTGATCCCGCCGGTGGCCGAGTACGAGCACCCCACCGGCCAGGCCGTCACCGGCGGCTACGTGTACCGGGGCAAGGCGATCCCCTTCCTGGTGGGCCGCTACCTGTTCGCCGATTACAGCTCGCAGCGCATCTGGACCGTCGGCGTCAACCAGGCGCCGACGCTGTTGGTGGCGCTGGAGGACGGCTGGGACTCGAACGTGAACATCGCCTCGTTCGCGCAGGACATCGACGGCGAGCTGTTCGTCATGGACGTGCGCACCAGCCAGATCTGGAAGCTGGTCGCGGGTAGTTAGCCGGCGGCGGCCGGGGCGGCCCGCCGGCCTCCGCGCCGCGGGATCTCGCCGCGCCGGCGCATTTCGTCGACGAGGGCGCGCTGGATGGCGCGCTGCCGTCGAGCGTCCTCGGTGAGTGCCTGGAAGCGCGCATCGGCGTGCAGCGGCGCGAACAGCGGGTCGAGCTCCCCCGTGTACCACCACTTCGCCCATTGATTCAGCTTCTGGCTGGCGCCGAGTTCCGCGATCGCCTGGTCCGGCTCGCCGAGCAGCACGAATAGCGCCGCGCGCTCGCGTCCGAACCAGTGCGGTGGCCGGCCGACTTCGTCGGCGTCGACGCTGGCGAGGAGCGCGCGGGCGAGCTCGCGTCCGCGGGCCACCTGCCCGGCGAGAATCAGCGTGTGCGCGTACACGATGGCGAAGCCGCGATCCGCGTTCGCATCGGTCCCCGACCACGGATGGGCGGCGTATAACGGCTCGAGCGCCGAGAGGGCCGCGGCGTAGTCTCCGGTCGCGACCGCCTCGTCGCGGATCGATTCCGCCGCCCTTTCGTACAGAAAGGCGAGCTTTCCCGTCACCGCGCTACGGGCCACGCGCGCCGCGCCCCGCAGGTCGTGCCGATACTGCGAGATCAATATCAACTGGAACGGGGGTGGAACCTTCGAGTTATTCCACACTTCGACCGCCGCCTCGGGGTCATCCACGTCCAGATACACGGTCGCGAGTTCTGCGCGATTGCCGTTTTCGCTATCGACGCGCTGCTCCAGCATGCGAATCGCCTGCGCGAATTCTCCGCGCGAGAACTGCAGGGACAGCGCCAGCGCGCGATGTGCGCCCAGGTAGTCCGGATCGATGCCCAGTGCCTGCCGGAGGAGACGTTCGCTGCCCTCGACATCGCTGCGACTCATCATGAGCATGTCTGCTTCGAAAACGTACAACCAGACGGCCAGCGGATCGAGTTCACGCGCCCGCGCCAGGACGGCCAGCGCTTCACCCTTGCGATCCCGGTCGTACAGAAAGTGCGAATAGTGCAAGGAGCCGACGCTGTAGTTGGGTGCCAGCCGCAATCCTTGTTTGAACTGGCGTTCGGCTTCGGCCGGGTCGTCGATGAGGCGCGCCCGCGCGACCAGCGCCTCGGCCAGCGCGGGATTCAATTCCAGCGCGCGATCGAGCGCATGGCGCGCCCGGGCCACGACTCCGGGATCGAGGCCACCGGTGACGCCCGGCTTGCTGGACGAGGCGAACAACAGCGCTTCCGCGACTCCCAGATAGCCGCGGGCGAAGCGCGGATCGAGCGTGGTGGTCCGGGCGAACAGGGCCGCGGCCCGCTCCATTTCCTCGATCGTGGCGTCCGCACCGATCAGTTGGTTGGCCCGGCAATACAGCTGGTAGAGCTCGAAGGTCACCGGGAGCCTGGCCGCCTCGTCCGTGACGCGCGGATCCACGTGCAGGGCGGCAGTCACTCGCCCGGCGATGTCTTCGCGTATGGCGGTCAGGTCGGCGACCGGCCGATCGTAGGCATGCGACCACAGATCGGCCGCGGTGTCCGCATCTCTCAATCCCACCTCGAGATGAAGCTGGTCCCCTGATTTCTTGACACTGCCGTAAAGCAAATAGCGGGCATTCATCTTGCGCCCGAGATCCGTGAGGTTCATCGCGTCGGCGCCCGATCCCCAGCCATTCCCGAGCATCGTGAGCGCGGGTATCGCTGAAAATCGCTCGTACAGCAGCCTGGTGACGATGTCTCGCAGGAGCGCGCCGCCTTCATCCTCCGGCCCGGCGAAGTTCAGCACCGCGAAGCGATCGTGAGTCGCTGACATGACCGGGGCGGCAACCTGCGCGGTCGAAGTTCCGGCGAAGTGCCGCGCGACCAGCCAGGACGATACCGCTGCGACCACCAGCAGGGTCACCGCGACTCCCCAAGCAGCGCGGCGCCGCGACGGTTGCGGCTGCGCGGCGAGCGCGGGATCCGGGACCACGGGAACACTCGCGGGCTGCACGACACTGACCGCCACGGTGAACTGGTAGCCCCGCCGGTGGATAGTCTTGACGTATCGATGCTCGCCGCGCTTTTCGCCGAGCGCCTGCCGCAACGCGAAAACCGCGTTGTCGAGGTTGTTGTCCTCCACGACCGTGTCGGGCCACAGCGCCGACATCAATTCGTCCTTGGTGACGAGCACGTTGGGGCGGCGCACCAGGAACAACAACAGATCGAATGCACGCCCGGTCAGGGACACGACCGTGCCCGTGCTGCGCGCGCGCAGGACTCGTCGGCCCGACTCCAGTTCGAAGTCGCCAAACTGGTAGGTCAGGTTTTCGCCCGTGAAGGCATCCACTGCGCGAGTACCTCGAGAACTAACAAGAACTTTTAAGGCTATTAAAGGACATCGCCGGTGCGCTTTGCCAGCCTGACTCCGGGCGCCGCGATCGCGCCCGGACTATCCACTCGACAAGCTCAATCAAGGAGACAAGTGTATGAACAAGAAAGCGAAAATCCGCATCGGGCTGGGGCTGGCGACGCTCTCGATGGCGATCCTGGGCGCTCCGGCCAGCGCCCACGACCTGGTTCCGAAGCGGACCTGCAGCGTCGAGATGCTGCGCGGCCTCTATCTCTTCAAAGGGACTGGCTTCCAGCCGATCAATGGCGCCGCGGTGCCGAAGGCCCTCATCGAATCCATTCGCTTCAATGGTGACGGGACGCTGGTGGCGGAAACGGTGACGGTGACCATCTTCGGACAGACTCCGCCCAACCGTACGGGCGGTGCGCTGGGCACCTACACGGTGGAGGCGAACTGCACAGGGACGATCACGTTCACCAACGGCCCGACTTTCGATACGTTCGTGTCGTCGCCGCTGCTGTTGAACCTGATCCAGACGGGCCCGGTACCGGCGGTGCTCCTGGGCGACGCCAGGTTCGTCTCGCGCTGACTTCTTGTCTCGGTCTCGCGGACTGGCGTGTGTCCCGCGGGGGAAGTGAGGGCGACCTCATTTCCCCCGTTCTGTCCCGGGCACACGCACGTCGCCGCGGCGAATCATCTGCTGGTATAGCGCGCGTTGCGCCGCGCGCTGCCGGCGGGCGCTCGCCACGAGCGCCACGAACCGCGGATCGCCGTGCAGGTGCGCGAACACCGGATCAACTTCGCCGGTGTACCACCATCTCGACCAGTGATTCAGCCGCTGGTCGGCGGCGAGCTCATCGAGCGCCTCGTCGTCTTCGCCGAGCATGGCGAAGAGTTGCGCACGCTGGCGGGCAAACCAGTGAGCCGGGCGGCCGATCTCGTCCGCGTCCAGTCTGACGAGCACCGAGCGGGCCAGGCTGCGGCCTCGCTCCCGCTGTCCGGACAGGATCAGCACGTGCGCGAAGGCGATCGAGAAATTGTAGTCCAGGGCCACCGGTGCATCTGGCCCTGGGCGCGATGCATGGGCCGGCTCCAGCACCGCGATCGCGGCGGCGTAGTCGCCGGTGGCCACGGCCTCGTCGCGGATGGCGGGCGCTGCCATTCCGTACATGTCGGCGCGTGATGCGGCGAACAGCGCGCGGGCCAGCTGCGCGGCCTGGCTCGGGTCGCGCCGGTACTGCGACACCAACATCAGTTGAAAGCCCGGCGGCGGATCGGCTGCATTCCAGACATCGATCGCGGCTTGCAGCTCGTCCATGTCGAGATACAGGAGCGCCATCGACGCGCGCACGAACGTGCTCGCGGGCCGGTCCTGGAACAGCCGCATCGCTTCGGCGAACCGCCCGCGCTGATGCTGCAGCAACAGCGCCAGTGGTACCGTCGCGATGTCCTTGCCCCCATCCATCTCAAGCACCTTGCGCAGCAGCCGCTCGCTGCCGTCCACGTCGCTGCGCGCGGCCATCAGGGCTTCCGCCTGCAGCCACAGCAGCAGGGGCGCGCCGGGCTCGAAACGGCGCGCGCCCTCCAGGACATCGATGGCGTCGGCCGCCCGAAAGCCGCCCATGAGGAAGTCGGAGAAGTACATCGCGCCTTCGGTGTAGTTGGGCTTGAGCTGCAGGCCGCGGCGGTACATCCGCGCGGCCTGCTCGGGGTCGGAGACCAGCCGGGCCTTCGCCACCCACGCCTCGCCCAGTGCGGGGTCCAGTTCGAGCGCCCGGTCTATCGCTGCAAGCGCCTGGACCCCGACCTCCGACCGGGCCACCGCGGAAAGCGTCGGCGGTTGCAGGTCATACCCGTAGATGAGCGCCCTCCCGATTCCCAGGTAGCCGCGCGCGAAGCGCGGATCGAGGGCGGTGGTGCGGGTGAACAACGCGATGGCCTTGCGCGCGTCGGCTGGAGATGCGCCTGCGGTCATGAGACGTTCGGCCTGCCAGTAGAGCTGGTGGACGTCGAGGTCGACGGGGGCCTGTGCGGCGGGGGCGCCGGCCTGCGGCGCGATCCCCAGCGCATCCGCCACGTGCGCGGTGATTTCCTCGCGAACCGCACCGACGTCGGCAATCGGCCGATCGAACTCCTGCGACCACAGGACCCGGTCACGAGTGGCGTCGGTGAGCGTGACGGACAGGTGAAGCTGCGGGCCCGAGCGGGCCGCCTCGCCACCCAGCACGAACTTCGCGTGCATGCGCGCGCCGAACGCGGCGGCCGATTCTTCGACGTTGCGCGCCGACCACGCCGCGCCCGGCGCCAGCACCGCCAGCCCGGGAATGGCCGAGAACCTTTGTTCCAGCAGCGTGGTGAGGGCGCCGGCGAGCGATTGGGATTCATCGTCCCCCTCGCAGCCAAAGAAGCGCACCGCGAGCATGCCGCTGCCGGCTGATGCCGCGACGGCAGGCGAAGCGGAGCGAGTGTTCGTATTCCAGGGGGCGAAGATCGCGAGGGCCGTCGCGAGTACCAGAGCGATGCCGATGCCGAGCGCGATGTGGGTCGGTTCGCGTTTGGGTTGCGGCGCGCCATCGACCGGCTGCTCCAGCGCTGCCCGGGCCGCCGCGCCGGTGACGATGCTGACGGGCATCGTGAACTGGTAGCCACGACGATGAATGGTCTTGATGTAGCGATGCTCACCGTCGTGGTCGCCGAGCGCCCGGCGCAGGGTGGACACGGCGCGATCCAGGTTGTTGTCCTCGACCACATACTCCGGCCACAGCGCCTCCATCAGCTGCGCCTTGGCGATCGGCTCCTGGGGTCGCCGCAGGAACTCGAGCAGCAGATCGAACGCCCGCGGCGTGAGCGTGACTACCTCGTTCGCGGGGCAGGTACGCAGGATCCGCCGCCCGGCTTCGAGCTCGAACTCGCCGAAGCGGTAGATGGGATTGCTGCCGGCGAATTCGTCCATGGAGATCCGTTCCGTCCCGGGCAAATCAGAACAATTCAGACCATTAAAGGACAACCACCCCGGGTTTCGCCAGCCTCGCAGCGCCCTGGCGCCGACGGCGGCGCCTAACCACTCGAGCGAACTCAAAAGGAGACAAATACATGAATGCCAAGGCCAAAACGGGATCCATGGCGTGGATTGCACTCGCGGCCGCACTGCAATGCGCCTCGGCGGCCGCCCACGACGGGCCCGCGCCGAAACGAGGCTGCGACGTGTCCACGCTGCGCGGCCTGTACCAATTGAAAGGCTCGGGCCACGCCGTGATCAACGGGGCGGTCGTACCCAAGGCGCTTCTCGGTACGGTGCGCTTCAACGGCGATGGCACTCTGGTCGTGGAGACCTTGACCCTGACCGTCCTGAACCTGCCACCGCTGGAACAGGCGGACAGACCTGGCATCTACACGGTGGAATCCAATTGCACGGGCACGCTGGCGATTCCCAATGGGCCCGCCTGGAACATATTCGTGTCGTCGCCCGGGGTGGTGACGCAAATCCAGACCGGTGGGCCCGACCACGGGATTGCGCTGGCCGACCTGAAGTTGATATCGCGCTAGGTCAGGCGACTGCGGCGACGATCTGTGCGCGGTGCTTCGCGTCCGGTAGCGGGCCGAAGCCCGCGCCCAGGTTGTCGATGACGTTTCGGACCTTGCCGGTCGCCGGTATCACGCAGGTTACGGCCGGGTGCGCGAGCACGAACTTCAGGAACACCTGCGCCCATGAACTGGCACCGAACTCCGCCGCCCAGGCCGGCACTGGCTTGCCCTGCACCCGATCGAACAGGTTGCCGTCCTCGAAGGCGCGGTTGACGATCACCGCGACGCCGCGATCCGCGCATAGCGGCAGCAGTCGTTTCTCCGCTTCGCGCGTGCCCACCGAGTAGTTGAACTGCACGAAGTCGAGCTTCTCGCGCTCGATGATGGCCATGAGGTCCGGGTAGGAACTGGTGGTGTAATGGGTGACGCCCAGATAGCGGATGCGCCCTTCTTCCTTCCAGCGGCGCAGCGTCTTGAGGTGCACGTCGAGGTCGACGAGGTTGTGCACCTGCATGAGCTCGACCGGCTTGTGCTTGAGCAGCGCCATGGAGCGCTGCATCTGCTCGATGCCCTTCTGCTCGGCAGCGGCGCCCGATCCGGGGGTCCACACCTTGGTGGCGATGAACACCCTGGCCTGCTGCGCGGCGGTCAGCAGGTCGCCGAGCACGGCCTCGGCGGTCGAGTACATGGGCGACGTGTCGATCAGCCTGGCGCCCGCTGCGAAGAAGGCGCGCAGCACCTCGCGCAGCGGCGCGCGCGACGACTCGTCCGTGCCGACTTCGAAGGGACCCGAAGTCCCGAGGCCGATGGCGGGCAGCATCTCGCCGCTCGAGGGAATGCGCCGCAGGATGAGCTCGTGCGCGGCGCCATGGCTCGCGGCCGTCGCACCCCCGTTTGCGGCCTGGCCAGTTTCGCTGCCCGCTGCCCTCACCGCTTGCGCCGCGGCAAGTCCGCCGAGGGCCAGGAATTTGCGTCTGTCCATCGCAGGCTCCCGATCAAACCAGTTCCGTCAGATCAGCGCGGCGTCCGCGTCCACCACGGCTTCGCTGCCATGTCGCACGGTGGACTCCAGCGCCAGCACCTGGGGCAGCACCTGCGTCGCGTAGAAGCGTGCGGTGGCCAGCTTGGCCGCGAAGAATTCGCGGTCCCTGCCCGCGGCGAGGTGCCGCGCGGCGATGTCAGCGGCGCGCGCCATCAGCCAGCCGCCGACGGCATATCCGCAGAACTTGAGGAATGGCACCGACACCGCCATGGCGCGATCCGGCGCAGTCGCGAGCTGCAGCAGCAGTGATTGCGCCGCGCCGCGCAGGCGTTCGAGCGCGTCGAGCGCCGACTCGCGCGCGCGTTGCGCGGCCGGATCCGCCGGCGCCAGCGTCTGCAACGACTGCTGCATCTCGTCGATGAACGCGAACAGCGCCGCGCCGCGGTCGCGGCCGAACTTGCGGCCGATGAGGTCGTTCGACTGGATGCCGGTGGTGCCTTCGTAGATCGCGGTGATGCGCACGTCGCGGTAAGTCTGCGCGGCGCCGGTCTCTTCGACGTAGCCCATGCCGCCGTGCACCTGGATGCCGGTGGAGGCGATCTCGATGCCGCTCTCGGTGCAGAAGCCCTTGACCACGGGAATCAGCAGGTCACCGCGCGCCTGGGCGGCGGCGCGTACCGACTCGTCCGGGTGCGCGCGGCCGATGTCGAGCTGGTGCGCCGCATACAACGCCAGCGCGCGGCAGGCTTCGACGCGGGATTTCATGTCGAGCAGCATGCGCTTCACGTCGGGGTGGCCGATGATCGGCGCGGGCGAAGAACTGGTGCCGAGCGAAGCGGACCCAGCGACCTTGTGCAGCGGCACCGGCGGCTTGCCCTGCACGCGCGTGCGGGCCCATTCGGCGGCCTGCTGGTAGGCGCGCTCGCCCTGCGCGTAGCCCTCGAGGCCCACCGACAGGCGCGCGGCATTCATCATCACGAACATGTACTCGAGGCCGCGGTTGGCCTCGCCGACCAGCAGGCCGAGCGCGCCTTCGTTCTCGCCATACATCATCACGCAGGTGGGACTCGCGTGGATGCCGAGCTTGTGCTCGATGGACGCGCAGTACAGGTCGTTGCGCGCGCCCGGCGAGCCGTCCTCGTTGACCCAGAACTTCGGCACCATGAACAGCGAGATGCCGCGCACGCCGGGCGGCGCGCCGTCGATGCGCGCCAGCACCATGTGCACGATGTTGCCGGCGAGGTCGTGCTCGCCGTAGGTGATGAAGATCTTCTGGCCGTGGATGCGGTAGTTAGGCCCGGCGGGCACGGCGCGGGTGCGCACCTGCGCGAGGTCGCTGCCGGCCTGCGGCTCGGTCAGGTTCATGGTGCCGGTCCATTCGCCGGACACCATCTTCGGCAGGTAGAGCTGCTGCTGGCGCGGTGACGCGAACCGGTGCAGCGCTTCGATGGCGCCGAGCGTCAGCATCGGGCAGAGCTTGAAGGCGAGGTTCGAGGAGGCCCACAGCTCCTCGACCGCGGTGCCGAGCACCGACGGCATGTTCTGGCCGCCGAACTCGGCGGGGGAGCGCAGCCCGGCCCAGCCGTTCTCGCAGTACTGCTGGTAGGCCTCCTTGAAGCCCGCCGGCATGGTCACCCCGGTGGCCGACCAGTGCGCGCCCTCGCGATCGCCGCTCTTGCAGAGCGGATCGAGCACGGTCTCGGCGAAGCGCGCGGCTTCACCGAGCACCGCGTCGGCGGTCTCGGCCGAGTACTCGGCGAATTCCGGACAGGCTCGCAGGGCGTCGGTGCCGATGAGCTCGTCCAATACAAACCGGATTTCCTTGACCGGTGCGCGATACATGCAGGTCCCTCTCAGTGCGCCAGCGCGGGCACGATGTTGGCGGCGGCGAACTCCACGAAGCTGCGCACGCGCGGATCGTTCTCGAGCCCGGCCGGAAACACCGCATAGAGTGGCGCGGCGGACGGCGCCTGCCAATCGGCCAGCACCTTGCGCAGCTTGGCGGTGGCCACGCCCTGGCGGCACAGGAATTCGGGCAGCAATCCGATGCCGAGCCCGGCGACCGTGGCGCTGTGCAACACCGACGGGTCGTCCACCGCGAGCTTGGGCCGCACGCGCACCTCGGCCCGTGCCGAGGCCTTGGTCATCTGGAACTTGTACTCGGCACCCTCGCCCGCGGGTGTGAGCAGTGCATGGTCGCGCAGTCCCTCGGGGCGCTCGGGCGCCGGGTGCTTCTGCAGGTAGGCGGGCGTTGCGCACAGCACCGCGGGCGGCGCACCCAGCAGCTTCGCGCCGAGCTTGGGATCGTCGTTGGTGCCGGCACGGATCGCGACGTCCCACTCCACGCTGTCGTCCGTGTCCAGCACCACGTCGAGCGCGATGTCGGGGAAGCTGTCGAGGAAGCGCGGCACCAGCGGCGCGAGCAGCACGCGGCCGTAGGCGGGATCGGCGATCACGCGCAGGGGTCCCTCGCGCGAGGTAGAGAATGTTTGCGCCAGCTGTCGTACTTTCTCGACCTCGATGCCGATGGCGCGCGCATGCGGCAACACGGCTTCACCCGCGGCGGTCAGGAATATGCGGCGCGTCGTGCGACGCATGAGCGGCGCGCCGATGGATTTTTCGAGGTCGGCGATGGCGCGGGAGATCGCGACTTTCGGCACCTGGTAGGCGCGCGCGGCGGCGGAGAAGCCATTGAGCTCGATGACACGCGCGAACACGGCAAGCTGGGCAGCGGTCCATAATTCACTCATATGCGCACCAGTGAGAGCGATGGTGCGCGGATTGTTTCACTAAAGAACCTGAAAGGGAATGCTTATGAAGATTTCGATGTACGCCCTGAGCCATGACGTTTTCAAGAAATCGCTGACGCAACTGCTGCACATCATGGAGAAGGGCGTGGCCAACGCGAAGGCGCGCAACTTCGATCCGAACGTGCTGGCCGGCGTGCGCCTCGCGCCGGACATGTTCGCGTTCGCGAAGCAGATCCAGCTCACCAGCGACTTCGCGAAGAATTCGATGGCGCGCCTGGCGGGCATCGAACCGCCGAAGTTCGAGGACACCGAGACCACCATGGACGAGCTCGTGGCGCGCGTGAAGAAGACACTCGACTACATCGGCACCGTGCCGGCCTCGGCGGTCGACAACAGCGAGGACCGCGACATCCGGATCCCGCTGCGCGACCGCACCATCGAGACCAAGGGCCTGCCCTTCCTGCAGAACTGGGCGCTGCCGAATTTCTTCTTCCACTACGTGACCGCGTACAACCTGCTGCGGCACAACGGCGTGGACATCGGCAAGCGCGATTTCCTGGGTAGCTGAGACGGTGCCGGAGCATGCATTCCGGCAAAACTTCGATGAGATGAACGACGCCGCCGCAGCGATGAGGCGGCGTTTTCTTTCAGGCGGCGCGTAGCCATGGAGAGTTATGCCGGAATGCATGCTCCGGCACCGTCTGCGGGCACCGTCTGCGGGCACTGTCTTCGAGCAGCGGGTGTGAAGTGCGCCGCGGTATCCCGGCCGATTGAACATAACCGGCGTTCGCCCGTTTAACAGGGACGCGCGTAACGGGAGCTATGTCACGGCGAGACAAGAGTCAATTTGCGACTCTGCGGGCTCAGTCCGGGGAAATTTTCACGAATGCAGGCAAGTGCAAGCGTTCCAGCGGGCGGCGATTCGAAAGCCGCCATCGGCGAGGCCTTGAAACAGGCCCTGGCTGGCACCCGTTTGCAATCCATTTCCCTGCACGACGAGCGCGGCGACGTGTTGTGGCTCGACGAAGGCGCGCTCGGCCCGGACGAGCACAACCTCGTGCTCGAGGCCGCCTCGGCGCTGACCGACGCCGCCGACAAGAACATGCACTTCGTCGTCATCGGCGATGGCCGCTCGGCCGCCTTCCTGCCCGCCCGCTCGCCGCTCAACGACCTGCTGGGCGTCGCGATGATCATCGCCGACTCGAAGTTCCTCGACGCGAAGGGTGCCACCAAGTTCGTCACCCCGATCACCACCAATCTCATGCGCCGCCTGGCGTTCCTGCGCAAGCCGCCACCGCCGGCGGCCCCGCCCGCGCCGGCAGCGCCACCCCCGGCCGCCAGGGTAGTTAGTCCGCCGGCCGCCAGGCCCGCAGCGCCCGGCGCGCGCCCGGCCGCCCCGGCCGCCGCGCGCCCCGGTGCGCCTGTCGCAGGCAGACCCGCCGCCCCCGCGGCGCCCGCGCGTCCCGGCACTCCAGCAGCCGCCGCGCGGCCGGCTGCTCCGCCTGCCAGGCCGGCAGCTCCCACAGCGCGCCCGGCAACACCGCCGCCGAAGCCCGGTGCTCCCGCGGCCAAGGCGGCGCCGGCCAAGCCCGCGGCACCTGCCGCCCGACCCGCCGCTCCCGCCGCGTCCGGCGGCATGCAGCAGCGCACCTCCGGCAGCGCCGAGACCGATTCGATCGCCTTCGAGATATCCGACATCGACCCGAAGGCGTTGCTCAAGGGCCCGCAGCGTGGCGGTGCGCCCGCGCCGGAACCGAAGCGCCCCGACCTGCGCGTGGTGCAGACCGATCGGCTGCCCAAGCCCAACTTCAAGCCGCCACCGGAACCGGTGCCGGAGCTGATCGCCGACGAACCGCCGCCGGAAGAACTGCCGCAGATCGACGCGCAGGAAGACGTCGCCGCCGACGCGGAGACCGCCGAGGTCGCGACCCTCGTCGACCCGGAAAACGACATGAACGTCGAGCCGGAGTACATCAGCGACGAGCCCCCGCCGCAGGAAGCCGGCGTCGGCCAGTTCGACTACTACGGCCAGATCTTCGAGCTGCACGTGCAGCAGCTGGTCAAGCTCAAGGGCACGGGCGGCACGCGCCGCTTCGAGGTGCTGGTGCGCGATGCGTACGCGGACAATGAATTCGGCACCGCGCCCGAGCGTGTGATCCAGGACGCCAACGACCCGAGCGCCAACTCCGACCTCGATCGCATCGTGGTCGAACTACTCGCGCGCTGGATGGGCGACAACCGCGGCGTGTGGGAGAACGAGCCGTCGAGCTTCTCGGTCAACGTCGGCATGGGCACCATCGCCGATCCGAAGTTCGTCTCGTACGTCGCCGGCCTGCTCAAGAACCAGAAGATCCCGGCCAAGGCCATCGGCTTCGAGATCTCCGAGAAGTCCTGCATCGAGCAGGTGGCCGAGGTCGACGCCTTCGTGCACGCCTGCGAGAAGCTCGGCTGCCACGTGGTGCTCGACGACTTCACGTTCCATCACAACGCCATGCGCTGGCTCGGCTCGCCGGCACTCAAGTTCCTCAAGCTCGACGCCAAGATCACCGGCGTCGCGATGAAGGAAAAGGTGGCGCAGGCCATGGTGGTCGCGGTCACCCAGGCCTCCAAGGTGCTGGGCCTCTCCTGCGTCGCCAAGCGCGTCGACACGCCGGCGCAGCGCGACTGGCTGTCGGCCGTGGGCCTCGACTACGCGCAGGGATTCCTGCTCGACCAGCCCAAGAAGCTGTTTGCGCTCGGCTCAGAGCCCGCGAAGTAACAGTTTCCCCGACGATCAGACGAGTCGCCTTTTTCGGGCGACAGGGCGTTTGTGGCGTCTTTCCCGGCGTCGTACCTTTGCAAGATGTCGGGCTTCATCGATTCCCTCGTAAAGAACCGTACCGCGCTCTTCTGGACGCTGCAGGTCGGCGGCTGGGTGGGCTACGTCGCGTCGCTGTACCTCGGCACGCTGGTGTACGACATCAAGTACGAGGAGCTCACCAGCTACGTGCGCGTGTACCTGGTCGCGGGCGTGAGCGGCTTCCTGCTGAGCCTCGAGCTGCGCTACATCTACCGGCGCATCTGGCTGCTGTCGCCGCGCGTGCAGATCGCGATCGCGCTGGTCGTGTGCTGGCTGTTCGCGCTGGTGTGGCGCGTGATCATCAACTCCGCCTACCTGCAGCTGACCGCGGAGAAGATGGACTGGGAAATGAAGTCGGCGCTCGAATTCTTCGGCAACGCGACCCAGTCGACGTACATCCTGCTGTGCTGGACCGGCATCTACTTCGGCATCAAGTACTACGAGTCGCTGCAGCAGCAGCGCGAGGCCACGCTGCGCGCCGCCGCGCTCGCGCAGGAGGCGCAGCTCAAGATGCTGCGCTACCAGCTGAATCCGCATTTCCTGTTCAACACGCTGAACGCGATTTCCACGCTGGTGCTCGACAACGAGAACCGCACCGCCAACCAGGCCGTGATGCGGCTGTCGGAATTCCTGCGCTACACGCTCGACCAGGACCCGATGAAGAAGGTCACGCTGCGCCAGGAAGTCGAGGCCATGAACCTCTACCTGACTACCGAGAAGCTGCGCTTCGGCGACCGGCTGCGGTTGGAGTTCGCCATCGAGGAGCGCGCGCTCGAGGCGCTGGTGCCGAGCCTGCTGTTGCAGCCGCTCATCGAGAACGCGGTGAAGTACGCCGTCTCCCCGTCGGAACACGGCGGCACGGTGCGGGTCGAAGGACGGGCACGCGGCAGCATGCTGGAGCTGGTGGTGGCGGATGACGGCCCGGGTCTCAATACCGGGGCAGCGCCCGGCGCGGGCCGCGGCGTCGGCCTGCGCAATACGCGCGAGCGCCTCGCCGTGCTGTACGAAGACCGGCATCGCTTCGCGACCCTCGACAACAAGCCCGGGCTGCGCATCGAGCTCGGCCTGCCGCTGGAATTGTCCGCCCCCTAGGGACTGAATGATCCGGAAAATGCGCACGTTGCTGGTGGACGATGAGTCGCTGTCGCGGCGCGGCCTCGAGCTGCGCCTGCGCGTCGCCAACGACATCGAGATCGTGGGCGAATGTTCCAATGGACGCGAGGCGCTGGAGGCCATCCGCGACCTCAAGCCCGATCTCGTGTTCCTCGACATCCAGATGCCGGGCCTGTCGGGCTTCGACGTTCTGGCCGAACTGCAGCCGCACGAATTGCCGATGATCGTGTTCGTCACCGCGTACGACCGCTTCGCGGTGCAGGCCTTCGAGGCGCGTGCCGTCGACTACGTGCTCAAGCCCGTGGACGACGCGCGGCTGGCCGCGACGCTCACGCACGTGCGCGAGCTGCTCGACCAGCGCGCCGCCGTGGGTGAGCGCAACCAGCTGGTGAACCTGCTGGCCGAGCTGCGCGGCAGCGGCGAGATCGAAGGTGTGGCCCCAGGCATGGGAGCCGGGCCCGCGGCCGCCACACCGCAGACGCCGTCGTGGCTGCCGATCCGCAACGGCCGCGAGACCGTGCGCGTGCCGGTGGAGTCCATCGAGTGGGTGGACGCCGCGGGCGACTATCTATGCATCCATGCCAGCGGGCATACGCACATCCTGCGCGCCACCATGCGCGAGATGGAGCACTTGCTGGATCCGCGGCTGTTTCAGCGCGTGCATCGCTCGACGATCGTGAACCTGACGCGGGTGAAGTCGCTGCGTGCGCACATGAATGGAGAATATTTCCTGCGGCTCGAGGGTGGGCAGGAGTTGAAGCTGTCGCGGACCTACCGGGACAAGGTGGAGTATTTCCTGAAGCGGCCGCGGGCGCACTAGGCCGCGTGCACCACGAGTGTCGGTGACGATTCGGGTTTCCTCTCTTCGGTGGCCAGAGCCGCGGCTTCTTCGTCAGGCATCGATCCTCGAGCCTCGTAGCACATGGGTTTTCAGAGGAACTGCACTTTGACGGACTGGCCGGGCTCCAGCCGTTCTCCGCCGCGCACGATCACGCGATCACCCGCCTGCAACAGCCCATCGATCTGCACCTGGTTGTCGCGCCCCGGACCGAGCGCCACCACCACGCGCTCGGCGGTGTTGTCCGATTTCACGCGCATCACGTAGCTCTCGCCCTGGCGCAGGATCACGGCGTCGCGTGGCACGGTGACTACGGCGCGCACGTTCCGTGGGGCGATTTCGACGCGCACCGGCGCGCCCACTCTCAGTGAACGATCCGCGAGCGCGATGCGCAGCTCGACCATGCGCGAGCGCTCGTCGCCCACCGGAATCACGGCGCGCACCTTGCCGTGCGCGGTGCGCGTGCCATCGACCAGGCGCGCTTCCGCACCGGCGCTCACGGTGTCGGCGCTGGTCAGCGGCGCGCGTGCCACGACTTCGAGCTCCGCGTCGTTCACGAGGCGCAGCAGCGGCACGCCGCTCGCGACGTACTCTCCGGCCTGCTGCACACGCTCGGCCACGATGCCGGCGAACGGCGCACGCACCGTGGCGCGGTTGAGATCGAGCCGCGCGCGATCCCGCGCCACCCGCGCCTGCTCGACATCCTGCTCGGCCATTCTTTCCCGTGAGACCGCCTCGTCGAGCTGGCTCTGCGACACCACGTTGCCGAGAGTCTGCAGGCGGGTGCGCTGCGTGGTCAGCAACTGCAGTTGCGCCTCGAGGCGCTTCACGGCGGCTTCGTTATCGCGTAGCGCCAGCGAGAGACGCTCACCATCGAGTCGCGCGACGGTGTCACCGCGGCGTACCTGGGTGCCGGGCTCGGCGATCCAGGCGAGCGTGCCGCCGACTTCGCTCGAGATGCGTGCGTCGTTGCGACTGACTACCGTGCCGGTGGCCGTTAGGCTGGTTGCGAAATTCTCGGCGCGCGCGGTGGTCACGACCACGGGCACGGGCGGCGGCGCATCCTCGGCGCGCGCGGCGAGCGCAGCCAACGCGCCCAGGACGAGAAACGACGAACGGACGGCTTTCATACGGCACTCATTGGTTGTTCACCGGGGGCTTGTTTGTCGGCGTGGGCATCCGCGACCGGCGCGGGCACCGCACTCTCCATGAGTCGCAACAGCGTCGGCAGCAGCACCAGCGTGAACACCGAGTTCAGCGCCATGCCGCCGACCAGCACGGTGCCGAGGCCGCGGTACAGCACGCTGCCGGGGCCGGGGACCAGCACCATCGGCACCATGCCGAACAGGGTCGTCAGGGTGGTCAGGAAGATGGGCCGGGTGCGCGTGGCCAGCGCCGATTCGACCGCGGCGCGCACGTCGACGCCGGCGCGGATCTCGGCGCGCGCCTGGTCGACCAGCAGGATGGCGTTGTTCACGACCAGGCCCATGAGCACGATGAAGCCGATCATGGTCAGCAGGTCGAGGGTCTGGGTGGTGAAGAGGCGCAGGATCACCAGCGCCAGCACGCCGCCGAAGCTCGCCAGCGGGATGGTCAGGATCACGTACAGGCTGTCCTTGACCGAGCGGAACAGCGCGGCCATCAGCAGGAACAGGGCGATCAACGCGATGCCGAGGTTCTGCGCCATGTTGGTCAGCGCTTCGCGCAGCGAGCCGGCGTTGCCTTCGTAGTGCACCGCGCCGTCGGCGGGCAGCGCCGCGAGGATCTCGGGCTCGACGTCGCGCTTCAACTGCTCGACCGCCTGGCCGAGCGAGAGGTCCTTGGGCGGGCTGACGTTGAGGCCCAGGGTCCGGTGGCCGTCGACGCGGCGCAGGCCGCCAGCGCTCACCGTGGACTCCACGCGGACCAGTTCGCCCAGGGGCATGACGTTGCCGGATGGCGTGGCGACGGGCGTATCCGCGAGCGCCTCGGGCGAGTCCCACTTGCTGGCGCGCAGGATCATGTCGAGCCGCCGTTCGCCGTCGAAGTACTCGCCCACGAACGTGCCGTCGCCGAGCGCCCGCACCACGGAGCCGATCTCGCCCCTCGACCAGCCGACCTCGCTCAGGCGACGGTCGTCGGGTGTGAGGCGCAGCTCCGGGTCCGACATTTCCAGGCTCTGGAAGGCCTGCACCTGCGCGCCGGGCATCTTCTCCTGGATGAGCTTCTCGGCCTTGCGCGCCGCGGCCAGCAGCGCGGGGTAGTCGCTCGACTGTATCTGGAAGTCGATGTTGCGGCCGTCGCCGAAGCCGCCGAACAGGTTGCCCTGCGAGGCGAAGGATTCGGTGTCGGGGAAGCCGACCAGCATCTCGTCATTGATAAGGCGGTTGAGGTCCTCGATCTTGTCGGGGTCGAGCGGGCGCACGCCGATGCTGGTGCCGAAGGGGTTGGCGAGCACGTAGTAGTTCTTGAGCCTCGGCTCCTTCTCGCCCGCCATGTACGGCGCCAGCCGTTTGGCGAAGGGCTGCACGAACTCGCGCTCGATGGTGTCGATGTTGGTACCCGGCGGCGTCTGGATGAAGCCGTCGATGGCGTCGCGCTTGACCGGCGGTAGATAGTCGAGCGGCGGCAGCAGGGCCCAGGTGAGCACGATGGGCGCGACGAACAGCACGCCGACGGTGAGCCAGCGGCGCTTGCCATCGTCGGTCCAGCGCACGATCCAGCGCGCGATGGCTTCGTAGCGGGCGTTCGAGCCCTTGTGG
>DASSRK010000094.1:0-17371 GCA_035701825.1 Steroidobacteraceae bacterium
AGTTTCAAAGGCGATGCGCTGGCCCTCGCGCATCTGCTTCCAAACCTTGCGCTGCTCGGCGTTCGCTTCGCCGAATACGAAGGTGCGCGAGATGTCCGACTGGTAGCCCTGGACGTTGCAGCCGCAGTCCATAAGCACGACTTCGCCTTCGCGCACGGCCTGCGGCTGGCTCGAGCCGTGTGGATAGGCGCTCGCCTCGCCGAGCAGGATCAGCGCGAACTCGGGCTCGGCGCCGAGCGCCACGTGCGCGGCATCCATCATGTCGCCGATGTCCTTTGGGGTCATGCCCTTCTGGATGCGCGGCGCGACGTGCCGGTAGGCGGCCATGGTCACATCGGCCGCCCGTTGCATGAGCGCGATTTCGGCCGGCGACTTCAGCATGCGGCAGCCGCGCACCACGGCGGCACCACTCATGATCTGCACGTCGGGCATCACGCGCATCAGGCCGTCGATGGCGAAATAGCGCACCGTCTCCTCGATGCCGAGCGGCGCGTCGACCTTGCGGTCGCGCAGGATGCCGGCGACGGTCTCGAGCGGGTTCTGGTCTTCCTGCCACACGCGCAGTTCCGCCGGGACTTCGAGGCTCTCGCTCACCGAGGGCGCCTCGAAGTGCGGCGTCACGATGGCGATCTCGCCGTCGCGCGGGAGCACTGCGGCGGTCAATCGCTCGCTGCGCCACCAATGCACGCCGGTGAAGTACACCAGCGAGGCGCCGGGCTCGATCAGCAGCGCGCCGATGCCCATCTGGCGCATGAGCGAGCGCGCCTTGTCGATGCGCGCGAGGTACTCGTCGCGGCCGATGGGCTTGATGTCCGTGGTCATGGACTTGAGCCCGGTGCTCGCGACGGCGGCGGCCGACAGCATCCGCGGATACAGGGCCGCGGCACTGGCAGCGACCGCGGTAGCAAGCGCCTGGCGACGAGTGATGGTCATGAGTTATCCCGGTTTTCCCCGCCTGACACCACTTCAGTAGGACTTGTAGGACTTTTCTTCGACGATGGTGGAGCCTAACAAGGTGTTGATGCGCTTCTTGATGGCGGCGCGTTCGTCGTTGGTGACGTAGACGGCGCGTGCCAGTTCGATGAACTTGTCGCCGAAGCGTTTGGCGCGCTCTTCGTCGCGGATCTCGTCCTCGATGACCCAGAGTTTCTCGTTGACGTGGGTGAGGGCGGCTTCCTCGGCGGACAAATTCACCTGCGTGGCGCCGGAATCGCGCCAGGTCTGCTCCAGCAGCGCGAGCTCGTGCTTCACGTTGGCGACCTTGCCGGCGTCGCTCATGCGCGCGGCCTTGATGCGCAGGATGGTGATCTTGTCGAGCAATTCCCCGGGGGAAATCGGCACCAGGATGTCTTTCATGAAAGCCTCTCCTTCGGAGGGGTTGCCATCAGTTGGTCGAGCTTCGCGGTCACGGCGGGTACTTCGATCAGCTCCATGACGCCGGGTTGTTCGATCTTGGTGGTCCACGGCAGCTGGCTGGCGGCCTTGCCCATGAACTTCACGGCCGCCTGAGGATACGCATTCACGCACCAGCGGCGCGAGAGATACGGCCCGCTGCGCTCGGGATTGGTCGCGGCATACAGCCCGATGACCGGCGTGTTCACCATGGTCGCCATGTGGGCGGGTCCCGAATCCGGCGTCAGCAGCACGGTCGATCGGCCGAGCAGGCCCAGCATCTGTGGCAGCGTGTCCTTGCCGACCTGGTTCTGCACGGGCACGCCGGCCTGCTTCTCGATCTGCGCCGCGACCTCGCGCTCGAACGCGCTCGGGCCGCCGCACAGGATCACGCGCATGCCATGGCGCTTGAAGGCGTGCGCGGCGACGGCGGCGTAGCGCTCGACCGGCCAGTTGCGAAGCGCATGGCTGGAGCAGGCGCTGATCACCAGCGTGGGTTGCGCGTCCGGGATCTGGTGCACGGCGTATTCGTGCGCGGCGGCGGGCAGGGGAATATCCCAGCGAGGCTTCTGTCGCGGCAGCCCGAGGGCGTCGGCGAACCCCAGGAAGCTGTCGAGCACGTGCTCGCGCTGCCGGGGTTCGACGCGGGCATTGGTGAACAGCCACTGCAGCTCGCGCGCCCGGGCCCGGTCGAAGCCTAGCTTCACCGGCGCCGGCACGAGCGCGGCGGCCGCGCTGGCGCGGATCGACAATTGCAGGTGCAGCAGCAGGTCGAACGCGCCGCGCCGTCGCATCTCGGTGCGCAGCCGGCTGTAAGCCGCGAGGCCAGCGCCCTTGTCCACGGTGATAAGCTCCACCTCCGGAATGAGGCTCATCAATTTCGCTTCCACCTTGCCGATCACCCAGCTGAAGCGCGCCTTGGGCCACGCGTCCTGCAGCGTGCGCAGCAGTGGCACCACGTGGCAGGTGTCGCCGATCGCGGAGAGGCGTAGCAGGCAGACTTTTTCGGGCGGGGACGCCAACAATCCGGCACTGGCCTGCACGCGCGATTCCATGGTGGGTGAATGAGGCGTCACTGGCCGGTCGGTGCGGAGGTCAGCGAAGCGGCCATCGATGGCGGCCGGATGCTATACGACACCCTGCGCACGAGCAATTTCTCGGCGGATTTCTTCGAGCCGGAGTACTGGCGGCGCCACGACGCCATCGAGGGCGCGGCGCTCGGGCGCGGCACGACCTGGTTCGTGAAGAGCGGTGACGCGAGCTTCGTGTTGCGCCACTACCGCCGCGGCGGCTTCATGGCGAACTTCTCGAAGGATGCCTACCTGTGGAACGGCGAGTCGGAGACGCGCTCGTTCGCGGAGTGGTATCTCACCTATCACCTGCATCGGGCCGGGCTGCCGGTGCCCACGCCGATCGCCGCGCGCTACCGGCGCCAGGGCATGTTCTACACCGCCGACATCATCACCCAGCGCATCGAGCACAGCGAGTCGCTGGCCGCGCGCCTCGCCAAGGGGCCGCTGTCGCTGATGCAATGGATCGCGATCGGACGCTGCATCCGGCGCTTCCACGATGCCGGCGTGCACCACGCGGACCTCAACGCGCACAACATCCTGCTGACCCCCGAGCAGGTGTACCTCATCGACTTCGACCGCGGCACGCTGCGCAAGCGCGGCTGGTGGGCGGATACCAACCTCGTTCGACTCTACCGTTCGCTCGAGAAAGTGACGCTGCTCGATGCGCCCGAGAGTTTCACCGACCAGGACTGGCATTCGCTGCTGGCCGGCTATCGCGAATCCGCCGGCCTGCCGCAGGCGTCGCTCGCCTGAGGCGCCGGTGCGCTTCCTCTACATCCTGCTGGCCTATCTACTGGCGCCGGTGTGGCTGGGGAGCATGGCGTTGCGCGGCTTCCGCGACCGCAGTCACTGGGAAGGCTTCTCGCAGCGCTTCGGTCTCGGGCCGGCAGTTCCGGGCCCGCCGGGCATCTGGGTGCACGCCGTGTCGGTGGGCGAGGTGCAGGCCGCGGCGCCACTCATCAACGCGCTGCTGGCGCGTTTCCCGACTCTGCCGCTGGTGCTGACGACCGGCACGCCGACGGGCCGCGCGCGGGCGCGCGCGTTGTTCAAGGAACGCGTCGACATCCGCTTCATGCCGGTGGACCTGCCCGGGTCCGTGCGCCGCTTCTTCGAACGCGCCCGGCCGCGCCTGGCCATCGTGCTGGAGACCGAGATCTGGCCGAATCTCTACCATCGGTGTGGCCAGCTGGGCGTTCCGCTGGTGCTGGCCAGTGCGCGCATCTCGCCGAAGTCGGTGAACAGCTATCGCCGCATGGTCGGGCTGTTCCGCCAGGCGCTGTCCAACGGCATCTTCATCGCGGCCCAGAGCGAGGAGGACGCGCAGCGCTTCTGTTCCATCGGTGCGTCGCCCGAGCGCACCCACGTCGTCGGCAACATCAAGTTCGATTTCAGCCTCCCGGCCAACATCGAGACGCAGGGCGCTGGACTGCGGCGACTGCTCGGCATGGACCGCCCGGTGTGGATCGCCGGCAGCACGCACGCGAAGGAAGAGGACGTGCTGCTCGATGCGCATCGCCAGATCCGCGCCCGTTACGCGCAGGCGCTGCTGGTGCTGGTGCCGCGCCATCCGCCGCGCTTCGAGGAAGTGGCGCAGGCGCTGGCGGAGCGCGGCGTGAAGTTCGTGACGCGCAGCAGCGCCGCGGGCACCTCGGGCGACACCGAGGTGTTCCTGGTGAACACACTCGGCGAGCTGCTGTCGTTCTACGCGGCGGCCGACGTGGCCTTCGTGGGCGGCACGCTGGTGCCCATCGGCGGGCACAACCTGCTCGAGCCTGCGGCGCTCGGCTTGCCCGTGCTCGCCGGACCCAACAATTTCAATTCCGCCGACATCGCCAGGATGCTGGTGGAATGCGGCGCGGTGCGCATCGTGCACGACCCGGCCGAGGTGGCGAACGCGGTGGGTGAGTTGCTGGCGAATCCGGCCGCGCGCACCGCCATGGGTGCGCGTGGCCGGAAAGCCGTGGAAGACAACCGGGGCGCCGTCAGGCGACTGATGGAATTCCTCGAGCCGCTGCTTCCCTGACGATTACTGCTGCGGCGGAGTCGTCGGCGCCGGGGTCACCGCCGGCGGATTACCCGGCGGCGGCGGGGTCTCGAGCCAGGTGTTCATCTCCTCGAGCGCCTTGCGATCGAGCAGGCCGGCGGCCTGCTTGAGGCGCAGAACGTTGAGCATGTAGTCGTAACGGCTGCGCGAGTAGTTGGTCTGCGCGGCCACCAGGTTCTGGCGCGCGGTCAACACGTCGACCGCGGTGCGCGTGCCGACGTCGTAGCCCGCCTCGGTGGCGCGCAGCGCGGTCGCCGACGATTCCAGCGCCTGCTTGAGCGCCTGCACGCGCGAGATCTCGGACAGCACGCCGAGGTAGGCGTCGCGCGCGGTGCGCTCGGTTTCGCGCGACACGCGCTCGAGGCGCTGCTTCGCCGCCTGCCAGCGGAACTCGGATTGCTTGACGCGCGAGTGCGTGCCGCCGCTCGACCAGATCGGCACCGTCACCTGCAGCTGGATGGCCTTGTCCGTGTCCGTATCCGACGAGGAGATGGCGCTGCCGCCCGGAAAGTTGCGACCCGGGATCGGATCGAAGGACTGCGTGGCTTCCGATTCATCGTGTGTCTTGCCGACGAACAGGTCCACCTGTGGCAGGTGGCCGCCGAAAGCGACACGCACGTCGTCGCGGGCGATGTCCGCGCCGAGACGGCTCGAGGTCAGCGCGAGGTTCTGGTTCATCGACGCGTCGACCCATTTCTGCTCTTCGGCGGGCTCGGGCATCTTGAGCGGCATGGTGGTGCGCGGCGTGGCGAGCACGGCGTACTGCATGTCGGTGATCTCGCGCAGGAACTCCTGCGCGGTCGCGAGCTGGCGCTTGGCGGCAATCAGGTCGGCGGCGGCAGTGTCGCGCGCGGCGCGGGCTTCCTGCACGTCGGTGATGGCGATCAGGCCGACTTCGAAGCGCTTCTCCGCCTGCTCGAGCTGGCGCGAAATGGCATCGAGCGAGGCCTGCTGCGCCTCGACGTTGTCCTGCGCGGCGAGCACGTCGAAGTAGCGCGTGGCCACGCGCACCGCGAGGTCCTGCTGCGCCACGCCGTAGTCGGCGTCCGCCTGCGCGACGATCTTGGTCGCCTGCCGCAGCTGTACGAGCTGGCCCCAGTTGAAGACGCTCTGGGAGAGATTGATGTTCCAGCTCTCGGTGTCCGGGCTGGCCGAGCCGTTCACGCCCTGCGATTGCAGGATGAGATCGGACGTATCCGGATTGGCGGGGTCGACCGGAATCAGCTGGGGGGAGACGCGCGTGGTCGACACGTCACTCTGTCCCTTGTTCCACCTGCCAAAGATCTGTGGCAGGTACGCAGCCCACGCCTGCGGGCGCGCTTCCTGCGTGGCCTTGCGCGTGTATTCAGCCTCGCGCACCAGCGGGTCGTTGACCACGGCTTGGTCGAAAATCGTGAGCAGGTCTTCGCTGTAAGCGGAGGCGGAAATCAGGCATCCCAGCCCCAGGGCAACAATGCGGCGCATTAATAAGAGTCCTCTTTAGTGTTGTATATCACTATATCACTTGCCCCAGGGGCAAAGGCAACTGGTTCGAAGTGACTTAGACGTTTCAGTACTGCGGGACGGTTGCATCCACCCACTGACTCCACGCGGCGATGCCGCCGGAGAGGTTGGCGACGTTGCTGAAACCCTGGTTGGCCAGGAAATGAGCAACCCGCATGGACCGGCCACCCGCGTGGCACATCACGATGGTCTCCACGTCCGGAGACAGTTCCGCGAGACGTGCCGGTACCTGGTTCATGGGCACATGTACGACGTCCGGGATCCGCGCAAGTTGCAGTTCCCAGTCTTCCCGTACGTCCAGCACCACCGGAGCTTCACCGCGGTCGCGCCGCGCCTTGAGCTCCTGCACCGTGATCTCGCGAACCATCGACTGACACCTCGTCAGAAACTGAATTTTTCGGGGCGCGGCGCGTTCTGCAGCGGGTCGACGCGGGTCTCGAACAGCCCCTGGCTGTCCCAGCTTTCGGTTCCCGTCCGGGTCACGAGCATCGCCTCCTGCGGCTCGCGGTTGCCGACCACCACGAACAGCTTTCCGCCCAGCGCCAACGCGCGGGCGAAGCGTTCGTCGTACAGCGGCAGCGCTCCACATACCGCAATGAGCGCATAGTCGCCGCCCATATCCAAGTTGAAAGTGTCACCCGTGACCACGTCGACCTGGGCGAAGCCGGCGCGCTTGAGGTTGCGCCGTGCCGCCTGGGCCAGCTCGGCATCGATTTCGATGGCGCGCACGCTCGCGCCCATGGCCGCGAGGCAGCCGGCGACGAAGCCGGTGCCGCAGCCCACCACCAGCGCGCGCATGCCCGGCGCGGCACCCAGGGACTGGAGGAGCCTTCCGACAACCTTTGGCGGCAACATGTGCTGGGTCGGTGACAGCGGGATGTCAGCGTCCGCGAACGCGAGGCCGGCATACTTCTCGGGCACGAAGAATTCCCGCGGCGTGCGCCGCATGGCATCGAGCACACGATCGTCGAGCACCTGCCACGCGCGCACTTGCTGGCCGATCATCTGGACGCGCGCGAACTCTGTCTGCATGGGGATTCTTGCTCCGTGAAAGGGGACAGGGATGCTACTTATTCTGCCCGATTCCGTCGCCCGGAAACCCTTCGTTTCGGCGTGGATGGAGTCGTCATATCGATTATTTTTATGGTTAATGTTCAGTGGGCGCTTGCCGTGCTCGGATAAGCTGCCTCGCGGATAGGGCTGCCGTGCACAAATCCGCGCACTAATAACAAAAGGCCTGGTGGGGATGTCGATTCTCGGGTTGATCTGCGTGCTGCTCGCGCTCGTTGCGACGCTGCTGTTCGTGCTGTTCCTGTTCCAGCGGCGCGACCTGCGGGCGGTTTCGCAGCTGTCGCTCACCGTGCAGCGCGCGCTCTCCGGCGAGCGGCTGCCGCAACGCATCGAGACCGAGCTCGAGCCGCTCGACGTGCAGGCGATCGGCGTGTCCGTCAACCAGCTCCTGCAGCGCGCGGCGCGCACCGCGAGCCGTGAAAAGGCCGGCCCGCGCCTGTTCACCGAGCTCGGCGAGCGCATCCACGAAGCGGTGCTCGTGCACCGCGAGGTCATCCTGTACGCGAACTCGCAGTTCGCGAGCTTCGTCGGCGTCGACCGCGTCAACCTCATCGATCGCAAGCTCTCGGACCTGGTGGCGCCGGAATACGCCGAGCTGGTCGCCAACAACCTGCGGCGCCGGCTCGCCGGCGCGCACGGCGCGGAGCGCTTCGAGGTCGAGATGGTCGGCCTGCAGGGGCAGGTCAGCCTGCTCGAGCTAACTACCGCGCCGATCGAATTCGAAGGCCAGCCGGCGCTGCTGGTGACCGGCGTCGAGGTCATCCCGACGCGCAAGCTGCGCGCCATCGCCAGCGGCAAGATCGAGGAGAAGGAAGCCGCGGCGCGCGCCGCGCTGGTCGCGCCACCGCTGCCGCCGCCCCCGGTGGCCGCGCCGCCGCTGCAGCTGTTCGCGTTGCAATCGCTGGCGGAAGCCATCGTCACCACCGATCTCGAAGGGCGGCTCGCATGGTTGAACCCGGCCGCCGAGAAGCTGCTGGGCGTGTCGCGCGCGCAGGCCACCGGCCGCCCGCTCGAGGACGTGGTGGGGCTGGTCGACCAGAACGACCGCAAGCTGATCGCGGATCCGGTGCGCGACGCGGTGCGCGGCGGCAACGGCAACCCGCACGCCTTCGCGCGGCGCGCCGTCATGCTCGGCAAGGCTTCGGGCGAGGAACGCGCCATCGAGATCGCCGCCTCGCCGCTGCACGTCGACGAAAAGCTCGCGGGCGCGGTGGTGCTGCTGCACGACGTGACCGAGCTGCGCGGCCTGCACCGGCAGATGTCCTACCAGGCCGCGCACGATGCGCTCACCGGCCTCGTGAATCGGCGCGAATTCGAACGGCGCCTCGAGGAGGCGGCGGAGGGCGCGCGCCGCGGCGAAGCCACGCACATGCTGTGCTACCTCGACCTCGACCGCTTCAAGATCGTCAACGATTCGAGCGGTCATCTCGCCGGCGATTCGATGCTGCGCGAAGTCGCCAAGCTGCTGCGCGACGCGGTGCGTGACTCGGACACCGTGGCGCGCATCGGCGGCGACGAGTTCGGCATGCTGCTCACCGGCTGCCCGCTCGAGAAGGCGCGGCAGATCGCCGACGACGTGTGCCGCTCCGTGGCCGCCTACCGCTTCGTCTGGCAGGACCGCGTGTTCAACATCGGCGTGTCCATCGGCCTCATCGAGATCGGCCGCGAGGCGGGCTCGGTGGAACAGCTGCTGGCCGCCGCCGACTCGGCCTGCTACGTCGCGAAGAAGGAGGGCGCCGGCCGCGTGTCGGTGTACTCGGCGCGCGACGAGGCGCTGGCGCGCAACAGCGGCGAGATCGAGTGGCTGCAGAAGCTGCAGGGCGCGATCAAGGAAGAGCGCTTCGCGTTGTATTACCAGCCGATCGTGGCGGCCTACGGCAGCGATGCCGAGGGCCCGTCGATGGAAGTGCTGCTGCGCATGCTCGACGAATCCGGCCACGAGATCCCGCCCGCGGATTTCGTGCAGGCCGCCGAGCGCTACCGGCTGATGGCCTCGGTCGATCGCTGGGTGGTGCAGACCACGCTGTCGGCGCTGTCGCGCAACGCCTTCCAGCTGGCGCGCGACCGCAGCGTCGCCATCAACATCTCGGGCCAGACACTCGGCGATCCGCAGTTCCTGGAGTTCGTGGTGGAGTGCCTCGACCGTACCGGCGTCTCGCCCGACCAGGTGTGTTTCGAGATCGCGGAGAGCGCGGTGATCGGCAACCTCGAGCATGCGCGCCGCTTCGTCGGCGTGCTGCACGGCATGGGCTGCAAATTCACCATCGACGACTTCGGCTCGGGCGTGGGCTCGTTCTCCAGTCTCAAGACCCTGGAGCTCGACTATCTCAAGCTCGACGGGTCGTTCATCCGCAACCTGGCACGCGACTCGGTCAGCCAGACGATGGTCACGGCCATGATCAAGCTGGCGCGCACCCTCAATTTCAAGATCATCGCGGAGCAGGTCGAAGACAGCGCCGCGCTCGACGCCGCCCGCAAGATGGGCGTGGACTACGTACAGGGCTTCGTGATCGCGCGGCCCGCGCGGCTCGCGACCGCCGCCTGATTGGGGAATTTCCGGGGATTTCATGCCACTCGCTTTCGGTGAAAGTCATTCGCACTGCCGCTTCCGCGGCGAACACCCGACCGTGGTTCGTCCCGCCTCGCGCCTGCCGCTGTCACGCAGCCTGCGCACGCGGGCCGGCGCGGTATGTGCCGCGACGCAGCGCGGCCTGCGCGCCAGCGCACGCCCGCGGCTGCGCGACTCGCGCAGCCGGCGCCCGGCGGCGCGCAATTCACCGCCTCGCAGGTCTTCCTGAGGGCCGGCATCCCGGGGCAGAATCGGCGCCGGCTCAGGGAGGTCCGGGCATGAAACGCGTCACCGGTATCGGCGGCATCTTCATCAAGTCTGCGGATCCGGCGCGGCTGCGTGCCTGGTACCAGAAGCATCTCGGCATCAACGTCGAGTCCTGGGGCGGCACCGCGTTCAACTGGGCCGGGGAACACAATCCCGGCGGACACGGCATGACGGTGTGGAACGTGTTCGAGGCCTCATCGAACTACTTCGATCCGGGCCGTGCGCAGTTCATGGTCAACTACCGGGTCGCGGAGTTGCACCCGCTGCTGGCGGCGCTGCGCGCCGAAGGCTGCCAGGTCGAGGACAAGGTCGACGAATCGGAATTCGGCAAGTTCGGCTGGGTGATCGATCCCGACGGCAACAAGGTAGAGCTGTGGGAGCCGCCGGCGGGCATGTGAGCGCAGCCGGCGCCGCGCCGCCGATGTTCTCCGGCTCGATCCCGGAGACCTACGACCGCTACCTCGTGCCGTTGATCTTCGAGCCGTACGCCATCGACCTGGCGGCGCGCGTGGCGGCGTTGCCGCTCACCAACGTGCTGGAACTGGCCTGCGGCACGGGCGTGGTGACGCGGCGCCTGGCGATGGCGCTGCCGGCTTCGGTGTTCATCGTCGCGACCGACCTGGCGCAGCCGATGCTCGACCAGGCCGCCTCGGTGGGCACCCGCCGGCCGGTGGAGTGGCGCCAGGCCGATGCCAACCATCTGCCGTTCGACCAGGGCAGCTTCGACGCCGTGGTGTGCCAGTTCGGCGTCATGTTCCTGCCCGACAAGGCGCGCGCCTTCGCGGAAATGCGCCGCGTGCTGCGCCGCGGGGGCATGCTGATTTTCAACAGCTGGGACCGGGTGGAAGAAAACGAATTCACCGACGTGATCGGCCAGGCGCTGGACCGCAGGTATCCGCGCGATCCGCCGCGTTTCATGCGGAGCGTGCCGCATGGCTACCACGACCCTGACCGGATCCGGCGCGATCTTTCCGCCGGCGGCTTTTCTTCGGAGCCCCGCATCGAAACCGTCGCGGCCCGCAGCCGGGCGGCGGCGGCGCGCATCCCCGCGATCGCGTTCTGCCAGGGGACGCCGATGCGCGCGGAGATCGAGGCGCGCGAACCGGGTGGCCTCGAGGCGGTGACCGATGTTGCCGGGCAGGCGCTGGCCGCACGCTTCGGGCACGCCGCGGTTGACGGCAGGTTGAGCGCGCACGTCGTGGCCGTGGAGGCCTGAGGCGCGCGCCGCGCCGGCTTCAGCCCCGCGCGACGCTCTTGATCACGTAGTAGCGGAATCCCGGCTGCGTCTGCTTCACCCAGTGCGGCGTGTTGCGGGGCACGGTCACCACCACGCCGCGTTCGAGTGGATAGTCGGTGCCGCCCTCGATGCCGCTGCCGCGGATTTCTCCCGGCGACACTTCCTTCGCGTCGAGGAGCTTGCCGCCTACGACCAGCGTCGCCTGGCCGTCGATCACGACGAAGATGTCGGTGTCCTTCACGTGCACCTCGGACTGTCCGACCTTGTCGCGGCGGGCCGCCAACACCTTGAACTCGGAGTTGGTGGTCAGCATCGCGCCGGTTTCGCCGCTGGCGCGCGCCGCGTCGACCTCGGCGGCGCGGAAATATTCCACCCGGGGAGCGGCGTCCCCCGCCGCGAGCGCGGCGGCCGAGGCCAAGGCGAGCAGGATCGAACGAATCGGCATGCGCATGGGAAATCCCCCGGTAGTTTGCTGTGTGCAGTATGGACGCGCGTCGGCGCCCCGGCCGTCAGCGCCCGGCGCTCAGTGCTGGTTCTGGGCGCGCGAGATGCCAAGCTTCTTCATGCGGTGACGCAGCGTCGCGGGCTTCATGCCGAGCTTGAGCGCGGCGCCGGAATTGCCCTCGATGACCCAGTGCGTGGCATTGAGCACGCGCAGGATGTGCTCGCGCTGCACCGCGTGCAGGCCGGTGTTCAGCGTGTCGTCGAAGTCCACGCCCGTGAACGTGGTGCGCGTGGTGGAGGCCGTGTCCACCGCGGCGGCGGCGATCAGCGCGGCGCGTTCGGCCGGCGAGGCGGTGGCGAACAGGTCCGCCGACAATTTCAGCAACGGCCCGCCCTGGGTGACCATCGACCGCTCGACCAGCGTCGCCAGCTCGCGCATGTTGCCGGGCCAGGAGTGGCGCGCGAGCTCGGCCAGCGAGTTCGGATCGATGCCGTCGACCTGCCGCCCGAGGCGCAGCGACAGGCGCCGCGCCAGGTGCTGCACGATCGGCGCGATGTCCTCGACGCGCGTGCGCAGCGGCGGGATCTCGATCGGGAACACGTTGAGCCGGAAGTAGAGATCTTCGCGGAAAGTCCGCTGCTGCATGGCCTTGCGCAGATCGCGGTTGGTGGAGGCGATGACGCGCACGTCGGCGGCGCCGGCATCGCGCCGTTCGTCGTGCGTGGCCGGCAACGCGGCCAGCAGCCGCGCCTGCAGCTCGGCGGGCAGCGCGCCGATCTCGTCGAGGAACAGCGTGCCGCCGTTCGTGAACGCGCAGATCTGCGGCAGCATCGCGATCTGCGCCTCGGCGGAGAGCGCGGCGCAGTCCACCTTGGTGAACAACCGGGTCGCGCGCGGGCTCATGCGATGGATGGCGCGGGCCACCAGTTCCTTGCCGGTGCCGGGCTCGCCGGTGATCAGCACCGCGGCTCCCGCCGGTGCCACGCGGCGCATTTCCTCGCTGATGCGCGCGTGCGCGGCGCTGACGCCGACCAGCGAGTCGACGTCGTGCATGGAATCGATTTCGGCACGCAGCTGCTGCTTCTGCGCGCGCAACAGCGCGCGTTCGCGCTTGACGTGCACCAGGCGCAGTTCCGCGGCCGCGCGGTCCGCGAGCAGCGCGCACACGGCGCGCTGGCCGGCGTCCATCTGCGCGGGACCGTTGAGCCAGGCGCACAGGTGGCCGAGCACCGCGCCGTCCTTGGCGGTGAGCGGCGTGCCGAAGTAGGCGCCGAGCTGCGCCGACGACCCCGGCGACTCGCGCCGGTTCTCGATCAGCAGCGTCTTGCCGGCGTACACCTCGGCGCACGGCGTGCCTTCGAGTGCGTACTCGTGGCTGGCCACCGGCGCGCCATCGCGCCAGGCCGCGAGCGTGCGCACGCGCCGGCCATGCGCGGCCTCGCCGATCAGCGCTTCGCGGGCGTCGAGGACGCGCACCAGGTGCTGCACCAGGGACGGGAAGAAATCCTCGCCGCGCGCGCGCGCGAGGCTCGCAGCCAGCGATTCGAGTTGTCCGCCTGCGTCAGGCATGTGCCCACACTCTATTTATAGGGCGCGCCGAGTATAGGCGCAGTCGCGCGCGGTGGCGTAATACGGTCAGGCGTGCGCCGGCAGCGCCGGCGACCGGGTGGCCCACCAGCGGTCGAGCGCCAGGCCGCCGCCGCCGAACACCGCGATCACCGCGAGCATGAACCCCCACAGCACGTGCTGCGCGAGGGCGGCCTCGTAGCCCTCGCTGCCGAGGACGTGCCAGTACGACACCACCGCGAAGACGTTGACCACCGAGAGGCCGAGGGCCCCCACGCGGGTGAACAGCCCGGCCAGCAGCAGCAGGGGGAAGCACAGTTCGCCGAAGGTGCCGAGCAGCGCCGCGGCCAGCGGCGACAGCAGCGGCGCGTGGTACTCGCTGCGGAACAGCTCGAGCGTCACGTCCCAGGTAGTTAGCTTGAGCCAGCCGGACTTGAGGAACTGCCAGGCCACCCAGCAGCGCGTGCCGAGCAGCAGCGGCGAGCGCAGGGTGTCGAGGATGCGCGCCAGCCGCGCGTGCCAGTCGAAAAGGTGAGCGAGTCCGGACATCGAAGCCTCCCGTGTTTGTTAGAGCGGTAGACCGGGCCGGGCGCGGTCTTATTTCCGGGAGCGCCCGTCGTGCGCGTCATATTCGTCCGACACGCGCGATGGCAGGCCCGGGAGGTGATGGCGCAGCCGCAACGGCTTTGGCGCCGTGCCCGGCTGCGCTGAATCAAGCACTTATGGCTGCTGGAAAATGCGCGGGGAATTCGTTGTTGGCCGCGTGCGACGGACCGGAGGCCTTTTCTGCAGCTCGCGGTCGCCGGGTGCCACGCGCGTTCGCACCAAAATGCAGGGGACGCGTGCAGCAAATTGCGTTACTTTCGGCCGCATGTCCCCGGGGAGGCGAGAGCGATGCAACTGTCGCAAATGTGGCGCGAGCATCTGCAGGCGGGGTGTCCGCCCGAGATGCGCGGCCTCAATATCGCTGGCACCGCCGCGCGCGAACTCGATGCGGAAATCACCGCCTGCGTCAGCGCCTGCGTGACCCATTCATTGAAGATGGATTCGCGCATCGAGCGGCGCCTGCACGACATCGCGCAGGCGCTCGAGCAGGTGGAGCCGGCCACGCCCGAGGTCGCTGCCTACTGTTCGCGGCTCAACAAGCTGGTGAGCGCGGTGCTCGTCAACGCCGGCCCCGCGGTCGATCCCGCAGCCAACCAGGACCCCACCAGCGACACGGCGCGCACCGCCGTGCGCCCCGGCCTGCGCCGCCGCTGACCAGACGGTGCCGGAGCATGCACTCCGGCATGACTTTCTACTTCGGTTCGAACTTCAGCGACACGCCGTTCATGCAGTAACGCTGACCGGTGGGTTGCGGGCCGTCGTCGAACACGTGCCCGAGATGGCCGCCGCATTTCGCGCAGTGCGCTTCCACGCGCGTCATGCCGTGGCTGCGATCGGTGCTGGTTGCGATGGCGTTCGGCAGCGGCCGGAAGAAGCTCGGCCAGCCCGAACCGCTCTCGTACTTGGTGCTCGATTCGAACAGCGGCTCCGCGCAGCCCGCGCAGTGATAAATGCCGGTGCGCTTCTCGTAATTGAGCGGGCTGCTGCCCGCGCGCTCGGTGCCGTGCTCGCGCAGCACGCGGAACTGGTCGGCGGAGAGCAGCGCGCGCCACTCGGTGTCGGATTTCTCGACCGGAAAATTCTCGTTCGCCATGAAGATGCTCCAGGGGTCTCGAACCATGGACCGGGGATATGGGGCTCATATTGCCGGCTCGCAAATTCAAGCCCAAAAGAAAAGGGCGCGACTTCGTCAGTCGCGCCCCTTCGAGTTTTGCCGGAATGCATGCTCCGGCACCGTCTTACAACAAGGGCACCAGCAGCAGGGCGACGATGTTGATGATCTTGATCAGCGGGTTGATCGCGGGGCCGGCGGTGTCCTTGTAGGGATCGCCGACGGTGTCGCCGGTCACCGAGGCCTTGTGCGCTTCGGAGCCCTTGCCGCCGAAGTTGCCTTCCTCGATGTATTTCTTCGCGTTGTCCCAGGCACCGCCGCCGGTGCACATGGAGATCGCGACGAACAATCCCGTGACGATGGTGCCGATCAGCAACCCGCCCAGCGCGCGGATGCCGGCGCCCGGGCCCATCAGCCAGTTCATCGCGAAGGCGATGATCACCGGGATGAGGATGGGCAGCAGCGACGGGACGATCATCTCCTTGATCGCGGCGCGCGTCAGCAGGTCGACCGCGGTGCCGTACTCCGGCTTGGCGCTGCCGTCCATGATGCCCTTGATCTCGCGGAACTGGCGGCGCACCTCGGTGACCACCGAGCCCGCGGCGCGGCCCACGGCTTCCATCGCCATGGCGCCGAATAGATAGGGCACCAGGCCGCCGACGAACAGGCCGATGATCACGGCCGGGTCGGACAGCGAGAACTGCACCATGTCGCGGCCCGTGGCCAGCAGGTGGGTCTCGAGGTTGTGCGTGTAGTCGGCGAACAGCACCAGCGCGGCGAGGCCGGCCGAGCCGATCGCGTAACCCTTGGTCACGGCCTTGGTGGTGTTGCCCACCGCATCGAGCGGATCGGTGATGTTGCGCACCTTCTTGTCGAGGCCCGACATCTCGGCGATGCCGCCGGCGTTGTCGGTGATCGGGCCGTAGGCGTCGAGCGCCACGATCATGCCGGTCAGCGACAGCATCGAGGTCGCGGCGATGGCGATGCCATACAGGCCGCCGAGCTTGTACGCGCCGAAGATCGCGAGGCAGATCGCGATCACCGGCAGCGCGGTCGACTTCATCGATACGCCGAGGCCCGCAATGATGTTGGTGGCGTGGCCGGTCTGCGAAGCCGCCGCGGTCTTCTGCACCGGCGAGTACTCGGTCGCGGTGTAGTACTCGGTGATCACGATCATCGCGGCGGTGAGCGCGAGGCCGATGAGCGAGCAATAGAACATGTGGCGCGACAGGCTCGGCGCCTCGGCGGTGTTCGCCACCAGCTGCTGGGTGATGAACCAGAAGGCGACCGCGGAGATCACGCCCGCCACGATCACGCCCTTGTACAGCGCGTTCATGATCTTGCCGCCGTCCGAGACCTTCACGAAGAAGGTGCCGACGATGGACGCGACGATCGAGGCCGCGCCGATGGCGAGCGGGTACAGCACCGCGTTCACGCCCATGCCGGACATCATCAGGCCGCCCAAGAGCATCGTCGCGACCAGCGTCACCGCGTAGGTCTCGAACAGGTCGGCCGCCATGCCGGCGCAGTCGCCGACGTTGTCACCGACGTTGTCGGCGATGACCGCCGGGTTGCGCGGGTCGTCCTCGGGGATACCGGCTTCGACTTTTCCGACCAGGTCGGCACCGACGTCGGCGCCCTTGGTGAAGATGCCGCCGCCGAGGCGCGCGAAGATGGAAATCAACGAGCCGCCGAAGGCCAGGCCCACCAGCGAGTGCAGCGCGATGTCCGCCTTCTCGGGCGGCAGCAGGTGCGACAGCACCGTGTAGTAACCGGCCACGCCTAACAACCCGAGCCCGACCACCAGCATGCCGGTGATCGCGCCGCCCTTGAACGCGACCTGCAGCGCGGCGTTGAGCCCGGTGTTGGCCGCCTCGGCGGTGCGCACGTTGGCGCGCACCGAGATGTTCATGCCGATGTAGCCGGCGAGTCCCGAGAGGATCGCGCCGACCGCGAAGCCGCCCGCGGTGTACCAGTCGAGCGCGAGTCCCAGCACCACGAACAGCACCACGCCCACGACGGAGATGGTGGTGTACTGGCGATTGAGGTACGCCTTCGCACCGGCCTGGATGGCTGCCGCGATGTCCTGCATGCGGGCGTTACCCGCCGGAAGCTTGAGGATGGCCATCATCGAAAACACGCCGTACAAAACGGCGATCACGCCGGCGCCAATCGCCAGCCACAGCCACGTCGTGGCAGTCATGCAGAACTCCTGTCGGGAATCAGCTACTTAGTTGTTTGGGACGGGCGTCCGCCAGGGGCCGGGGCCCGTAAAAGGGGGCGCACTATAACAACGTGGGACGACCCGGCCAACCGCAAGTCGGGCATGACAGCGTGAGACATCGCCGCCGTGCGAGAAAGCCTTCGCTCGCCGGGGACCTGGCGGGCCCGTGACCCCGTGCCGGGCTGCTGTTGCCACGGTCCGCGGCGGATTCGGAAAGAAGTCCCCGACAGCACCGGGTCGCGGGCCACCGTGCCGATTCGGGC
>DASSRK010000095.1:0-5405 GCA_035701825.1 Steroidobacteraceae bacterium
GAGCTGTGCGAGATCGAGCTGGTGGAGTCGGAGGAGCTCGGCACCATCGGCGTCGGCGAGTCGACCGTGCCGCCGTTCGTCACGCTGATCCAGCGGCTCGGCATCGACGAGAGCGAATTCATCCACGCCACCGACGCCACCTACAAGCTCGGCATCAAGTTCGTCGGCTGGCACGAGCGCGGCGATTCCTACTTCCATCCGTTCGGCGTCATCGGCAAGCCGATCGGCAACCAGGATTTCTACCAGTGCTGGCTCAAGGCGCGCGCGCACGGCGACGCCAGCTCGCTCGCGGATTTCTCGCCGTGCAACGTCATGGCGGAGCAGGGGCGCTTCTTCCACCCGGCCAAGGCGCGCAACACGCCGATCGGCGGCGCCAACTACGCGCTGCACGTCGACGCGCTGCTGGTGACCAGGTTCCTGCGCAATTACGCGGAGCAGCGCGGCGTGCGCCGCACCGAGGGCAAGGTCGTCGAAGTCTCCCAGCGCGAGGACGGTTTCATCGCGAGCGTGAAGCTCGCCGACGGCACGGAGATGGCCGGCGACTTCTTCGTCGACTGCACCGGCTTCCGCGCGCTGCTGATCGGCAAGACGCTCGGCGTCGAGAACGTCGACTGGTCCAACTATCTACCCTGCGACCGCGCGGTCGCCTGCAAGACCGAGCACAAGGGGCCGCTGTATCCGTACACGCGCGCCACGGCGCAGGCGGCGGGCTGGACCTGGCGCATCCCGCTGAAGCAGCGGGTCGGCCAGGGATACGTGTACTCGAGCCGCTTCACGAGCGACGCGGCCGCCCGGGCAACGCTGCTGCGTTCGCTCGACTCGGCCTGCATCGAGGAGCCGCGCGTGATCCCGTACACCACGGGGCACCGCCGCCAGTTCTGGAAGAACAACTGCCTGTCGCTGGGCCTGGCGTCGGGCTTCATCGAACCGCTCGAGGCGACGTCGATCCACCTGATCGCGCGCGGCATGGATTTCTTCCTGCGCTACTTCCCGGATCGCGACTGCGACGCGGCGCTGATCCGCGAGTACAACCGGCGCATGGCGGGCGACTTCGAGGAGGTGCGCGACTTCATCGTGCTGCACTACGCCGCCACGGCGCGCGACGACACGCCGTTCTGGCAGTGGTGCCGCAAGATCCCGCTGCCCGACTCGCTGCGCGAGCGCATCGAGCTGTTCCGCGGCCACGGGGCGATGCGCGAGGGCGTGGACGAGCTGTTCCGCGCCTCGAGCTGGCAGTCGGTGTTCGAGGGCATGGGCATCCAGCCCGCCGTCTGGCACCCGCGCGTCGAGAACCTCGACTACGCGCACATCACCGATTCACTGAAAACCGCGCGCGCCGCCATCGCCGGCATGGTCGCGCACCTGCCTACCCACGAGGAATTCCTGCAGAGTGTCCAGGCGGGGTAAGGGAGTCAGACGGTGCCGGAGCATGCATTCCGGCATAACTAGTCCGCGCGCAGTTCCAGTTATGCCGGAATGCATGCTCCGGCACCGTCTTCGATGATTTTCCTGCTCCAGATGTTCGTGATCCTCGCGGCTTGCCGGCTGTGCGGCTGGCTGGTGCGGCGTTTCCTGCGCCAGCCGCAGGTCATCGGCGAGATGATCGCGGGGGTGATCCTCGGGCCGTCGTTGTTGGGCACGATCGCGCCGGACGTGCAGCTCTTCCTGTTCCCGCCCGAGTCGCGGCAATTGCTGTACGTGGTCGCGCAGACCGGCATCGCCATCTACATGTTCCTGGTCGGGCTCGACTTCCGCAGCGATGACTTCAAGGCGCACGCGCCGAGCGCGGTCGCGGTGTCGGTGTCCGGGATCGTGGTGCCGTTCCTGGTCGCCATCGTCGCGACGCCCTGGCTCATGCAGGTGCCGGACCTGTTCACCGCCGGCGTCTCGCGTTTCAACGCCACGCTGTTCCTCGGCGCGGCCATCGCGATCACCGCCTTCCCGGTGCTGGCGCGCATCATCCACGACCGCGGTCTCTCGGGCAGTCTCATCGCCACCCAGGCGCTGTCCGCCGCCGCGATCGGTGACGCCGTCGCCTGGTGCGTCGTGGCCGTGGTGCTCGCCAGCCTCGGCGCCGGCGCGGGCATCGCCTGGCTCGCCATCGGCGGCGGACTGGCGCTCGCGGCCGTGCTCATCTTCATCGGGCCAAGGCTGTTCGCGCCGCTCGGCCGCCTCGCCGAGCGCCAGCACGACGCCGGCCAGCCGCTGAGTCCCACGGTGCTGGCCATCTCGCTGATGCTGTGCACGCTCTCAGCCTGGCTATCCGACCGCATCGGGCTGCACGCCGTGTTCGGCGCGTTCCTCATCGGCACCGCCATGCCCCGCGGCGTCTACGCGCAACGCGTGCGCCAGCTGCTCGAGCCATTCACGCTGGTGTTCCTGCTGCCGGTGTTCTTCACGTACTCGGGCCTCAACACGCGGCTCAGCATGGTCAACACGCTGCAGTTGCTGTTGATCACGGTGGCCATCCACGCCGCGGCCATCTTCGCCAAGTTCATCGCCTGCTGGCTGGCGGCGCTCGCCGCCGGCCAGCCCAACCGCAACTCCATGGCGCTCGGCGCGCTCATGAACGCGCGCGGCCTGACCGAGCTCATCATCGTCAACATCGGCCTGCAGGTCGGCATCATCGGGCCGACCCTGTTCTCCATGCTGGTGCTCATGGCCATCGTGACCACGCTCATGGCCTCACCGCTGTTCGAGCTGGTGTACGGCCGCCATGCGCGCGCCCGCGGCGAAATCCCCGCGCTGACGGACCGCCACTAGCGCGGCCATAGTGAGATTCAATCGGCGCCACCGCGCGGTTCGGCCGGCCCCGCGCGTATAACGCCGTCTCGGGATCTCCTCCCTTGCTGAGCCCTCGTCGACCCGCGTGCAGTGCCCCCCATTGATTGCGCGGATCGGCGGGGGCATCCAGCGACTCAGGCCGCCGTTCCCTCCGCGGGTCCCGCCGCGCGCGGCGGCACCAGCAGCACATCGCAGCTCGCGGCGTCCGCCACCTCGTTACCCACGCTTCCCGTCAACGTGCGCAACACGAGTCCCTGCGCCCGCGTGCCCAGCACCAGCAAATCGGGCTGGATGCGCTCCGCGACCGCGAGGATCCCGGGAACCGCCCGATCCACCGCCATGATCAGGCGATAGCGCCAGGGGTCCTTGCTGTGCCGGCGCAGGAACTGGCGCACGCCGGTCTCGAACTCCTGCCGCCAGGCCTCGGCCTGCATGTCGATGCGGTCGAAGCGCGTGCCCACCGAGGCGAGCATGCCCGCGTACGGCGGGCGGTAGGCGTGTACGAGGAAAGTGATCTCCTCCTGCGTCAGGGCCAATGACTCGGCGAACCGGAGCGCCGCGGCCGATTCGCTGGACACGTCGAGCGCGATGAGCACGCGCGCGTACTCGCGCGCCGAGTCCTGCCGGACGATGAGCGCCGGGCGCCGAGTGTCGCGTAGCACGCGCTCGGCGATGCTGCGCCCGAACACCCGGGAAGAAGCGCCGCGCGCGCTGGCGCCGAGCACCACGAGATCGGTCGCGCTCTCGTTGACGATCTCGGCGATGCGCCTGCCCGGGTCGCCGACGCGCACCCGCAGGTGTGGCCGCTCGGTCGCCGTGTCGAACCGCGCGCGCAGATGCGCATCGGCACGCCACACGCGTTGCTCCAGCGCCAGCCCGCGCGGCTCGTCCGGCGCGACCGCGTGGAACACGGTGAGCTCGCCCGACAGCTTGCGCGCCAGCCATTGCGCGCGTTCGATGACTGCGGTGCCGGGCCGCAAGTCGGTGGCGCACAGGATTTTCATGCCCACCTCGCCGCGTGCAACCCGTCACCGGCGCTGCGCCGCCCGGAGGAAGGTCGCGCGCCGCGACCGGCCTGCACCACGCGCTCGATGCGGAAGCTGCGCGTGCCGCCGGGGGTCTGCCACTCGACGATGTCGCCTTCGCCGTTGCCCAGCAGGGCGGTGCCGAGCGGCGCGAGCACCGAGACGCGCTGCATCGAGGCATCCGCCTGGCGCGGGTAGACCAGCTCGAAGGTCTGGATTCGCCCGTCGGCCAGATTGCGCACCTGCACCTTCGAGCCCATGGTGACCACGCCATGGGGCATCTCGCCCGCGGGCATCACCAGCGCGCGCTCGAGCTCGTCGCGCAATCCTTCCAGGTGCGCATCGTCGAGCGCGGTGATTCCGGTGCCGTTGGCGAGCAGCCCGCGCAGCCGCTGGACGTCGAAGTCCGAAACGATGATGGGGTAATCGCGCATGACGGCCTCCTTGTGTGTGCGGCCTTTGTAGCCCGCGTCCCCGCTTCGGACAATTTGAATTACTCTGCGCGATACTTCGGTTTTCCCGAAACATGGAGGCGACATGGCCCGCCTGCGGCGCTTCAACTACCAGCACCTGCTGTACTTCTGGGCCGTGGTCCGCGCCGGCAGCCTGAGCCGCGCCTGTGACGAACTCGCGCTCTCGGCGCCCACCGTCAGCGCGCAGCTGCGCACGCTGGAGCACCGGCTGGGCGAGAAGCTGCTGGCGCGCTCCGGGCGCACGCTGATCCCCACGGAGATCGGCAAGCTGGTGTTCGGCTACGCCGACGAGATCTTCGGCCTGGGACGCGAGCTGCTCGACGCGCTCGAGAACCGGCCGAGTCACCGCCCGCTGCGCCTGGTGGTCGGCATCGACGACGTGGTGCCCAAGGAGACGGCGCATCGGCTGATCGAGCCCGCGCTGCGCATGGAGCACGCGGTGCGCATCGTGTGCCGCGAGGGCACGCTCGAGCGGCTCGCCGCCGACCTCGCGGTCCACGAAATCGACGTCGTGCTGTCGGATGCCGCCATCACGCCCGGCCTCAACGTGCGCGCCTACAGCCATCACCTCGGCGACTCGGCGATCACCTGGATGTCGATGCCACGAATCGCGGCCAACCTGAAGCGCCGCTTCCCCGCCTCGCTCGACGGCGTGCCGATGCTGCTGCCGACCAACGACACGGCCATCCGTCGCGCCATCGACCTGTGGCTGGCGCGGCTCGACATCCACGCGCTGGTGGTCGGCGAGTTCGAGGATTACGGACTGCTGCGCGAGTTCGCGCACGCGGGTCACGGGCTGATACCGGTTCCGGCGCTGCAGGTGGAATATTTCCGCGAGCTGTACGGGTTGGTTCCCATTGGCACGGCGGAGGGCGTCAGCGTGCAGTTCTACGCGCTCTCCGTCGAACGGAAGATCAAGCACCCGGCGGTCGCGGCCATCGTGCAGAACGCGCGGCGCATTTTCGCGGAACAGGCGAGCGCACGAACCCGTCGCCCCGCTGGCCGGAAGCCGCGGCGTGTCTCCAGCCGCTCGTGAATGGCCGGTTGCCAGCCTCGCGAGACAATCTCTACCATCGGCCGCGCGTTCGACACGAGCGCGTTTCCCGCCGGAGATCCTCGATGC
>DASSRK010000096.1:0-10347 GCA_035701825.1 Steroidobacteraceae bacterium
TCGCCGAAGAGCTCAAGGTGCCGACGCGCCTCAAGCTCGGCGCGCTGCGCGCCGACGCCGGCATCGTCGGCGCGGCCTACGCGACCACGCTCAAGAAGGGCGTGTGGATCGACCAGGCCAAGGCCGCGGGCGAGTAGTTAGCTTCCGGCGCCCAACGGCCTTTTCCCGCGCCGACGGGGCGTTTCCTCCCATCGTCTTGCAGGAGGACCCGCGTACCCGCTGTCAGACGCCAGCGTAAGGGTGGCTTCCGCCGCGTCGCGCAGACTATGGTTCGGGCGCGATTGCGCCAACGAGGCCCAAGGGAATCACTCCATGCGACTTACAAAGACACTCGCCAGCGCTGCACTCTGCGCGTTCACCACACTCTCCCGGGCGGCGTTGCCGGAGTCGGCACCGGTGGTCACTGTCGGTGCCAATCTCAAGCAGCTGCAATTCGACTGGGCGCAGGTGCCGCGCTCGAACACCTACGAGCTCTGGTTCAAGGCAAATGACCAGGCCCCCTGGATCAAGTACACGGAAATGTCCCCGCGCGACGGCTCGCGCTTCCGAATCAACGTCTCGGTGCACCTGCTCGACTGGCGCGTTGCCAGGTACCGCGTCGCCGCCTGCAATCCTGGCGGCTGCAAGAACTCGGCGGAGCTGGTTGTTTCCGGTCTTGCGCCCGACGCCATCGGATACATCAAGCCGACCAGCAACGTCGCCACCAATCAGTGGTTCGGGTACGCCGTGGCGTTGAGTGCCGACGGCCTCACGCTCGCGGTACTCACGGGCGAAACAGTCGGCTACGCCATCAATACGGCCGTCGTCAACGTTTATCGAAGGAAGAACTCCGGCGCGCCCTGGCGGCGCGAAGCACGATTCGCGCCCTCGACGCTGCAAACGAGCACGGCGCTGAACTATCTCGGCAAACCGTTGGCGCTCAGCGGCGACGGCAACTTACTGGCACTCGGGCTACCCACCGAGAGGCCAACCGCCGCACCGCCGTACTCCACCGGCGCCGTCTATCTGTTCAGGCGCGACGGCGTCACCTGGAGCCAGGAGCAGAAGATCCCGGGTGCGACCACCAGCCTCAACTACTTCGGTGTGGATGTCGACGTGGACGATGCCGGCGACACTCTGGCGGTCGGTCGTAACACCAGCGACGAGGGCCCGTCGTCCTTTGGGACCGTCGACATTTTTCACCACGGCGGCAGCGGCTGGCAGCGCACGACTTCGCTGCCCGCACCCAGGGAAGGAAACGTGCTTGGCATCTGCCGCGGAAACTCATTGAGTGGCGACGGTCGGACCCTGGTGCGCAGCTGTGCCCTGAGCGGACAGACCATCGTGCAGGTCTTCCAGGCTCCCGACTGGGCGCTCTGCCAAACGCTCGATGTCGCTGGACAATCCGATCGAGGTGGCATCGACGTCAATGGCGACGGCACTCGTCTCGCAGTCGAGGCGGATGGCATCAGAGTCTTCGACAAAAGCTCGGGAGCTTGGCTGCTCGACGGACACTTCGATGGTCCTGTCACCGCAACCTTCGCGACTCGTTCGGCAATTGCCATCAGCCGCGACGGCAAACTTCTTGCCCTGGGCAATGCACACGACGACCGCGCCGGCACCGGCCTTGCCTATCCCGGAGACCCGGAATCACCGGGCAACCGCGACACCGGCACCGTCGTCATCTATGAACGCAAGAGCTCAGGCTGGAGCGTGCGCCGGATCATCAAGGCGAACACCCCTACTCCCCAGTGGTTCGGGAACAGCGTGGCGCTGGGGGACTTCGGACGTGTGCTCGCGGTGGGAGCACCTTTCGACGAGAGTGCCGCCACTGGGATCGATGGCGATCAGACCGATACCTCCTCGCCGTGGCGCGGCGCGGTATGGTTGTACTGACACGGCTGGTAATCCCGTCCTACGCCCAAGTTAGTTAGCGCGGCGCTGCGGAGTGCGGCCCCAGCTAACAAGATTCCTGCTTCTTGAGCCGCTCCTTTCCGGCTCGCAGGAGAGTTCCATGCGTCGTTACAACATTTTCCTCGCAGTCGTCGCGGCTACGCTGATCGCGGGCGGCTGCTCCCAGCAGAAGACCAACGCCACCAAGGTGCTCGATGCGGTCGAGACCTCGCTGGCCGACATCAAGGATGACGCCGCGCGCTACGCGCCCGAGGGCCTGAAGAGCGTCCAGGCGCAGCTCGACCGCCTGCAGGCCAGCCTCAAGAACAAGGACTACGACGACGTCATCGCCGGCACGCCCGCGCTGAACAAGGCGGTCGATTCGCTGCGTGCGGCCGTTGAATCCGGCAGAGAGCATGCGCGCGCCGCGGTCGCCACCGCCAGGAACGAGTGGGAATCGCTGAGCGTCGAGGTGCCGAAGCTGGTGGAATCGATCCAGACCCGCGTCGACGAACTGTCGAAGGAGAAGCACCTGCCGATGGGCGTCAGCAAGGATGAATTCGAAGGCGCCAAGACCAGCCTCGCGTCGATGAAGTCGATGTGGGCCGAGGCCAGCGACGAGTTCAAGTCCGGCAAGCAGGTCCAGGCGGCTGAGAAGGCGAAGACCGTGAAGGGCATGGGCGAGGAGCTGCGCGACCAGCTCAAGATCAAAGCCTGACGGTCGCTAGAACGTCAGCCGATCTCAGGCGGGGCGGGTGTCCGATGGGCGCCCGCCCCGCTTGCATTTTGTTGCCACAATTGCCGCATCACTCTTGCAGGATCCACGGGTGAACTGAGGCTGTCCCGATCCACCCTCGCCTCGGAGCCCGCATGTTTCGCCGAATCACCGGTGCCGCCATGGTCATGGCAGCGCTGCTGTTCACTGCAAGCTGCAACCCCACCCCGCCCGCCACCGCCACGCTGACGGCCGCGCCCGCCGATCCTTTGTGGACGGCGCTCATCGCCGCGCATACCACCGGCGCCATCCCGCGCCGCACCTCGCTGCGGGTGGCATTCGGGGGCGACCTGATCCCGGACGACAAGGTGGGCAGCGACGCCTCGGCGCAGCTTCGGGTCGAACCGGACATCCGGGGCAAGGCGACCTGGTCGAGCCGCCGCGAAATCGTGTTCACCGCCCAGGGCGGGGAGTTGGCCCCCGGGACCACGTACAAGGTGAAGGTGCTTCCCAATGGCCTTCCGGGCGTCGACAAGTCACTCGCGCCCTACGAGTTCCTGGTCCAGACCCTGCAGCCGAACTTCGACGTGTCCATGCGCGGGCTGGATATCGATCCGGGCAACCCGGCACACATGCTCCTGCGCGGCTCGGTGAACACGGCCGACTCGGAAGACGACGCCAAGGTGACACAGCTCATAAAGGCCACACTGCTTGACACCACGCTGCCCATCGCCTGGGTGCACCACGCCGACATCCATCGCCATGACTTCACGGTCAGCGCCATCGTGCGTGGCGAGCAGGCGCGCGAGCTGACACTGGCCTGGGACGGCGCGCCGCTCGGCATACGGACACGCGACAGCCGCAAGATCGAAGTGCCGGGCCGCGATGCCTTCACCGTCACCAGCGCGCAGGCCTACGACGACAACGGCAACCGCCAGGTCATCGTGCAGTTCTCCGAGAAGCTGGCCGCGCGCCAGGACCTGAAAGGCCTGGTGCGTCTCTCGCAGGGTGAGTTCACCACCCAGGTGCGCGGCCACGAGCTGCGCCTGTACGTCAACGAGCAGGTGATGGGCAACGTCAACCTGACCCTGGATGAAGGCCTGCGCAGCGCCGCCGGCGGCAAGCTCATCGGCACCCGCACCTTCGCGCTGACTTTCAGCAGCACCAAGCCGCAGGTGCGCTTCGTGGGCAAGGGCGTGATCCTGCCCGATGCCGAGCGGCTCACGGTGTCCTTCGAGGCGGTGAGCGCGCGTGCCGTGCACGTCACCGCCGTGCAGGTGTTCGAGGACAACATCCCGCAGTTCCTGCAGGTGAACCGCCTGGACGGTTCGCAGGAGATGGGCCGCGTCGGGCGCGTGCTGTGGCGCAAGTCATTGCCGCTCGCGGCGCCGGTACCGGGACGCTGGACGCGCTACGACCTCGACGTCACCGAGCTCATGCGGAAACATCCGGGCGGACTGTTCCAGCTGCGCCTGCAGCTCATCCCGGGTGACGCGGTGTGGACCTGTCCCGACGACCCGACCAACACCGCACAGCGCGCGCCCGCCGACGAGGAGCCGCGCAGCCAGGAGGACGGCGACGAAAGCTCGCCCAGCAACTGGGACTACTTCGAGCAGTACTACGACTCGCTCAACTGGAACGATCGCGACGATCCCTGCAAGCCGGCCTACTTCGCGTACAGCGACGGCGTGAAGGCCATGCGCAACCTGCTGGCCTCCAACATCGGCCTGATCGCCAAGCGCGGCCAGGGCGGCAAGCTGCTGGTGGCCGCGACCGCGCTGGATTCCTCGCAGCCGCTGGCCGGCGCGAAGATCGAGGTGTTCAATTACCAGAACCAGGTGCTGGCCGGCGCCAGCACCAATCGCGAGGGCATCGCCGAGCTCTCGCCCACCGGCCAGCCCTTCGCGCTCATCGCCACGCTCGACGGCCGGCGCGGCTACCTGCGCGTCTCTAATGGCGCGGCGCTGCCGGTCAGCCATTTCGACGTCGGCGGCGAGTCCGTGGCCGCCGGCCTCAAGGGCTTCCTGTACGGCGACCGCGGCGTCTGGCGTCCCGGCGACTCTATCTACCTCACCTTCGCGCTGCAGGACCGGATGAAGACCCTGCCGCCCAACCACCCGGTCACGCTGGAGCTGCGCAATCCGCGCAACCAGCTGGTGCAGACGCTCACCAGCAACAGGCCGGTGGGCCAGTTCTACGCCTTCGAGTTGAAGACCGAGCCCGACGCGCTCACCGGCGACTGGACCGCCACCGCGCTGGTCGGCGGCACCGCCTTCCGCAAGACGCTGAAGGTCGAAACCGTGATGCCCAACCGGCTGAAAATCGACCTCGACCTGGGAGACGACGAGGTACTCAAGAGCACACCGCTCGAAGCCGGCCTCGAGGCGCAGTGGCTCTCGGGAGCCACCGCCGCCAACCTGCGCGCCGCCATCGAGCTCACGCTCAGGCCCACGCCGACGCACTTCACGCGCAACACGGATTTCGTGTTCGACGATCCGGCGCGCGAGTTCTCCGGCCAGCCGCTGGCCCTGTTCGACGGGCAACTCGATGCCAACGGCAAGACGCGCTTCTCGAAGAACCTCGAGCTGCCGCACGACGCACCCGGCATGCTGAGCGGCGTGTTCGTCACCCGCGTGTTCGAGAACGGCGGCGCGTTCAGCATCAGCCGCGAGACGCGCACGCTCGCGCCGTTCGCGCGCTTCGTGGGGCTGCGCCTGCCCAAGGGCGATGTGTCCCGCGACATGCTGATGACCGACAAGAAGCACGTGGTCGAGCTCGCGACGCTCGATGCGGCCGGCAAGCCGGTGAGCGTCGACAAGGTGCAGGTGTCGCTCTACAAGATCCAGTGGAAGTGGTGGTGGGACCAGAACGGCGACTCGCTGGCGCAGTATTCGCAGGGCGAGAGCCGGTCGGTCATCCAGCAGGAAACCGTGGCCACCCGGGACGGCAAGGGCGAGTTCACCTTCGAGATCAAGTTTCCCGAATGGGGTCGCTACCTGGTGCGCGCCTGCGACGTGTCGGGCGGTCACTGCACCGGCCGCGTGTTCTACATCGACTGGCCTTCGTGGGCGGGCAACGCGCGCGACCAGTCCGGTCCCGCCGCCAACGTGCTCACGCTGACTTCGGACAAGGAGGAGTACCAGGTGGGCGACACCGCCGTGGTCCAGTTGCCGGAGGCCTCCCAGGGACGCGCGTTGCTGACGCTCGAGACCGGCAGCCGCATCCTCGAGTACCGCTGGATCGAGGCGAAGCCGAAGGCGAATCGCGTCAGCATCCCGATCACCGGCGACATGGCGCCGAACGTGTACGCGGCCGTGACGCTGGTGCAACCGCATGCCAACAAGAACAATGACCGGCCCATCCGGCTCTACGGCGTCATTCCGCTGAAAGTCAGCGACCCGACCACGAACCTCGCGCCGCAGATCACCACGGCCGCGGAGTGGAAACCGCAGTCGAAGGCATCCCTGCAGGTCAGCGAGTCCCTGGGGCGGCCAATGAACTACACCCTGGCCATCGTCGACGAGGGCTTGCTCGGCCTGACCGGCTTCCGCACGCCTAACCTGCACGCCGAGTTCTACAAGCGCGAGGAGCTCGGCGTCTCCACCTGGGATCTGTTCGACGAAGTCGCCGGTGCCTACGGCGGCGCGCTCGATCGCCTGCTGGCACTCGGCGGATCGGACGGCGCGCAGCAGACCAACCCGGAAAAGGACAAATCGCGCTTCCCGCCGGTGGTGCGCTTCCTCGGCCCCTTCTCGCTGGCCGCCGGTGAGAAGCGCGCGCATGAGATCGCGCTGCCGCAGTACGTGGGCGCGGTGCGCGTGATGCTGGTGGCCGGCGATGGCCGCGCCTACGGCTCGGCCGAGAAATCGGTGTTCGTGCGCCAGCCGCTGATGATCCTGCCGACGCTGCCGCGCGTGGTGGGTCCGGATGAACGCATCACCATGCCGGTGTCGGTGTTCAGCGCCGATCCCGCCATCCGCGAGGTGTCGTTGTCGATGGAGCTCGACGGCCGCTTCGTTGCGGTGGGCGGCAAGAGCACCACGCTCAGCTTCGACAAGCCCGAGGAGAAGCTCGGCTTCCTGTCGCTCAAATCACTCGACCGGCTGGGCAAGGGCAGGATCCACGTGGTGGCCACCAGCGGCAAGCACCGCGCCGAGGCCGACGTGTGGCTCGAGGTGCGCAGCCCCAACCCGCCGGTGACGCGCGTCACGCGCGGCACGCTGCCGGCCGGCGAGAGCTGGAGTACCGAGCTGCGCGGATTCGGGCTCGAGGGCACGCACAGCGCCACGCTCGAGGTGTCGGCCCTGCCGCCGCTCAATCTGGATGGCCGGCTCGACTACCTGGTCCACTACCCGCACGGCTGTCTCGAGCAGGTGACCTCGGGCGCCTTCCCGCAGGTCTATCTACCGGCGCTGCTGCGGCTCGACCCGAAGCGTCGCGCCGAAGTGGACAACAACGTGCGCGCCGCCATCGCGCGGTTGCGCGGCTTCCAGCAGCCGAACGGCGGGTTCGTGTACTGGCCGGGTGGCTGGGCGACCGACTACGGCCTCGGCTGGCGCGATGACTGGGGCACCACCTACGCCGGCCACTTCCTGCTCGAGGCCGAGCGCGCAGGCTATGCGGTTCCCGCCGACATGAAGGCGGCGTGGCTGAGCTACCAGAAGGCGGCCGCGCAGCGTTGGGACCTGGACGCGGCGCGCCGGGCGGCCACGCTGCACGCCGGCATCGCCGAGGCCGCGCGCTATTCGCAGGCCTACCGGCTGTTCACGCTGGCGCTGGCGCGCCAGCCGGATCTCGGCGCGATGAACCGGCTGCGCGAGTCGCCGGCCCTGTCCACCGGCGAACGCTGGCTGCTGGCCGCGGCCTACGGGCTCGCCAACCAGCCGGACGCGGCGGCCGCGCTGGTCAAGGGGGATCGCCTCGAGATCGCCGATTCGCCGGCCGGCGAGTACACCTTCGGCTCGCCGCTGCGCGACCGCGCCATCGTGTTGCTCGGCCTCACCATCATGGGGCGCGACACCGAGGCGGCGCGCTTCGTCGACGAGATCTCGGCGCGGATCGCCGACCAGGGCTGGTACAGCACGCAGTCGGTGGCGTTCGCGCTGGTGGCCGTGGCGCGCTGGTCGCAGGCCAGCCGCTTCGAGCCGTTCACGTTCGAGTACACGGCCGGTACCGCGCGCGCCACGCGCGCGGCGGGTGACTCGCCGGTGGTCCAGCTCGCGCTGCCGCCACCCTCGTCCGCCGGCACGCCGCTCAGGATCCGCAACACCTCGGGCCGCAAGCTGTATGCGACGGTCGCGGTGCGCGGCATCGCCCGGAGTGGCGACGAGGATGCCGCGCAGAACGGCCTGGCCATCGACGTCACGTGGAGCGACGCCAACGGCGCGCCGCTCGCCGGCGTGGCGCGGTTGACGCAGGGCGACGACCTGGTCGCCGAGGTCACGATCCACAACACGGGCACGCGCCGGCTCACCAACCTCGCGCTGACGCAGATGGTCCCGGCCGGCTGGGAGATCCGCAACGAGCGCATGGACGGCGGCAACGCGCTCGGCGAGACCTTGCCGGCCGAGCCGCGCCGACCGTACCTGTGGTGGTGGACGCCCGATGGCTCGCCCGACGCCACGCGCCGGGAGGCCGAGTACGTCGACATCCGCGACGACCGGCTGATGCAGTACTTCAGCCTGCGGCCGGGCGACTCGATCCGCTTCCGCACGCGCCTCAACGCGGCCTACCTGGGGCGCTACTATCTACCCGGCCTGTCGGCCGAGGCGATGTACGACGCGAGCCAGCAGGCGCGGCTCAAGGGCCAGTGGGTGGAAGTCATGCCGCGCGGGACGAAGTGAGGACGCGGGCGTGATGCCGCGGCTCACCCGGCGCCGGCGCCGGTCACTCGCCCTGCTGCTGCTCGCGGCCGGCGCGGCGGGCGCCTGGTTCCGGGCGCTGTTGCCGGCGGAGCTGTTCGACGAGCCGATGTCGTACGTGCTGGAGGCGCGCGATGGCACGCTGCTCGGCGCGCGCATCGCCGGCGACGGCCAGTGGCGCTTTCCACCGCGCGGCGACGTCCCGCTGAAGTTCCGCCGCGCGCTGATCGTATTCGAGGACAAGCGCTTCGAGGAACACCACGGCATCGACCTGCTCGCCATCGCCCGCGCGCTGAAGCTGAACGTGTCGAAGGGCCGCGTGGTGAGCGGCGGCAGCACGCTCACCATGCAACTCGCGCGACTGTCGCGCGCCTCGCGCAGCGGCGAGCCGGATGCGCGCGATCTCGGCGCCAAGCTCGCCGAGGCTGCGCTCGCGCTGCGGCTCGAGACGGCGTACGACAAGGACGCGCTGCTGGCGCTGTACGCCGCGCATGCGCCATTCGGTGGCAATGTCGTCGGGCTGGAGGCAGCCTCGTGGCGCTACTTCGGCCGTGACGCCGCGACACTCTCCTGGGCGGAGGCGGCGACGCTCGCGGTGTTGCCCAACAATCCCTCGCTCGTGCACCTGCGTCGCAACCGCGATAGGCTGCAGCAGCGGCGCGATTTCGTGCTGCGCCGGTTGTTCGCCGCGGGTGACCTGTCGAGGCTGGACCTCGAGCTCGCGCTCAGCGAGCCGCTGGCGGCGGAGCCGCACGATCTTCCGGATCTCGCGCCGCACCTGCTCGACACGCTGCGCGCGCAGGACCCTGCGCGCCACCGCATCGAGACCACGCTCGACGCGCGCCTGCAGGCCGAGGCCACCGAACGCGTGCGCGAACACTCGGCGCAGCTCGCACGCCAGCAGGTCTACAACGCCGCCGCGCTGATCGTCGACAACCGCACCTTCGAAGTCCTCGCCTACGTCGGAAATGGGGTCAGACCCCATTTCCAGGAAATGGTGCCGGACCTGGGGTCGCGTGGTTACGCGGTGGACATCGTGCGCCGACCGCGCAGCACGGGCAGCATCCTGAAGCCGCTGTTGTTCGCGGCCATGCTCGAGGACGGCTCGCTCACGACACGAATGCTTTGGCCCGACGTGCCCACGCACTACGACGGTTACGCGCCCGAGAATTTCGATCGGCAGTATCGCGGCGCCGCGCCCGCCGACGAGGCGTTGGCCCGCTCGCTCAACGTGCCCGCGGTGCGCATGCTGGCAACCTACGGCATCGCGCGCTTCGCCGACCTGCTGCGCGACTCCGGCATGACGACACTCACGCGCCCCGCCGACGACTACGGTCTCACGCTGATCCTCGGCGGCGCTGAAGGCTCGCTCTGGGACATCACCTCGATGTACGCCGGCCTCACCGACATCGCGCGCGCCGGGCCCGCCGCGCCGACGCCGCACTTCCGCGCGCTGCGCGTGCGACGCGGCGACGAGGCCACGCCGCGCGGCCAGGCCATCGGCACCGGCGCCGCCTGGCTCACCCTCGACACGCTGCTCGAGGTGCCGCGGCCCGGCGAAGAGGGTCATTGGAAGAATTTCGCCTCGAGTCGCCGCATCGCCTGGAAAACCGGCACCAGCTGGGGCCTGCGCGACGGCTGGTCGGTGGGCACGACCGCCCGGTACACGGTCGGGGTCTGGGTGGGCAATGCCAGCGGCGAAGGCCGCCCCGGCCTCACCGGATCCGCCATGGCGGCACCGCTGATGTTCGCGCTCTTCAATGGCCTGCCCGCCAGCCCGTGGATCGACATGCCGGTGCACGCGCTGCGGCCGATCGAGGTGTGCGCCAACGATGGTTACCTCGCCACCGAGAACTGCATCGCCGAATCCACGTGGATCCCGCGCGACAGCCGCTTCAC
>DASSRK010000097.1:0-15678 GCA_035701825.1 Steroidobacteraceae bacterium
CTAACTACTCGCCCGCGGCCTTGGCCTGGTCGATCCACACGCCCTTCTTGAGCGTGGTCGCGTAGGCCGCGCCGACGATGCCGGCGTCGGCGCGCAGCGCGCCGAGCTTGAGGCGCGTCGGCACCTTGAGCTCTTCGGCGAGGTCCGGGTGGTCGCCGGTGATGCCGCCGCACAGCACGATGAGGTCCGGCCAGAACAACGCATGGACGCGATTGAGCACGTAGTTGAGCTCGCTCACGTAGCCCGGCCAGTCGAGCTTGCGCTCGATGCGGGCGCGACCGGAGGCGCGGATCTCGGCTTCCATGCCGTCGAACTCGAGGTGGCCGAGCTCGGTGTTGGGAACCAGGTGGCCGTCGACGAACAGCGCCGAGCCGATGCCGGTGCCGAGGCTCAGGACCATGACGGTGCCGGATACTCCGCGCGCCGCGCCGAAGTGCACTTCGGCGAGCCCGGCGGCGTCGGCATCGTTGATGGCCACCACGTCGCGCTTGAGCTTTTGCGCGGCAGGTTCGGCCAGCGGCTGCCCGATCCAGGACTTGGCGACGTTGGCCGCGGTATGCACGGTGCCCGCGACCACCACGCCCGGGAAGGTGACGCCCGCCGGCAGGTGGGCGGTGTCTTCCGGCACCGCCTCCGCCATGGCGTGCAGCATCTCGCTGACCGCGGACATGGCGGGCGAGGGGACGCTGCGCCGCTCACCCACGAGGCATCCGCGGCCCAGATCGACCACGGCCGCCTTGATGGACGACCCTCCGATGTCAATGCCAATCGCTTGTCGGTGCATTCCGCGTCAACCTGGTGCCGATGTTGGTGCAGCGCGAGGACGGAAGCCGCGGACAACTTGGTAATCTGCAGCCCTGCGCTCGCGAGGTGCATATGATACCGGTCTGTCGCCGCCGACATAGTTTTTGCATGCCACCGTGCATGCAATGGCGGTGCTGTCAACGGAAATGTCCTGAAATGTCTCGTCTGACGGATGAAAGGTAGTTCGAGTGTTGAATGAGCCGACACTGACGGCGGGGTCGATCCTCCGGCGCGGCAGCCTGCGCGCGGTCATCTACGACCGCCTGACGCGCAGCCTAGGCAAGGAACCCGACACGGCGACCCCGCGCGACATCTACGACGCGCTGTCGCTCGGCGTACACGAGGAATTGTCGGCGCGCTGGCTCGCGACCCAGCGCCGCGTGGCGCGCGCGCACGTGAAGCGCCTGTGCTACCTGTCCATGGAATTCCTGCCGGGCCGCTCGCTGCTGAACGCCTTGTCGAGCCTCGACGCGGAGCTGATCGACGAGGCGCGCGCGGCCATCGCCAGCATGGGCCACGATTTCGACTCGGTGGTGCAGCTCGAGGTGGATCCGGGACTCGGCAATGGCGGCCTGGGCCGGCTCGCGGCCTGCTTCCTCGATTCCCTGGCGACGCTGCAATACCCGGCCACGGGCTACGGCATCCGCTACGACTACGGCATCTTCACCCAGTCCATCGACACCGACGGCGCGCAGCGCGAGTCCGCCAGCACCTGGCTGAGGTTGCACAACGTGTGGGAGACCCCGCGCTCGGATGCGCGCTACATCGTGCGTTTCGGCGGCCGCGTGCTCACCACGCACGACGTCGGCGGTGCGCAGCGTTCCCGCTGGGTCGAGACGCAGGACATCCTCGCGGTGGGCTTCGACCAGCTGGTGCCCGGCAACCGATCCCCGACGGTGAATCACCTGCGGCTGTGGTCGGGCCGGGCGCTGCAGCCGTTCCACATCGAGGATTTCAACGCCGGCAACTACCCGGCGGCGGTCGAGGACCAGGTCGAGGCGAAGAACCTGTCGCGCGTGCTGTATCCCGACGACTCCACGCCGCAGGGCAAGGAGCTGCGCTTCAAGCAGCAGTACTTCTTCGTCAGCGCCAGCATCCAGGACCTGCTCGCCACGCACCTCGCCGAGGAGCGTGCGCTGGAAGAGCTGCCGAATTCGCTCGCCATCCAGTTGAACGACACGCATCCGACGCTCGCCATCCCCGAGCTCATGCGCCTGCTGGTCGACCAGTACGACATGCCCTGGGCCGATGCGTGGAACCTGTGCCGCAAGGTATTTGGCTACACCAACCACACGCTGCTGCCCGAGGCGCTCGAGACCTGGCCGGTGCAGTTCTTCGAGCGCTTCCTGCCGCGGCACCTCGAGATCATCTATCGCATCAACGAGGAATTCCTGCTGGAGGTCGAGAAGAAATTCAAGGGCGATGGAGCGGCGAAGACCACGCTGTCGATCATCGGCGAATCGCACGGCCGGCGCGTGCGCATGGCGCACCTGGCGGTGGTGGGTTCGCACAAGGTCAACGGCGTCGCCAAGCTGCATTCCGACCTCATGCAGAAGACCATCTTCTCGGGCTTCGCGCAGATGTTCCCGGACCGCTTCACCAACGTGACCAACGGCATCACGGTGCGGCGCTGGCTGAAGCAATCGAATCCGCGGCTGTCGCGCCTGCTGACCGAGCGGCTCGGCAGCGCCTGGGAGAACGATCTCGAGGAGATCGAGCGGCTGCGCTGGGCGGCGGACGATCCCAACTTCCGCGCGCAGTTCCGCGACATCAAGCGGCACAACAAGATCGCGCTGGCGGAAGAAGTCGACCGGCGCACCGGCATCAACATCAGCGTGGACTCGCTGTTCGACGTGCAGGTCAAGCGCATCCACGAGTACAAGCGCCAGTTGCTGAACATCCTGTACGTCATCACGCGCTACAACCGCATCAAGGCCAGGCCCGACGAGCACTGGGTGCCGCGGACGGTGATGTTCGCCGGCAAGGCGGCCCCGGGCTACGTGATGGCCAAGGCCATCATCCGACTCATTAATAATGTGTCCACCACCATCAACCAGGACCCGGCGACGCTGACCCGCCTGAAGTGCGTGTTCCTGCCGGACTACGACGTGTCGCTGGCGCAGGTGATCATGCCGGCGGCGGACCTGTCGGAGCAGATATCCACGGCGGGCATGGAGGCCTCGGGCACCGGCAACATGAAGCTGGCGCTCAATGGGGCGCTGACCATCGGCACGCTCGACGGCGCGAACATCGAGATCGCCGACGCGGTGGGCGCGGACAACATCTTCATCTTCGGATTGAACGCGGAGCAGGCGTCGTCGTTGCGCGCCGATGGTTACCGGCCGAGCGAGTACGTGGCAGCCAACCCCGAACTCGCGAACACGCTCGAAATGGTCCGCAGCGGCGCCTTCAGCCGCGGCGAGGCCGACTATGCGCGCATGATCGTCGATCGGCTCACCTCCGACGGCGAGCCGTTCCTGGTGCTCGCGGACTTCAAGGCCTATTGCGAGGCGCAGGATCGCGTCGACGCGCTGTATCGGCAGACCGAGGAGTGGAGCCGCCGCGCGGTGCTCAACACCGTTGCCATGGGCCCGTTCTCGAGCGATCGCAGCGTGCGCGAATACGCCGACACCATCTGGAACATCAGGCCGGTGATCTGAATGAGGAATGTCCCCATTTAATGGCTAACAAGACCGGCAAACTCACGAAAGCCGAAATCGGCTCGCTGCTGCAGGCCTCGCATCATGATCCCCGCTCGCTGCTCGGCTACCACGAGTTCGCGCGCGCCGAAGGCACGCCGCTCGCCATGGTGCGGGTGTTCGAGCCGGGGGCGGAGTCGGTGGCGGTGTACTGGGAGGACGACGCCGACCACGAGCACGAGCTCAAGCGCGTGCACGACGCCGGGATCTTCGAAGGCAGCATCCCGTATCGCCGGCCGCTGGTGCCGTATCGCCTGCGCGTGCGCTTCGGAGCCGACAACCAGGTCGTGAAGCACGACACCTATTTCTTCTCGCACGAGCTCTCGGACTTCGACCTGCACCTGTTCAACGAGGGCCGGCACTACGGGCTGTACCACAAGTTCGGCGCGCATCCGCGCGTGCGCGACGGCGTTTCCGGGGTGCACTTCGCGGTGTGGGCGCCGAACGCGAAGCGCGTGAGCGTGGTCGGCGACTTCAACCTCTGGGACGGCCGCAAGCACGCCATGCAGGCGCGCGGCAGCTCCGGCGTGTGGGAGCTGTTCGTGCCGGGCATCGGCGTCGGCGCGGCCTACAAGTACGAGATCCGCTCGCAGCGCGGCGACCTGCTCCTGAAATCCGATCCCTTCGGCTTTCGCATGCAGCTGCGCCCGGAGACGGCGTCCATCGTCGACGACCTCGATGGTTACGCCTGGGGCGACGACGGCTGGATGCAGCGCCGCGCGCGCACCGACTGGCGGCGCGCGCCCATCAACATCTACGAGGTGCACCTGTCCAGCTGGCGCCACGCCTGGGATCGGCAGCCGCCGTTCTATACGTGGACCGAGGCCGCCGAACACCTCGTGCCCTACGTGGTCGAGATGGGCTACACGCACATCGAGCTCATGGGCGTCGCCGAGCATCCCTTCGACGGTAGTTGGGGCTACCAGGTGGTGGGCTACTACGCCCCGACCTCGCGCTACGGCACGCCGAAGGAGTTCATGGCCTTCGTCGATCGCTGCCACCAGGCGGGCATCGGCGTGCTGCTCGACTGGGTGCCCGCGCATTTCCCCAAGGACGCGCACGGCCTCGCCGAGTTCGACGGCTCCGCGCTCTACGAGCATTCCGACACGCGCCTCGGCGAACACATGGACTGGGGCACCAAGATCTTCAACTTCGGCCGCCACGAGGTGAAGAACTTCCTGGTGGCCAACGCGCTCTACTGGCTGGATCGCTACCACATCGACGGCCTGCGCGTGGATGCCGTGGCCTCGATGCTCTACCTCGACTACAGCCGCAAGGCCGGCGAGTGGCTGCCCAACAAGTATGGCGGCCGCGAGAACCTCGAGGCGCTCGAGTTCCTGCGCGAATTCAACACCGTCGCGCATCGCGAGCATCCCGGCGTGCTCACCATCGCCGAGGAATCCACCGCATTCCCCGGCGTGTCGCGCCCGGTGCACCTGGGCGGCGTGGGTTTCAGCTTCAAGTGGAATATGGGCTGGATGAACGACACCTTGCACTATTTCAGCAAGGACCCGGTCTACCGCCGCCACGAGCACAACAAGATCACCTTCTCGTTCATGTACGCGTGGACCGAGAACTTCATCCTGCCGATCTCGCACGACGAAGTGGTGCACGGGAAGCGTTCATTGCTCGACAAGATGCCGGGCGACGAGTGGCAGAAGCGGGCCAACTACCGGCTGTTCATGGCATACATGACGGCGCATCCGGGCAAGAAGCTCCTGTTCATGGGCTCGGAGTTCGGCCAGTGGCACGAATGGCGCGACCACGAGCAGCTCGACTGGCCGGTGCTCAAGGAACCCGCGCACCAGGGGCTGCGCGATCTCAACCGCGAGCTGGCGCGTTTCTACCGGGACCATCCGCAGCTGCATGCCAGCGACTGCGACGCCGGCGGCTTCCGCTGGAGCGACCTGCACAACTCCGACGAGAGCGTGTTCGCCTTCCTGCGCCAGGAGCCGGGCCACGCGCCGATCGTCTGCGTGTTCAACGCGACGCCGGTGCCGCGCGAGGACTACTGGCTCGGCGTGCCCGACGCGGGCCGCTACGAAGTGTTGTTCGACTCGGACTACCCCGGCTTCGGCGGCTCGGGCTTCGCCGGCGTCGCGGGCTACGACAGCTTCCCGCACACCGTGCACGGCTATCCGCACGCGATCCGCATGCGACTGCCGCCGCTGGCCGGCGTGTTCCTCCGGCGCGCATGAATACCGGTACCGCCGACATCCTCGGTGCCACGTGGACCGGCGAGGGCGTGAACTTCGCCGTCCGTTCGCGCGCGGCCACGCGCGTCGATGTGTGCCTGTACGACTCCACCGGCCAGCGCGAGACCGCGCGCATCACGCTGCCGGGGCGCACCGGGCCCATCCACCACGGCTTCGTCGAGCGCGAACTGGCGCGCGTCGGGACGCTGTACGGCATCCGCGTGCACGGCGCCTACGATCCGCGCGAAGGTTACCGCTTCAACGCCAACAAACTGCTCATCGATCCGTGGGCGCGCGACATCGTGGGCGAGCCCGGGAACGACGACAGCATCCTCGGCTACGACCCCGCCGACGCGGAGGGCCTCAGGCCCAGCCTGGTCGACTCGGCGCCCTCGATGCCGCGCTGCCGGGTCATCGACGGCGCGTTCGACTGGAATGGCGACAAGCAGCCGGCCGTGCCCTGGCGCGACACGCTGATCTACGAGCTGCACGTCAAGGGCTTCACGCAGCTGCACCCGCAGGTGCCGCCGGAGTGGCGTGGCAAGTACCTCGCGCTCACCGTGCCCGCGGTGCTGGATCACCTGAAGTCGCTGGGCGTGACCGCGGTCGAGCTCATGCCGGTGCACGCGTTCACCAGCGAGGGCTTCCTCGTCGAGCGCGGCCTCACCAACTACTGGGGTTACAACACCATGGCCTGGTTCGCGCCGAGCGCGCGCTACGCGGTCAAGGACCCGGTGGTCGAGCTCAAGCAGGCGGTCAAGGCGCTGCACGCGGCCGGCATCGAAGTGATCCTCGACGTGGTCTACAACCACACCGCCGAAGGCAATCACCTGGGGCCGACGCTTTCGTTCCGCGGCATCGACAACCGGGCTTACTACTTCCATCGCGCCACGGACCGGCGCTTCTACGATGACGTCACGGGTTGCGGCAACACCGTGGCCTGCGACCATCCCATCGTGCAGGCCGACATCCTCGCGAGCCTGCGCTACTTCGCCGAGGAGTACCGCATCGACGGCTTCCGCTTCGATCTCGCCACCGTGCTCGGGCGCGACCGGTCCGGCTTCAATTCCAACTCGCCGTTCTTCGCGGCGCTGCGCGCCGACCCGGTGCTGGCGTACGTGAAGCTGATCGCCGAGCCCTGGGACCTCGGCCTCGGCGGCTATCAATTGGGCAATTTCCCGCCCGGGTGGTCGGAGTGGAACGATCGCTACCGCGACACCATGCGCGCCTTCTGGCACGGCGGCCGCCGCATGCTGGGCGGATTCGCGGAGCGTTTCGCGGGCTCCAGCGACCTGTTCCGGCGCAACGGCCGCAAGCCCACGGCCAGCATCAACTTCGTGGCCGCGCACGATGGCTTCACGCTGCGCGACACGGTGTCGTACAACGAGCGGCACAACGAGGCCAACCGCGAGGACAACCGCGACGGCCATGCCAACAACCACAGCTGGAACTGTGGCGTCGAAGGGCCGACGGACGATCCGCAGGTCCTCGCGCTGCGCCGCCGGCAGGTCCGCAACCTGCTGACCACGCTGTTCCTGACGCAGGGCGTTCCCATGCTGCTCGCGGGCGACGAGCTGTATCGCACGCAACAGGGCAACAACAACGCCTATTGCCAGGACAACGAGATCAGCTGGATCGACTGGAGCGGGCTCGAGGAAGACGACTCGCTGCTCGAGTTCGTGCGCGGGCTTTCGGCGCTGCGCGCGGCCAATCCGCCGCTGCGCCGCGACACCTTCCTCAAGGGAGCGCTGCATTCCACGCACACGCGCGATATCTCCTGGTGGCACGCGGGCGGCCACGAGATGACGGACGCCGAGTGGAACGACCCGGAGCTGCGCACGCTCGCGGTCGGCCTCGGCGGAACCTCGGGCGCGCCCGACGCGCTGCTGTTGCTGAACCCGACCGAGACCGAGGTCGCCTTCAAACTACCGTCGTTCACCGACGGCAGCGCCTGGGACGTGGTGATCGACACCGCGCACCCGGTCGGCATCGTCACCGGCTTTCGCCTGCCGGCGGGTCCCGTGAAGCTGGGGCCGTACCAGGCGCTGGCGTTGCGCCGTGCAAGCTGATGCCCTTGCGCCGCTGATCGAGCGGCTGGCGCGCGCCCGCGGCATCGGCGAGGCATATCACTCGTACCAGGGCGAGCTCAGGCATTTCTCGCTCGCCACCAAGAGCGCCATCCTGCGTGCCATGCACTGCCGGCTCGACGATGCGCAGGTGCTCGAGCAGCAGATCCGCGAGTCCGAGGCCGCGCATCCCGACGGGTTGTTGGGCGACGTGGTGGTGCTGCGCAACGGCGCGCGCGCCGCCCGGATCAACACGCCGGCGATCGAGCACAACGCGCTGCTGCGCTGGAGCATCAGCCTGGAGCAGGGCGGCATGCGCGCCGGGGAAGTACGCGCCTGGGAGCTGCCGGAGCGCGGCTCGTTCGAGAGCCGCGGCCGCTGGTACATGCTGCGCGACCTCGCGTTGCCCTCCGATCTGCCGCCGGGCTATCACCGCCTGACCCTCGATCTCGAACACGCCGGGACCGAGACCTGTCCGCTGATCGTGACGCCGGACAAGTGCTGGGAGCCGGCGAGACTCACCGCCGGCGCGCGCCTGTGGGGCGTGGCGGTGCAGTTGTACACGCTGCGCAGCGCCAGCAATTGGGGCATCGGCGACTTCACCGACCTCAAGGAAGTGCTGCGCCATGCCGCCCAGGCGGGTGCGGACTTCGTGGGCGTGAGCCCGCTGCATGCCTTGTTTCCGTCGGACCCGACCCTGTATTCGCCATACAGCGCCTCGAGCCGCCATGCACTCAACGTGATGTTCATCGACGTGTCGGCGGTGCTCGAGGTGCAGGGCTCGCGGCGCGCGCAGGCCCTCATGTCGGACCCGGGATTTCGCACCCGGCTCGCGCAGGTGCGCGCGACCGGGCAGGTCGACTATCCGGCGGTGGCCAGCCTCAAGATGCCGGTGCTGCACGCGGCCTTCGAGCGTTTCCGCGACGAGCACCTGTCGCGCCACACCGCGCGCGCGGCCGCGTGCCGCGCGTTCCTGCGCGAGCGCGGCGAACCGCTGCGGCTGCACACCTTGTTCGATGCCATCGATGGCTACCTGCGCAGGAACCATGGCACCGCGGCCGGCTGGCACAACTGGCCCGAGGAGTATCGGCACCCCAGCCACGAAGCGGTGCGCCGCTTCGGCGAGCAACACGCCGACGAAGTGGATTTCCATGGCTACCTGCAGTGGCTCGCCGCCGGGCAGCTCGCGGGCGTGCGCGAGCTGGCGCGCGAGCTGGGCCTGAGCATCGGGCTGTACGGCGACTACGCCGTCGGCGTGAATGCCTCGGGCTCCGAGACCTGGTCGGACCAGGCGCTGTATTGCACCGGCGCGGCCATCGGCGCGCCGCCCGATCCGATCGGGCTCGGCGGGCAGGAGTGGGGCATCCCGCCGCAGGACCCGCGCGCGCTGCGCGCCGCGGCCTACGCGCCGTTCACCGCATTGATCCGCGCCTCGATGCGCAACTGCGGCGCGCTGCGCCTGGACCACGTCATGGCGCTGTTCCGCCAGTGGTGGGTGCCGCGCGGGCTCAAGTCCGCCGACGGCGGTTATGTACACTATCCGCTGGAAGAGTTGTTAGGCGTGGTGGCGCTCGAGAGCCACCGGCAGCAATGCCTGGTGGTCGGCGAGGATCTCGGCGTGGTGCCCGACGAGATCCGCCGTGCGCTGCCACAGTTCGGGGTCTATCACTACAAGGTGAGCATGTTCGAACAGAAGAACGGCGAGTTCGTGCCGCCGGCCGACTATGTGCGGCACGCGCTGGCGACGGTCACCACGCACGACCTGCCGACGCTGCACGGCTGGTGGAGTGGGCACGACATCGATCTGTGGGAGAAGCTCGGGTTCCATGCGAGTGCCGAGGTCACGGCGCTGGCACGCAGGGAACGGGCCGGGGCGCGCGAGCGGCTGCTGCGCGCACTGAAACGCGAGGGACTATGGCCCGAGGAGGAGGGCGTGCCGGAGTATTCGCCGCGATTGTCGCGCGCCGTGCACGTATTCCTCGCCCGCAGCCCCGCGGCGCTCGTGACCGTGCAACTCGAGGACATGATCGGCATGCTCGAGCCGGTGAACGTGCCGGGCACCAGCATCGAGTACTCCAACTGGACGCGTCGCATGACCGCGACCACCGCCGAGGTGTTCGCGCGCGAGGATGCGCGCGACCTCGCGGCCGCCATGAGCGAGGCGCGACGTGACTGAGGCCAGCGCATTGGTGCAGTCGTTGATCTACACCGCGCAGCGCGCGGGCGCGGCCATCATGGCGGTGTACGCGACGGACTTCGCCGTGCACGAGAAGGCTGATACCTCGCCGGTGACCGCGGCGGACGAGGCCGCGGAAAAGATCATCCTGGCGGACCTGGCGAGGATCGCGCCGGGAGTGCCGGTGGTGGCGGAAGAGGCCGTGGCCGCGGGCCGCGTCCCGGTCATCGCGGACCGGTTCTTCCTGGTCGATCCGCTCGACGGCACGCGCGAGTTCATCAGCCATCGCGACGAATTCACGGTGAACATCGCCCTGGTCGAAGCGGGCAGGCCCGTGGTCGGCCTGGTATTCGCGCCCGCGCGACACGAGCTGTACTGGGGCGACGTTGGCGCGCGGCGCGCCGGGCAGATCAATGCCGATCCCGACGGCACCATGCCCTCGCTGGGCAATGCCATCCAGGTGCGTACGCCGCCGGCCGAAGGCCTGACCGCCGTCGCCTCGCGTTCGCACCGCACGCCCGAAACCGATGCCTTCCTCGCTAACTACCCCGTGCGCGAGTTCCGTTCCATCGGCTCCTCGCTCAAGTTCTGCCTGGTCGCCAGCGGCGCCGCCGACATCTATCCCCGCGTCGGCACCACCATGGAATGGGACACCGCCGCCGGTCACGCCGTGCTCGCCGCCGCCGGCGGCTCCGTCACCGGCCTCGAAGGCGAGCCCTTCACCTACGGCAAGCCCGGCTTCCGCAACGGCAACTTCGTCGCCTGGGGCCGCAAGTAATGCCGAAGCAGGCGCCGGGATCAGGATCCGGCATTGATCCGCAGGACCCGCGCTCCGCGGACTACGCGCGCCTGGTCGCCGTCCCCGCCATCTGGGGCGGCACCTTCGTCGGCGGAAAGATCGTGGTCGCTTCGCTCACGCCGCTGATGGGCTCGTTCGCCCGCTACATCGTGGCCTGCATCGCATTGCTGGCCGCGGCGTTCCTGCTCGAAGGCGGGCTGCCCCGGTTGAGCCGCGCGCAGTGGCTCGGGACGTTCGTGCTCGGGTTGCTGGGCGTGTTCGCCTACAACCTGTTCTTCATGGGCGCATTGGAAAGGCTGCCGGCAAGCCGCGCCGCGCTGATCATCGCGCTCAACCCGGCCATCACCATCGCGATCTCGGCATTGGTGCTCAAGGAACACCTGAGGCTGCGGCGCTGGCTGGGCGTGGCTGTCGCGCTGTTCGGCGTCGCGGTCGTGGTATCGCGCGGAGACCTGGCGAGCCTCGCGCGCGGCAGCATCGGCAGCGGGGAACTGCTGATGTTCGCGGCCGTGGTGTCGTGGGCGCTGTACACCATCATCGGGCGCAAGGTGCTCGGCGGCCTCTCGCCCCTGGCCGCGACCAACTATGCCGCGCTGTGGGGCACGCTGCTGCTCGGGCTCGTGTCCGCGCCGCAGTTCCACGCCCTGCGCAGCGCGCAGTTCGACTGGCGGGTGAATCTCTCGCTGCTGTATCTCGGCGTGTGCGGGACCGCGCTCGCCTTCGTCTGGTACTACATGTCGGTGAAGCGCTTCGGCGCCGGCCGCGCGAGCATCTTCAACAATCTCGTGCCGGTCTTCGGAGTCACGATCAGCGTGGTCTTGTTGGGCGAGCCGTTGCTGACGTCGATGCTAGTTGGCGGCGCGATCACCATCGCCGGCGTGTTCATGGTCTCGCGCGCCTAGAAGAGGGCGCCGAAGACGACACGACTCTGCGCCGGTTATCCGCCCGGCGACGCCCATGGCGAATCCGCCTCGATCTCGCGCCATTCGCCGGGCGGGATTCCAGCCACGCTGACCTTGCCGACCGATGCGCGCACCAGGCGCAGCGTCGGGAACCCCACCTGGGCCGTCATGCGCCGTACCTGGCGGTTCTTGCCTTCGCGCAACGTGATCTCAATCCACGAAGTGGGAATCTTCGCGCGGTGACGGATCGGTGGATCGCGCGGCCAGAGTGCCGCCGGCTCGTCGATCAGCCGCGCCTCGGCGGGTCGCGTGGTGAAATCGCCGAGGTTCACGCCCCGGCGCAATTTTCCCAGCGCAGCCTCGGTCGCCACGCCTTCCACCTGCGCCCAGTAGACCTTGGCGATCTTGTGGCGCGGCTCCGCGATCCGCGCCTGCAGGACGCCGTCATCGGTCAGCAGCAGCAAACCCTCGCTGTCCGTGTCGAGTCGCCCCGCCGGGTACACGCCCGGTAGTTTGATGAAGTCGGCGAGGGTCGGCTTTCCCGGCTCCGGGCGGAACTTGCAGATCACGCCGAAGGGCTTGTTGAAGGCGATCAGCACGTCAGGCGAGATAGCGCTCGATCAGCGTCGGCGGCACCGTGGTCGCGGGCACGGAACGCGCCGCGCGACGCCCCTTGTGCTTGCGGCCGTTGCCGCGGTGGACCCCGGGGCGCGGATCGAACCACTCGCGCACGTCGGCCTCGAGCCCGATGCCATGCATGTAGTTGTAGAGCGCGCGACGCAGGCCGGCGCCGAGATAGTCGTGGTCCGTGCCGGTCGGATCGCGGAATGCCACGTCGTTGTGCGCGAAGCGGATGTCGGCGGGCGGATGCAGCGTGAGGCCGTATTTCTCCGGATGCAGCCCGATGGGCGAGTGCGCGGTCGCCGCGAAGCGATGCCAGTACGCCGACTGGATGCAGCCGGCCGCGAACAACTGCCGCACGCGCTCGAGCGCGTCGATCGTGTCCTGCTCGGTCTCGGTGGGGAAGCCGTACATGAGATAGGCGTGCACCATGATGCCGGCGTCGGTGAAGGCGCGCGTCACGCGCGCCACCTGCTCGACGGTCACGCCCTTCTTCATGAGCTCCAGCAAGCGGTCGGAGGCCACCTCGAGTCCGCCACTGACCGCGACGCAACCCGACTCCGCCAGCAACCGGCACAGCTCGGGCGTGAAGGTCTTTTCGAAGCGGATGTTGCCCCACCAGGTGATGCTGAGCTTCTCTTCGATGAGCCGTTTCGCCAGCGCCTTCATGCCCGCCGGTGGCGCCGCTTCGTCGACCAGGTGGAAGCCCGTTTCGCCCGTCTCGTCCACCAGGGCGCGGATGCGCTGCATGACGATGTCGGTGCCGGGCTTGTCGTAGCGGCCGATGTAGTCGAGCGAGACGTCGCAGAACGAGCACTTCTTCCAGTAGCAGCCGTGCGCGAGCGTGATCTTGTTCCAGCGCCCGTCGGACCAGAAACGATGCCTCGGGTTCAGCATTTCGAGGATCGAGACGTAGCGATCGAGCGGCAACCCGTCATAGGTCGGGATGCCCGTGTCCTTGGCGGGGATGTCGTGTTGAGCGGGGTCGGTCTTGAACACGACGGCGCCGTTTTCGCGCACCCAGGTGCGCAGCAGCGGCGTGGTCGCACCGCCCAGCCGCTCGAGCAGGTTCAGCAGCGGCCGCTCGCCGTCGTCGAGCGTCACGTAGTCGAAGTAATCGAACACGCGCGGATCGCGCAGCGCGCGCAGCTCGGTGTTCACCCAGCCGCCGCCCAGCACCCGCGTGGCTTTCGGCGCCGCCTCACGGATGACGTGCGCCATGCGAAACGCGCCATAGACGTTGCCGGGAAAGGGCGCCGTCACCGCCACCACGTCGGGCTTCTGCGCGGCGATGAGTTCGCGCGTGATGTCGTCGAGCGTGCGATCGACCAGCGTCGCCTCGCCGGTGAGCGCATCGTGCAGCGGATCGAACGAGGCGGCGCTCGAGGCGAGCCGCTCGCCATAGCGCGCCAGCTCGAAGCGCGGATCGATGCCGATGCGCCAGACGTCGGCGAGGTCGTCGACGTAGAGACTCGCGAGATAGCGTGCCTGCTCCGTGGTACCGAGCGTGCCGAACGCCGCCTGGATCTGCTCCGCGAACGCCTGTTCGAAGCGCGGGCCTTCCGGCAGCCAGGCGCGGCCGACGATGCGGAATGCCAGGCTCGGATCGTGGCGCTGCAGGAAGCGGATCACCGGCTCGACCGTGTCCGCATAGCGTTGGGCGTGCTCGAGGAAGTGCGCGATGGAGGGTGGCATCTTCGCGGCCGGCCGCATCGTGCGGCCACGTTCACGCAGTTCCCCGGCCATGTGCGTGACCAGGGGCGCCGAGAACAGGCGCAGGAAGAGCTCGATCGAGGTGTCCGCCTGGGTCACTTGCAGACCGAGTCGCGCTGCGTGCAGGCGCAGGAAGCCGGTGAGATACGCCGTCGCGGGGTACGGCGTATTCAGCTGGATCATCGGCGGCGTGACGAGCAGGACGCGCATGGGGCGGGAAGGGTAGCGCAGGCGGGTGCAAGATGCCCCTGCATCGGATCCGGATCAGGAAGGACGAGTTCGCCGTGTCCGATGAGCGGCCCTGTCCGAAGGCTTGGAGCATTTCGTTCTATTATTATCGGGTCGATGTGAACAAGGATTACGAGAAGATCGTTCACTGACGCAGCCCGAAAGACACGACGGAGAAACGTATGCGCGTGTTTGCCAGTGCATGTGCCTTGGTGACTGTGCCGACAGGCGCCAAGGAACTGCGACTCTTCTTTCCGCTGGTCCCGGATGGATCGAGCACCACGACCGGTGAAGTCACGATTCGCTGGCCGGTTTCGAAGGAGTAGGGGCGCCGCCGCGGCACATGGATGGAGAGCCGGCGGTCGATGAATCGCAAGGTATGGATGTTCCGGGTCCTGATAATCGCCGGCATCATCGGTCTGTGCGCCTGGACGCGTTCCGCGATTCCGTCGCTGGCGATTGCCATTGCCTGGGGACCGAACGGCCTGTTTCTCGCTGCATTCATGCGAGGCGCGCTGCGCCTGCCAGCCTTTCTCGAGCCCGTGCACCGTATCGAACCCGTCTTGTATCGCTGGCTCGGAGTGGGGCTCGTGAAACGGATGGTCGCCACGCCGTTATGGCCGATGATCCATGGGTTCGAGCCGCCGCCGAAACTCAAGAACCGGCTGGAGTCCCTGGACCGTACCGAACAGATGATGAGGGGCGCCGAGATATGTCACGGCGCCTCGCTGGTTCTTGCATCGGCCGTGGCGTTGCTTTACCTCGCAAACGGCCGGAATACAGTTGCCGCATGGATTCTCGTGTTCAATTTGCTGCTCAATGGCTACCCTGTGATGCTCCAGCGAGCCAATCGCTGGAGAATTCAGCGGCTTCGTGCGGGTGAGTGCGAAGTGGCGGAGAACGCTTCATCATCTTCTGCTAGTTAGGTGGTTGACGTGGCAATCGCAGTCCTCATCGTCGTCTTGTTGGCGCTGCTCACCTTGAATGCCATCGCGACTTTCATTTCGATGCGCTCGGCCGTGGTGACCCGCAGACAGAAGGCGCTGCAACTGGCGTTCATCTGGCTCATTCCGCTGGCGGGTGCGATCGTCGTCCTGCTGGTGCTGGGCCCGTCCCGGCCTTCCAGGGGCTCGAGGATCGAGGGCGCTGAATCGGAGGAAATGCTGACGGCGTTGTCGTCCACGGGTGAGCGAAGTCACCCCGGGCAAGAGGCACTCGACGCGCACCACGCCGGAGGCGACGGCCAGTGACGCGCGCCTTCAAACCGCGCGTGGCGGCGTCGTTGTGCGCGTCACCCTGGTGGGACTAGTGGCCGCATGACTTTCGAACTTTCGCCCTACGATGTCTGCAGCTTCTGCCAGGACCTGGACGGCAGCCGCGAGTGCGCGATCGTCGCGGAAAACGAGCACGCGGTCGCCGAAGTCGACGAGCGCCAATACGAGCGTGGCGCGATGCTGGTAATACCGAAGCGGCAT
>DASSRK010000098.1:0-6227 GCA_035701825.1 Steroidobacteraceae bacterium
GAAGGCGAGGCTGGGCGCAATGGCGGGCCCACCGGTGACCTGTATGTCGAGGTACACGTCCGCGCCCACGACATTTTCGAGCGTGACGGCGAGCACCTGTCCTGCGAAGTGCCCGTAAGCTTCGCGACCGCGGCGCTGGGCGGCACGGTGGTGGTCCCCACGCTCGACGGGCAGGTATCGCTGAAGATCCCGGCCGAAACCCAGTCGGGCCGCGTCTTCCGGCTGCGCGACAAGGGCGTCAAGCCCGTGCGCGGCGGCGCGCGTGGCGACCTGTTCTGCCGCGTGGTGGTCGAGACCCCGGTCAACCTCAATGCGGAGCAACGCGAGCTGCTGCGCAAGTTCGAGGAATCGCTGAAGAAGGATGCCGGCAAGCACGCTCCCCGGGGCGAGAGCTTCTTCGAAGGCGTGAAGCGTTTCTTCTCGAGCGAGCCCAGCTGATCCCGGCGTTATCCTCACGGCCGGCAGGAGCAACCACCTCAGCGGTGAACGACCTGCGCTCGCATGGCGCGTGCCCTGGGCGGCTGCGAGCGCCGCGCGCAGCTCCCGTCTGGCCCGCTCGGCCGCGGCGACGAAGGCGGGGTTAAGACGCATCCGCTCGATCAGCCACAGTGCGCCCCGCTGGCCGGCTTCCATGTCGCTGGGGAAATGCACGCCGCAAACCAGGCGCTGCCGCGCGAATTCGGTCGCTCGCGCCAGCAGGACGTCGCGGCGTTCCGGCGCGAGCTCGGCGAGTAGATAGCCCATGAGGAAGCCCCAGGTGGCGTGCCCGCTGGGGTAGGAGAGATCGGCCGCGACGTCGCCGATGCACGGCTCGATCGCGGGGTCGATTTCCTTCGGTCGCAGCCGCCGGAAGTGCCGCTTGGCATCGCGTACGTAGCTGCGCGCGTCATCCTCGGCGTCCTCGGCCAGGCCCACGACGCTCGACAGCGCGTCCAGCACGCGCGGTTCGAGGCCCAGCGCACCAGCAAAGCGATTGATGTTGGTCTTGCGATCCGCCTGCGCGAATTCGACCTCCCGTGGCGTGCGGCTGTGTTGCAGGCCGAGCAGGAAATCGAGTTCGGCGCGTTCTTGCGCGGAGCCTCGCGGCGGAGGCGGGGGGAACAGGGCGACGAATGACGCGGTGTCGCCGTCGAGGAAATGCAGCACGTGGCGCGAAAGCCAGGCATTGACCCCGATTCCGATCGCCACGACGGCCACGGCCCCGATGACCAGGTGGCGCCGTCCGGGCCTCATGACGACCTCGCCCAGCCGCGCGCTCGCTCCACCGCCTGCTGCCAGCGCGCCACGCGGCGCGCAGCCTCGTCCGGCCGCATGCGCGGTTCGAAGCGGCGCTCCAGCGACCAGGTCGCGGCGAGTTCCTCCTGCGTGTGCCACAGGCCGACGCCCAGGCCGGCGAGTGCGGCGGCGCCGAACGCGGTGGTCTCGGTGTTGGACGGACGCAGCACCGGCACGCCGAGGATGTCGGCCTGGAACTGCATCAGCAGGTCGTTGCGCGCGGCGCCGCCATCGACGCGCAGTTCACGGAACGCACAACCGGCATCCTGGCGCATCGCGCCGATGAGATCCGCGCTCTGGAACGCGATGCTCTCCAGCGCCGCGCGCGCGATGTGTGCGCGCGTCGAGCCACGCGTGAGGCCGATCAGCGTGCCGCGCGCCGCGGCGTCCCATTGCGGCGCCCCGAGGCCCGCGAAGGCGGGCACCAGGTAGACGTCGCCGGTATCGGGCACGCTCGCGGCCAGCGCCTCGATATCCGTCGAGCGTTCGATGATGCCGAGCCCGTCGCGCAACCACTGCACGGTGGCGCCCCCCATGAACACACCACCTTCGAGCGCGTACTGGCACGCGCCACGCTTCAGTGCCACGGTGGACAGCAGGCGATGCCGCGAAACCTGCGGAGCGTTGCCGGTGTGCATGAGCGCGAAGCAGCCGGTGCCGTAGGTGTTCTTGACCATTCCGGTCGAAAAGCAACCCTGCCCGAACAACGCCGCCTGCTGGTCGCCCGCGATTCCCGCCAGCGGTAGCTTGACGCCCTCGAGCTCTATTTCGATCGCGTCGGCGCGTGCCAGGCAGGAATCGACCACCTCGGGCAGCAGGGCGCGCGGCACGCCGAAGCGCGCCAGCAGCGCGTCGTCCCAGCGGGCGTCGCGCAGGTTGAACAGCAGCGTGCGGCTGGCGTTGGTCGCGTCGGTGACGTGCCGCCGATGCGCCGTGAGCTTGTAGATCAGCCAGCTGTCGATGGTGCCGAAGGCGAGCTCGCCGCGTTCGGCGCGAGCGCGCGCGCCCGGCACGTGCTCGAGCAGCCAGGCGAGCTTGGTGGCCGAAAAGTACGGATCGAGCAGCAGGCCGGTGCGTGCGGCGATCTCGGGTTCATGGCCTGCGGCTCGCAGCCGGTCGCACGCGGCCGCCGTGCGCCTGTCCTGCCAGACAATGGCGGGCGCGACAGGTTCGCCGCTGGCGCGCTCCCACAGGACCGTGGTCTCTCGCTGGTTGGTGATGCCCACGGCCGCGATGTCGCGTGGTGTCGCGCGGGAGCGTTGCAACGCCTCGAGCATGGTCGCGCGTTGCGTGTCCCAGATTTCGCGCGCGTCGTGTTCCACCCAGCCAGGCTGCGGGAAGTGCTGCGTGAACTCGCGCTGGGCCTGCGCCACGACGCGACCTTGCGCGTCGAACACCAGCGAGCGCGAGCTCGTGGTGCCCTGGTCGAGCGCGAGGACCCACTTCTTCGAAGACGTGGGTTCGGCCACGGCGGACGGCTCAGCTGGCGATGCCGCGCGGGCGCAGCCCGGCGGCGCGGTAGACGGCGTCGATGGCGCGCATGTTGCCGAGCGCGTCCTCGCCGCCGGTGAGCGGCTGCGCGCGGCCTTCGATGACCTCGATCACGTGCCGCAACTGGTACTGGAACGTGGTGTCGCCGCCGGAAACGATCTGTGGCGCCGAAGGCGCGCTCGTCTCGATCGACAGCGTCGCGCCGGAATGCGGGGAGACCGGGTTGTCGAGTTCGAGCACTCCCTGGTCGCCCTCGACACGCAGACGACGGAACAGGACGCCATCTTCAGGCTGCATGGAGCACTTGAGCGTGGCAGTCGGACCGCTGGTGAACGCCAGCTGCGCCTCGATGTCGAGATCCACGCCGGGAGCCCCGCAGCGCGCCCGCGCGCTGACGACCGCGGGTTCGTCCGCGGCCACGGTGCGGACCCAGTGCATGCAATAGCAGCCCAGGTCCATCAGGGCGCCGCCGCCGAGCGCTTCGATGTAGCGCAGCTCGCCTGGCGTGTCCGGCAGGTTGGCGTTGAATATGGCCTCGATGTGGCGGATGCGGCCGATGGCGCCGTTGCGCAGCTGTTCGAGCGCGCCGAGGAACAGCGGATGGAAACGGTAGTGGAAGCCTTCGATGAGATGCCGGCCCGAGGCACGCGCCGCGGCCACCATGTGCGCGGCATCCTGCGCATTGCTGGCGAAGGGCTTCTCCACCAGCACGTGCTTGCCGTTGGCGAGAGCCGCCGTGCACCACTCGCGATGCGCCGAGGGCGGCAGGGGCACGTACACCAGGTCGACGTCGTCGCGCATCACCAGCTCGTGGTAACCGCCGAGCGCCACCGGGATCGAATGCTGGGCGGCGAAGTTGCGCGCGCGGTCCAGGTCGCGCGAGGCGATCGCCACCACCTCGGCGCCGAGCTGTGCGTTCGCCGGCGTGACGATGCCGCGAGGCGCGATGCGTGCCGCGCCGAGAATTCCGATGCGTATCATGGTGCGGCAGTCTCGCATGACTCGCGGGCCTGCGGCACACTGGCGCCGAAGGGGAGACAGGGTTCACATGACCAAAGCAGCGTTGATCGGCGCCACCGGGCGCATGGGCACGGCCATCGTGCGCGCGACCGCCGCCGGCAACGGCGCGCTGACCATCACCACCGCGGTCGCATCGGCCGGTAGCAAGTCGCTCGGTCGTGATGTCGGTGAGCTCGCCGGCCTGCAGCCGCTCGGCGTGCGCGTGCTCGGCGATCTGCCGCCGGATCTCGGCCAGGCGCAGGTCGCCATCGACTTCTCGCGTCCGGAGCTTTCATTGCGCGCGCTCAACGTGTGCCGCGCGGCGCGCGTGCCCATCGTCATCGGCACGACGGGCCACGGCGCGGAGTTCGAGGCGCGGCTCGCGGCCGCGGCGCGCGACATCGCGGTGCTCGTGGCGCCCAACACCTCGCTCGGCGTTGCCGTCGCGCAGGAGCTGGTGCGTATCGCGGCGCAGGCGCTGCCGGCCGAGTTCGACATCGAGATCGTCGAGGCGCATCACAAGCACAAGGTGGATGCGCCATCGGGCACGGCACTGGCGCTCGCGGGCAGCGCGGCGCAGGCGCGCGGCCTCGACATCCATGCCGACACGCTGACCGGCCGGGCCGGGTCGTCGGCCCGGCGGCCGGGGGAAATCGGCATTGCCAGCGTGCGGGCCGGGGACATCGTGGGTACTCATACCGTGTTGTTCGCCGGCACCGGGGAACGGGTCACCATCGGCCACGAGGCCACCGACCGGGGTGTGTTCGCTCTCGGGGCGGTCCGGGCGGCGGCGTGGCTCGCAGCGCAAAAACCCGGGCGTTACACCATGGGGAACGTACTTGGATTAAAAACAACCGCTTAAGAGACTTTTCGCTCTCCCGGGTTAGAACTTCCCGGGCCAATTCAGCGCAAAACGAGTCAGAAGTTTCATGGACACCCCGGGGCTCGCTTCGTAAACTTGCCGCCTAATCCGAAACGGGTTAGTCCAACGCAGGGCGGGAGGATGTTCGCAAGAACTCCTCCCGCTTTGTGCATGTACGCTCCGCACGGAGAGCAACCTATCCATTGAACATTCAAGTCGGGCCCTGAAAGGCTCGAGGGGAGTACCCGCGTGACGGTAACCGCGGTCCTGGCTCTGGAAGATGGAACCATCTTCAACGGCCAGTCTATCGGCGCCAAAGGCAACACCACTGGCGAAGTCGTTTTCAATACCGCGCTGACCGGTTATCAGGAAATCCTCACCGACCCGTCGTATTCACGACAGATCGTCACGCTGACCTATCCACACATCGGCAACACCGGCACCACGCCCGAGGACCTCGAGGCGCCGACGGCCTACGCGGCCGGCTTGGTAGTTAGGGATCTGCCGCCGCTGTCGAGCAACTGGCGCAAGTCCGAGGACCTGCGCGAGTTCCTGGCGCGCCACAAGGTCGTGGCGATCTCCGGGGTCGACACCCGCAAGCTGACGCGCATCCTGCGCGAGAAGGGCGCGCAGGCCGGCTGCATCATGGCCGGCGACAAGATCGACGCCGCCGCGGCCGTGCGGCTCGCGAAGAAATTTCCGGGCCTGAAGGGCATGGACCTCGCCAAGGTGGTGAGCACCAAGCGCTCTTACCAGTGGAACGACGGATCCATCTGGCAGCCCGAGGATCGCCCGGTGATGCGCGCGCACCAGCGCCTGCACGTCGTGGCCTTCGACTACGGCGTGAAGCGCAACATCCTGCGCATGCTCGCCGACCGCGGTTGCCGCATGACCGTGGTGCCGGCGCAGACCACCGCCGAGGAAGTGCTGGCGCTCGAGCCCGACGGAATCTTCCTGTCGAACGGTCCCGGTGATCCCGAACCCTGCGAATACGCCATCGAGGCCATCCGCGCGCTGATCGTCGCGGAGCTGCCGACCTTCGGCATCTGCCTGGGCCACCAGCTGCTGGGCCTGGCGAGCGGCGCGCGCACCATGAAGATGAAGTTCGGCCACCACGGCGCGAACCACCCGGTGCAGGACCTCGAGACCGGGCGCGTGTTCATCACCAGCCAGAATCACGGCTTCGCCGTGGACGAGAGCGACCTGCCGTCCACGCTCAAGGCAACCCACCGTTCACTGTTCGATGGTTCGCTGCAGGGCATCGCAAGAATCGATAAACCCGCCTTCAGCTTCCAGGGGCACCCCGAGGCGAGCCCGGGCCCGCAGGAAATGGGCGCGATGTTCGATCGCTTCGTTCACCTGATGCTGCGCCGGCTCCAGCAGAAGCTGCGGGGCCCGCGCAAGCCGCCGCCGGACAAGGCCGCCTGAGGGGCGGCAGAGACTCATGCCAAAACGTACCGACATCGAAAGCATCCTGATCATTGGCGCCGGCCCGATCATCATCGGCCAGGCGTGCGAGTTCGACTATTCCGGCGCGCAGGCCTGCAAGGCGCTCAAGGAGGAGGGCTACCGCGTCATCCTCGTGAACTCGAATCCCGCG
>DASSRK010000099.1:0-3204 GCA_035701825.1 Steroidobacteraceae bacterium
GACGGGATTCAGATCGAGATCAATATCCGCGCCAGCGCCTCGGGCTGACACAGGAACGGCGAGTGGTCGCTGTCCAGCGTGAACACCGGCGCGCAGGGTAGTTGGGCCTGCATGCGCCGCTGCGCGACCAGCGAGATGGCGCGGTCGCGCGTGGTCTCGAGGTAGGCGCGCGGCACGCTGCCGAAGCGCGCCAGGCTCACCTCGAGCGGCGTGACCAGCGGCTTGAGTGGCTGCGGGTCCAGTCGTTCCAGGGCGTAGGCCCGGTCGTTCTCCGTGCAGGCGCCATAGAACGCGTCAACCACCACTTCGTCGCGCAACGCGCAGGTGACGCCGCGCAGCACCGGGACCATGTTGGGAGCGATGAGCGATTCCGCGTCGGTGCGGGCGATCGCCGCGACCGTGGCGCCTGCGGGCAGCAGGTACGCCGACATGTAGACCAGGGTGCGGATCCGTTCCGGGATCAGCTCGGCAACCCGGCTGATCACCGCGCCGCCGAGGCTGTGTCCCACCAGCACGCAGGGCGCGTCGAGCGGCACGAGGTCCGCGACGAAGCCTGCCCACGACTCGAGCGTCACCTCGGCGGCCGGCGTGCGGTCGGCGCCCATCGACGGCAGGTCGGCCGCGATGACGCGCGCGCCCTGCGCTTCGAGCAGCGGAGTGAGCTTGTGCCAGCACCACGCACCGTGCCAGGCGCCGTGCACCAGGAGGAAGGTTTTCTTCACGCGCGCGGAAGATACCGGCCGCGCGGTCGCCATGCACCTGTCAGTCGCGGAACATGCTGCGCGTCGTGGCGAAGGCGCGCGTCGTGAGCTCGTCCAGCGGCCAGGCGCGCTGTGCCTTGTTCAGCGCCTCGATGCCCCAGGGCCCGTCGTACATCCCGCGGACGCGGTTCACGAAGCCACGTACGTCGAACTCGCCTTCACCGCAGAAGAAGCGGTGACAGGTGGTCTCGGTGACCAGGTCCATGCCGGGTGGCGTCTCGCGCCAGCCGTCGTTGAGCTCGACGGACATGAGGTACGGCTTCGGAATCGCCGCCACCGCCTCGAAGGGAATGCCAAGCTTGACCACGTGCCACAGGTCCACGCAGATGCCGCCGTTCGGCTGCGCCGCGCCGGTGGCGAGCTCGATCATCTCGGCCAGCGATTCGATGCGCGAGAAGGGCATGAACTCGAACACGATCCTGGTGCCATGTTCGCGCGCTTCGCCGCACAGCTTCGCGAACTCGTCGATGAGCCTGGCCATGGGCGCCGGCGTCTTGAAGAAGTCGCCCACCTTGATGTGGCGCGCACCCACGCCGGCCGCGGTCTCGAGCAGCATGCGGCGCGTGGCGTCCGAGGCCCGGCGCTTCTCGCCGTCCGTGAACCAGTCCACCAGGAACTCGAGCTCGACGTGGCGGATGCCGTTGTCGTCGAGGATGCGTTTCATCTCGGGAAGCGAGTGCTGGCCGCGCAGGTGAGCGACGTCCGCGTGCCAGAAGCCCATGCCGGTGAACCCGGCGCGCGAGGCGGAGACCGCGCGGTCACGCAGGCTGAACGGGCTGTACTCGCGCGCGGAATGCGGCTCCGCGGCGCCGCAGATCGTCCAGTAGGACGCCAGCAGTTCGGGCGGATTCATGCCACGTAGCCGTAGCGCAGGTTGCTCGGATTGCCGGCCCAGTGCGCGCGCATCGCCGAGATGGCGTCGAGGTCGAGTGCCTCGCGGGCGGTCTTCGCATCCAGCCCGTAGTGCTTCGCCGCGTTGCCCGCGAAGATGGCGCTCTTGACCGGTCCGTCCGCCGCGCCGAGCGGCTTGAACCCGTGCTTCTTCTGCATGTCCTCGGGGATCTCGAGGCGGCGCATGGCTTCGATCTGCCACTGCGGCGAGCCGTACCACACCGAGTCCGTGCCCCAGACCACCTTGTCCTGGCCGAGCCCCTTGATGAGCGTGCCCACCAGGGCGGCCGCGAGCCGCGGATGCGTGACGCAGGTGTTCGCGAAGCAGGTGCCGAGCTCGGCGTGCACGTTCTTCACGCCGAACTTCTGCGGGATCTCGGCGAGGTCCGTGACCCAGTCGATGCGGCCGGTGTGCTCGAATTGCTCGAGCGAGGCGTCCGGTAGTTCGATGAACGGGCGCAGCGCCGAGTGATAGATGATGAACGTGATCTGCGGCCAATCCTGCGCGGCCTTGCCGAGATCCCACACCGTGGCGTTCTTCCAGACCTCCGGCCAGCTCTTCTCGTAGTCGGCCGGCAGCAGGCCCTTGTGGATGCACACCGTGTCGATGCCCGACTTCACGCACTTCTCGTAGAACGGGTACACGCGCTGCTCGTCGTCGAGGCGCCAGTTCGAACCCTTCTTCGTGAGGAAGATCGGATCGCCGATGGTGTAGCCCTTCCAACTGTCGGGCTTGATGACTTCGATGCATCTATCCACTTCGTCGAGCCAGCCGTCCTTCATCGGCTGGATGATGGAATGCGCCAGCATGCGGCGCGAGCGCGCGATGCTATTGACCGAGCTGCGCGCCGCGGCGATCTGGTCGTTGGTCAGGAACAGGTTGAACTCGTCGTCGACCGGCGATCCGGACAGCAGCGCCACCTTGGTGTCGCTGTCGACGTAGATCTCCTTCACGTAGTTGGCGAACTTCATGCGGTCCAGGGACTTCTCGTTCTGCAGCCCGGGATTCCAGAACTGCTTGGCGAATTGCGCGAGGCCGGTGATGGCGGCCTGGCCGTAGTCATCCCGCACGAAGTGCGTCTGGCAATCGAAGATGAACTGGCCGGCGAGCTGGCGCGCCCGGTCCTCGGCCACGCCGGGCGTCGCGGCCTCGGCCCTGGACGCATCGAACAGCGGACCGAACACGGAGTTCAGCGCCACGAAGGCAGCCGACATGCCGGCGCTCGACGCGAGGAACTGGCGGCGATTCATGCCGTGCCCGGGCGCGAGCTCTTCGGCGAGACGGCCGATCTCCCGTTCCACGCGCCGCTGGTCCGGCGTCTGCGGCAACGGCGTGAACTCGCCGTTGGAAATCATCCGGGTCGGTATGGGCGTATCGAGCGTGGCCGACTCGGCGGGCGAGAGGGTGCGCAGATCGTCGTCGCTGAGATATCGCATGATGGTCGCGGCCTCCGAGCAAGGCCGAAGATCAAGCGCCCGGCGACCGCGGCGCACTCGACTGAAAGCGGTCGTGGACTGTACCGAGAGTGCAATGCGCGCGGGGTTGCCTCGG
>DASSRK010000100.1:0-9395 GCA_035701825.1 Steroidobacteraceae bacterium
CGGCAGCCTCTCAAGCTCAGTTTCATGACCTTTCCGTTGTTTTTGATGGGGTCCTTCACGCGCGCACGAATCTTGCCGTCCCGGCCATGCGCGGGCGAGGCCCACAGGAGAACTTCAGCGATTTATGTGCGTTCCGTCGCCATCCGGCACCGTCCCGGCCATCCACAGGGTCTTTCCCCCGCTGGCCTTGTGGATCAGCGCCAGCAGCGCCTCATGCTGGCGCAGCTCGTCGGGGGTGGCGGTGGGCACCGCCAGGGTGATGCCGGCGGCCCGTTGCGGGCGCACGGCGGCCCCAATGACAGCCGCGTCGGCGGCCGCGTTCACGTCCAGCGCCAGCGCACTCTGGCCACCGGTCATCGCCAGGTAGACGTCGACCAGGATGCCGGCGTCGAGCAGCGCGCCGTGCAGCTCGCGCTTGGTGTTGTCGACGCTGTAGCGCTTGCACAGCGCATCGAGGCTGTTGCGCTGGCCCGGGTGCAGGCTGCGCGCCAGCGCCAGCGTGTCGAGCACACGGCACAGTCCGGCTATGGTGCGCGGCGCGCCAGGGAGGCGCGCCAGCTCCGCGTCCACGAAGCCGACGTCGAATGGCGCGTTGTGGATGATGAGCTCGGCGCCCGCGATGAAAGCCACCAGCTCCTCGGCAATTTCCGCGAACTTCGGCGCCTTCATCAGGCTCGCGAGCTCGATGCCGTGCACCGCGAGCGCACCCGCATCGATCTCGCGCTCCGGATTCAGGTAGCGATGGAATTTCTGGCCGGTCGGCCGGCGGTTGAGCAGCTCGACGCAGCCGATCTCGATGATGCGGTGGCCGGCGGCGGCTTCCAGGCCGGTGGTCTCGACGTCCAGGACGATTTGGCGCATGGCGCGCGAGTCTAGAGAAGACGCGCGCGGATTACGACCCGAGCAATGCGTCGATGGCGCGGTTCGCGAGCGCGTCGACGCGCTCGTTGCCGGGGTTGCCGGAGTGGCCCTTGACCCAGTGCCACTCGAGCTGGTGGCTGGCGCACAGCGCATCGAGCGCCTGCCACAAATCCTGGTTCTTCACGGGCTTCTTGTCCGCGGTCTTCCAGCCGCGCGCCTTCCAGTTGGGCATCCACTCGAGCACACCCTGGCGCACGTACTGCGAATCCGTGTAGATGCGCCCGCGCACCGTGCGCTTGAGCGCTTCCAGCGCGCGGATCACCGCCGTGAGCTCCATGCGGTTGTTAGTCGTCATGGCCTCAGCGCCCGAGATCTCGCGCTCGTGGCCGCCGGAGAGCAGCAGCGCAGCCCAGCCACCCGGGCCCGGATTTCCGCGGCAGGCGCCGTCGGTGTAGATCTCGACGTCGGCCAATCAGGAACTCTGGCGCGTGGTCGGCTTGACGAGCCCGCCGATGGGCTGCACGCGCTCGCGCACGCGCGGGCGGATCGGCGTGAGCGTGTAGACGCGCTTGCGGGCCTTCATCAGGTAGGCGCCCGCGGGCCATGGCTTGAGCCAGCCACGCCGCAACAGCTGCGATGGGGCGCCGGGGCGCGGCATGCTCTTGCCCCACGGCGGCGTGAATAGATAGTTGCGCGTCACGCCGACATCGTAGCCGAGCAGCTCGAGCCAGTCGGCGACGCGCCGCGCGCCCAGCATGCGCTTGAGCCCCGGCGGGTAGCCGCGGCTGATGGCCGTGCTACGAAAGCCCCAGAGGCTGAACGGCCGGAAGCCGAGCACGATGAGATGACCCTCGCCCGCCAGGATGCGGTCCGCCTCACGCACCACGGCGAAGGGGTCGGTTTCGAATTCCAGGGTGTGCGGCAGCACCACGGCGTCGACCGCACCGTTGGAAATCGGCAATTGTGAAAGCCGGGCGCCGATGTCGGCGTCGGTGGTTCGGGACTTTTCGTTGGCAATGATGGCGCGACGTCGCGTGCGACAACCGGACAACAATGCGTCGCGCGGTCCCCACAGGCCGAGTTGCAGCAACTCCCAGCCGAAAACATCGTCCAAGGCTTCAACCATCAACTCGGCTTCGGCCTGTAGCACAGTCTGGCCCAGCCCGGAACCGAGCCAGGAATCGACAGCGGTGATGGCAGTGGCGTGGGTCACAAACGGCGTGAATTACATCACAAAAAAGGTAGCAATCCTGTGAACTTACAGCTTAAATACCGCCACTTAACCAAGTACCGTCATACATCGAAAACCGTACCAGACGGTACTCCCGTGATAGTCCCCTTGGGGGTGTGAATTGACTGTCGGATTCACTGGAAGGCGCATGATCGCGCCGTTGGTATTTTTGTCCATCGTGATGGCCGGGTGCGCCTCAGCCCCGTCCGACAGGCAAACACCTCCTCCAGAAGAGATTTCCACGCCGCCTGCACCGGAGGCGACCGCGGCCCAGCCGGCGCCTGCCGCGACGGCTCCGAACGCCCCCGTGGCCGCCACCCCGGCGCCGCGCCATGCCTCGAAGCCGCGGGCGCCCATTCCGGCACCGGCCGAACCCTCGACCCCGGATGCGATCGACGCGCTGTCCGCGGGCACCCTGAACAGCACCCCGGCGCCGATTGGCGCCGCCGCGCTCGCCGGCGCCGGTTCGCAGACGGTCGCGGGCCTGACGCCCGAGCAATACCCGGACGTGTTCGATCGCATCCGCGCGGGCTTCAAGCTCGAGGATGTCGACTCGCCGCGCATCGACCAGCAGCTCGCGTTCTACGCCAACAATCCGCAGTACCTGGAACGCGTGTTCGGACGCGCGGGCCTGTACCTGCACCACATCGTCCAGGAAATCGAATCGCGCGGCATGCCGCTCGAGCTCGCCCTGCTGCCGGTGGTGGAGAGCGCCTTCGAGCCCTACGCGCAGTCATGGGTGCGCGCCAACGGCCTTTGGCAGTTCATGCCCGGGACCGGCGAGCGCTTCGGCCTCAAGCAGGACTGGTGGTACGACGGGCGCCGCGACGTCATCGCATCCACCAAGGCCGCGCTCGATTACCTGCAGTACATGCACGATGAATTCTTCGACGACTGGCTGCTGGCCATCGCGGCCTACAACTGCGGCGAGTTCCGCGTGCAACGCGAAGTGAACGCCAATCGCGCCAAGGGCAAGCCGGTCGATTTCTTCAGCCTGAACCTGCCCGCAGAGACCCGCGCCTACGTGCCGAAACTCATGGCCATGCGCCGCCTGGTGGCGAATCCCGAGGACTATGGCATCGCCTTCAGCCCGATTCCCAACGAGCCGTACTTCGCCAAGGTGGAGACCGGCGGCCAGCTCGACCTGAGCCTCGCGGCCGAGCTCGCCGGCATCACGGTCGACGAGGTGTACGAACTCAACCCCGGCTTCCATCGCTGGGCGACGGATCCGGCCGGCCCGCACTTCCTGTTGCTGCCGCGCGATTCCGCGGAGGCGTTTCGACGCAACCTCGAGCTGCTGAGCCCCGATGAGCGCGTGCGCGTGTCGCTGCACAAGGTCCGCCAGGGCGAGTCGGTGGCTTCGATCGCCCACAAGTACAAGACACAGCCCATCGTGATCCGCGACATGAACAATCTCGGCAGCGACTCGCTGGTGGTCGGCACCGAGCTGCGCGTACCGAGCGCGGTGGTGAACCTGCCTGCGAAAGTCATGCTGGCCGCGGCGCGCGTGGACGGCCGCGGCGGGCGCAGCGGTCGTCCCGAAGTGCACGTGGTGAAGAGCGGCGACTCGCTGTGGCGCATCGCCAAGCGGCATCGCATGAACGTGGCGACGTTGGCGCGCCTCAACGGCATGGGCCTGGGCGACACCCTGCGCGCCGGCCAGAAGTTGGTGCTCAACACGCGTGGCGGCGGTGGCTCGGGCGGCATGTCCGTCTCGGGCGATTCGCGCAAGGTGAGCTACAAGGTGCGCAGCGGCGATACGCTCTCGCGCATCGCACAAGTGTTCGGCGTGTCCGTGGCCGACCTGGTCAGCTGGAACGGCATCAGCAGGCACTCGACGCTGAAGGTGGGCCAGAAGCTCACGGTCAACGTCGTCCGCCGCTAACCCCCAACTTTTCCCCTTCGGCGAGTCAGGCTGGCAGAATGCCGGCCTGTCTCATTTCATTGCGGGGGATTCATGGGGTTCATGAGCGGCAAGCGCGCCTTGATCGTCGGCGTGGCGTCGGATCGTTCGATTGCCTGGGGCATTGCGCAGGCCATGCACCGCGAAGGCGCCGAGCTGGCGTTCACTTACGTGAACGACAAGTTCAAGGACCGGGTGCAGCCGCTGGCGGAATCCCTCGGGTCGAAGATCGTCCTGCCGCTCGACGTCACCAACGACGCCGAGATCGACTCGACCTTCGCCGCGCTCAAGAGCGCCTGGGGCCACATCGACATCCTGGTGCACGCCGTGGCGTTCGCGCCGCGCGAGGCGCTCATGGGCGGCTTCGTCGAAGGCACTTCGCGCGAGGCGTTCCGCGTGGCGCACGACGTCTCGAGCTACAGCCTGACCGCCCTCGCCCGCGCCGCGAAGCCGCTGATGGCAGGACGTGCCGGCGCCATCCTCACCCTGTCGTATCTCGGCGCGGTGAAGTCCATTCCCAGCTACAACGTCATGGGCCTTGCCAAGGCCAGCCTCGAGGCCAACGTGCGGTTCCTCGCCGCGGACCTCGGTCCCAGCAACATCCGCGTGAATGCCATCTCGGCCGGTCCCATCAAGACTTTGGCGGCGGCCGGCATCGCCGGATTCCGCAAGATGCTGAGCCGCGTGGCCGACGTCGCGCCCCTGCGCCGCAACGTCACGCTCGAGGACGTCGGCAACGCCGCGGCGTTCCTGTGCTCGGACCTGGCCAACGGCGTGACGGGCGAGATCATGTACGTCGACGCCGGCTTCAGCACCGTCGGCATGAGCTTCCCGCAGGAAGCGGGCGGCGAGTGACTGGCTTTCGATGACCGAAGTCGACACGCGGCTTGCTAATCGCATCCTGGTAGGCCTGGCGATCGGCGCCATCGCCGGGATCGCCACGCTCTCGATCGGCGGGGCTGCGCCAGTCGTGCTCGAGGGAGCGCGAAAGTTCGCGACTCTGGTACTGGACCCGCTCGGCCAGGTGTTCCTGCGGATGCTCTTCTTCGTGGTGATCCCGCTGGTATTCGCCTCGCTCGCCATGGGCGTGGCGCAACTCGAGCGCCTGGGTCAGCTGGGCCCCCTGGCAGGCCGCACGTTCGGATTGTTCTTCCTCAACATGTCGATCGCGGTCGGGCTCGGACTCCTGGTCATGAACCTGGTGGGCCCGGGGGAGACCCTGGCTCCCGAGACACGCGCCAGCCTGATGCAGGAATACGGCGGGGCGGCGGCGCAACACATCGGAAGAACCGCGGAGCAGCCGGACCTGACTCCCATGGTCGTGGTCGACATGTTCATGCCGCGAAACCTGTTTGGTGCCTTCGTCGGCAACAATCGCGGGACTCTCGGTGACGTACTGCCGCTGATCCTGTTCGCGATCCTGGTGGGCGCGGCTGCCATCCGCCTGGGCGGCGAACGCCGCGACAAGCTGCGCTCGGGCCTCGGGCTCGTCAACGACCTGATGACCGGCATCGTGCACTTCGCGCTGAAACTGGCGCCGTTCGCCGTGCCGGCGCTGATCTACAGCGTCATCATCAAGGTGGGTTGGGGCATCGTCGTTGCGCTCGGCCTGTTCGTCGTGTGCTGCGTGTCCGTGATGCTGCTCCATCTCTTCGGCACGATGTCCATCTGGGTGCGATTGCTGGCCCAGCGCCGCCTGGGCGAATTCTGGAAACAGTTGCGCCCGGTATTGGTGACCGCGTTCTCGACCAGTTCCAGCGCCGCAACCCTGCCGGCCGCGCTCGCAGTCGCCCAGGATCAGCTCAAAGTCAAGCCAGCCGTGGCTGGTTTCGTGCTGCCGCTCGGCACCACCATGAACATGGCGGGAACGGCGCTTTACGAGGGTTGCGTGGTGCTGTTCGTCGCGCAGGTGTTCGGCGTCGAGCTCGGCCTCGCCAAGCAGATCACGTTGCTGCTGTTGTCGGTGTTGTCGGCGGTGGCGGTCGCGGCGATTCCCGGCGGCTCGCTACCGCTGATCGCCGGCCTGCTCGCGTCGTTCGGAATTCCGCCGGAGGGCCTCGGCATCATCCTCGGCGTGGACCGCATCCTCGACATGACGCGGACCATGGTCAACGTGGGGTCGGACGTCGTCACCACGACCGTCGTCGATCGTTACACCCAGCTCTCCGAATCCGGGCAGGGCGGCGCGTGAGTCGCGCGCGGACCGCGGTCCGCGCTTACTCGAAGACCTTCGGATTCTTGACGACCTTCGACTTGCGGCGCGCTTCGGCGAAGTAAGCGGCGATGTCACCGTTGCCCGAACGCTGCGCGAGACGCGCGTTCTGCTGCTGGACCAGCTGCGGGTTGCCGCTGGTATCGGAGACGCGCGTGCGCGTCAGCACGAATACCGCGGTCGAGCCGTCATCGAGCGTCGCGCTCTTCACCACCGGTTTGTCGCCGGGACGGGGCGCCTCGAACACCGCGGTGGCGAGCGCCGCCGGCACCGATGGATCGACTCGACCGATGAAACGCGCCGGCTCGACGCTGACCTTGAGCGCGGGCGCGAGCGTCGCGAGTTTCTCGCCGCCCTCGAGCTTGGTCACCAGCTCGGCGGCGGCGGCCTTGGCGGCTTCGATACCGCGCTCGTGGCGCAGCAGCTCGACGATCTGGTCGTGCACTTCGGCGAGCGGCTTGACCTCGGCCTTCTTGTGTCCGGTGACCTTCACCAGCACCAGCCGGTCTTCGCCCAGGGCCACAGGGCCGCCGATCTTGCCCTGGTTGAGGGTCGAGTCGTCGAACACCACGTCCTGCAGATCCTTGCTGGAACCCAGCGGCTCGGCGCCGCCACCGCGAAGGAACTGCGGGATCGAGCCGCGCGTGAGGCCCAGGGCCTGCGCGAGCTTGTCGATGTCGGTCTCGCCCTTCTCGAGCATGGCGGCGATCTGGTCCTGGCGCTCGCCGAACAGGTCGGCGGCCTTGTCATGTCGATATTGCGAGTCGATCTCGGCGCGGACTTCCTCGAAGGGCTTCGCCCCACCCGGGGTGATCTCCTCGAGCTTGATGATGTGGTAACCCTCGGGCGCCTTCACCGGGCCGGCGATTTCCCCGACCTTCATGCTGAAAATCGCGTCACCGGCCGGGCCGGGGATATCGCGATGCTGCACGGTGCCGAGCTCGCCGCCCGCATTCGCGGTGCCGGCGTCCTTCGAGTACTTGCGCGCGAGCTCGCCGAAATCCTTGCCGGCACGGGCTTCGGCCAGCACGGCCTGCGCCTGCTTGAGGGCCGCCGCGTCGTTGCCGTCGTCCACCGTGATGAGGATGTGCGCGGCGCGCCGCGCCTCGTCGGTCACGTAGACGTCGTGGTTCTCGTCGTAAAGCTTGCGCAGGTCGGCCTCGGTCGGCGCAACCTGCGTGGCGAGCTGCTCGAGGCGCAACTCGGCGTATTCGAGCGAGACCGACTCGGTGGTCATGAACCGGTCGCCGTTCTCGTCGTAGTACTTCTGGATGGCCGCCTCGTCGATGGTCGCGTCGCCGGCGAGCTTTGCGGCATCGAATTTCACGTACTCGATTTCGCGCTCTTCGTTTTCCAGGTCGAACAGCCGGCGCGTTTCGGACGGCATCAGGAAATAGGAATTGCCGAGGCCCGTTTCGAGCTGGCTCAGCAACAGCGAGCTGCGCGTCTGGTTGTACAGCTCGCGCTCGGTGATGCCGTTCGCCGCGAGCACCTGGCGCGCGCGTGCCGGATCGTAATTGCCTTCCTCGTTGCGGAAGGCCGGGATCTTCTCGATCTCGGCGAGGATGCGCTGCTCGCTGACACGGAAATTCTCGTCCTGCATGCGCTGCTGCATCACCTTGCGCATCACGAGGTTGTCGAGGATGTTGTCCTGCATGCGCGCGCGCTGATCGGCGGGTACCTCGGTGCCGAACTGCTGCGACCAGCGCTTCTGCATCTCGCTCCAGGCCTGGGCGGCCTCGGAGCCGGGGATCTTCTCGCCGTTGACGACCGCGGCGTCCTCGCGGCCGGCGCTACCGTTGCCGAGCTGATTGGAACCAATCGAGAAGGCGAAGATGCCGGCGATTGGAGCGAGGGCTAACCAAGCGAACCACGGGTGGCGGTGAAGGAAATCACGAGTACGCTGCAGCATCCCTCTTCCTGTGCTTGGGCTCTCAAAGATTGGCGGAGCGGACGGGACTCGAACCCGCGACCCCCGGCGTGACAGGCCGGTATTCTAACCAACTGAACTACCGCTCCAATTTTTGGTGGGTGCTGAGGGTTTCGAACCCCCGACCCTCGCCTTGTAAGGGCGATGCTCTACCGCTGAGCTAAGCACCCTGGCATAGGCCGCCCGCGAAAGGCCGCGCAGTCTAGCGGACTGACCCCCAAAGAAAAAGGGCTATTGCCACGGGCCGCGCCCGGAAAGCAAAACCCGGCCTTTCGGCCGGGTCCGTTGAGTGGGGCAGCGTGCTTCCCTAGTGGGCCTGGACGGTCTTGTTCGTACGGCCCTTGGCGCGCCGCGGTCGCTTCTCACCGGCCGGCGGGGGTGTCGCGAGGCGCGGTGTCGGCCGGGCCGCCAACGCGATCTCGAACACCTCGTCGATCCACTTGACCGGGCGGATATCCAGCTTGCCCTTGATGTTGTCCGGGATCTCGGTGAGGTCCTTCTCGTTGTCGACCGGGATCATCACCGTGGTGATTCCGCCACGATGCGCCGCCAGCAGCTTTTCCTTGAGGCCGCCGATCGGCAGGACTTCACCGCGCAGCGTGATCTCGCCCGTCATCGCGACGTCCGAGCGCACCGGGATCTTCGTCAGCGCCGAGACCAACGCGGTGCACATGCCGATACCGGCGGACGGACCGTCCTTGGGCGTCGCGCCCTCGGGCATGTGCAGGTGCACGTCGTGCTTCTGGTAGAAGTCCGGATCGATGCCGAGCACCTGGGCGCGGCTGCGCACCACGGTCATCGCAGCCTGGATGGACTCCTGCATCACCTCGCCGAGCTGGCCGGTGTGCTGGAGCTTGCCCTTGCCGGGAACCACCGCGGCTTCGATGGTCAGCAGCTCGCCGCCCACCTCGGTCCACGCAAGGCCGGTGACGTGGCCGACACGGTTCTCCTCTTCGGCCTTGCCGTAGCGGAAGCGACGCACGCCGAGGTACTTGTCGAGGTTCTTCGAAGTGACGGTGACCTGCTTTTCGGCCTTCTCCGACTTCTCGCCCTTCTCCGCCTTCTTGGCGGCGAGCAGCAACTGCTTGACGGCCTTGCGGCAGATGCGCGCGAGCTCGCGCTCGAGATTGCGCACGCCCGCTTCGCGCGTGTAGTAGCGGATGATGTCGAGGATGACCTCGTCGCTCACCTTGAGCTCTTCGGGCTTGAGGCCGTTCTGCTTGACCTGCTTGCTCAACAGGTACTTCTTCGCGATGTT